>JADLGB010000047.1 GCA_020849535.1 Candidatus Hydrogenedentota bacterium
ATGTACTCGATGCTGCGATAGCCGTAGCCCACGGGCGTGAGGCCGCCTCCGCCGATGTCGAGAAGCTGGAAGTAGTCGGGATTGGGCTCCGCATACACGGTGTCGCCGGGGTCTGTGCCCGCCTCGGTGTAGCCGTACTTGACGCCGCGATACTGATCGGAGTGAAAGATCAGCGTCGCATCGTCGGGCCCTTTGCCCCACATCGCCAAGCCCTGGTAGTTGCCGCCCGCGGCCCGGTCGGGATACCCCATCGCATCCACGACACTGAGGCAGGCCCCGTTCTCCCAGATGATGCGCCCGTCCGTCCAAAGGAATCCCTTGTTGCCGTTGGGATACTCCTCGACAATGCCGTAGACACTGACGCGCACCGGGCGCAGTCCCGTGATAAAGGCTACCTGATCGACGTAGTGGCAACCCACGTACGTGAACATGTCGCTGTTCTCAACGGTGCACCAATTCTGGAAGTTCGAGTGGTAGTAGTACCTCGGCTCGATCATCTGGGCCTGCGCGAGACGGAACTCGCCGAACTTGCCGTTTCGATAGGCACGCCGCGCCATGAGCGCGCGGTGATCGAAGCGTTTGTGATACTCGACACCGACGACCAGACCACGCTCGTACGCCATGGCGGCAATCTCTTCCGCTTGCTCGAACTTCAAGACCAACGGCTTCACGATGCAGACGTGGAGATCGTTGGCCAGGGCCTCTTTCAAGACCGGATAGTGAAACTGGTCCGGCACGGCGATGATGGCCACGCTGCCTTTGGGCGCCGCCGCCAACACCTGCTTGAACGCTTCCGAATTAGTTTCATCGAGCGCCGTGGACGCGGGATCCGGATGCGCCGTAAAGCCTTGCCCCGGAAACGCATTCCGAAGGGCCGCATTCTCCGCGAGATTCTTGAGGAACCGTGCGCGGGCATCGCAAATGTGGATGTCGCCGACTACGCCAAGCCGATGAAGCTGGTATATCGATGGCAGGATCTGGACCTGCGTGATCATGCCGCTGCCGATGAGCGTGGCGCGCGGCGCCGTACTGGAAACTCCCATGGAACCTCTCCCTCATTCGTGACCGCAATTTGTGACAAAGCGTATCACAAGAGATCGCGGTGAAGCACTCATGGAATCGACTTCGATTGCTCCCCTCGCATAAGCGTAGCCGCTAGAAGCAGCCCTCGTAGACGACCTCGCGCAGGGCCGGTTCGCGAAGCAGCATGGAATGCAGAAAGGCCCAACAGTAGACGAGGTGTCCTTCATATCCCGCGGGATTCCCGCTCCAATCAAAGACTTCCGCGCCCGACCCCATGCGATCGACAAAACCGTTCTGGAAACCGCCGCCGTTTGGGAAGACTCCATCCTGCTGCCGTTTGAGCATCGCCTCCAAGATGAGATTGGCCTCCTCTGTCATTCCGGTTATGTACAGCGCATTGAGCAAGTACGAGGTATTGCTCACGCAGCAGCCCCCGTTCAAGAACTGTTGGAAGTCGAAGTACGCTTCCATCTCCTCTCGGGGGATTGGGCGGACATTTACGGGCGTTCCCAGATCAAAGCGCGTGAAACCGGTTTCTTTCAACGCGCTCCAGAAGCGTCCCAGCATCTCCCTGCCTTTCTGCTTCTCAACGAGTCCGTAGTTAATCGCGAAACTGGTCGGCGCATCGGAGTGAATGTCGTGAAGCACGCCGTCCCGGCTCCTCCAGAATCCCAGCCACCCCGTTTCAGGATTGTAGAAGGCGGGCACAAACGCGGCTTTCAGTTGGTCCGCCTTCTGCTGGTAGTGGCGTTCTTGTTCGGTGCGCCCCAGTCTCTTTTCCAGGTCCGCCATACCTCGCCACGCCCGATAGGCCAGCGTGTTCACATACGCATTCTTGTGTCCGCTGGTATAACAGTCCCAGGCGCAATCCGGATTGCGTGGAGGCCGCGATCCGCTGTTACCGCTCTGTTTGGATTCAATCAGCCCGTCGCCATCGACATCCCGCCGTTCCATGTATGCGGAGATGAACTCAAGATCCTCGATGCGTCCCCTGAGCCACTCGATATCATCAGTGGCCTTCACATAACCCCACGCACCGATCAAGACGGATGGATTCGAGTCCATCACGTTTTGATTGTCGCCTGGGTTTCCTTCCTGCTCACGTTCGGCTTCCCGTCCAGCGGTTCCCCGCGCCGTGTAAGCAATGAGCCCGTCTTCGTTGGTCTTGTGATCGATCCAGTATTCCACCGAGCGCCGCAGAATCGGCGGCATCGAAACGCCCGGCGCCAGTTCGGGTACAAGCAGTGTCGCGTCCACGAGCATATACAAAACGCTGCTGACCGGGTCACTAAGCACATTGTTGGCCCAAACGCCAATCACGTCTTTGCTGCCTCCGGACGCGCCACAGCTCAGTTGAATCAGATTGAACCATCCCCGGCGCGCTGCCTGCCACTGCCGGTCGTCGGCAAATCCCGCGGGCCTGGGCAACACCACGGGAGTGAACGCCAGTGTTGACGCGACACCATCAGGCGGAATCGAAAACTCCATCGTGACGGTGACCCAACGTTCTTTCCGGTTTCCTTCAATCCGGCCCTCGAGCTGGCCCTTACCCGTGTGCGTGAGCAGCATCTGGCCGAGGTCGGGCGCGCTCAGGATTGCGGGAAGCAGGAACGTGCCATCCGCTGTCCAGTTGTTACTGATGATGCAGGTGACTGCCGTTGCCGGTTCAAAAGGAAACACCAGTTGCGCCCTGTCCGCGTTTTTCGAGACGTCCCCGCTGGACGAGACCTGCATGCGCAACCCATCCGCCCCGACGACGATTTCCCATGCAATCCAAGTCTCACCCGGCAGCGCGAGCGTGTAGCGCACCGTTTCCGCATTTGGGGTCTCGACGCGAGTCTGGGCGTTCACTACGTCGGCGCCTTTGAGCAAACGCAGTTCAACCGGAGCCTTGAGCAGGTTGATCCCAGCACGATTGGTGCCGTCCGTGTCCCATCCCATTCGCGTGATGCGCGCGGACTCGCGGTCCGCCTCGAGATTCAATTGCAGCGAAGGTGAAACATAGGCAAGTGGAATTGACTGCCTGAGGACTTCCTTCACTTCGGCGGCAGCAAGAACTGCTGATAAGCCGATGTACACCGCGAATCCCAACAAGACTTTCTTGAACATTTTCGACTCCTCCCCGCCAAATCCCAGCCGCCTTGACTACCCTTGCGCCGTTTCAGGCGTCTGTCTTACACTTTGCCAATGTGGTGATCGCCCGTAAGTTTAGAGTCTTTTTGGTCGTCAACACCAGAGGGGGCCGTGATGCGTAAACCACCATTCTTCCCATTGCCCGGCGAGTTCCCGGGGGCGATTTGGTATGACGATGCCGAAATCGAGGCCATCACGCAAGTGATCAGAAGGCAATCGCCCTTCCGCTATTACGGACCCGAGTGCGGCCTGGAAGTCCGGCAGTTCGAAGAGGAGTTCGCCCGATTCCTCGCCAGTGCCCCCGGAGTCCCGTGGCCAGACACTAGCGGCATTCACGTCACTGCCGTCAACTCAGGGACGGGCGCCCTGGAAGTTGCTCTCGACGCCCTGGGCGTCGGCTGCGGCGACGAAGTGGTTGTGCAGGGCTTCATGTGGATCGCCAGCATTTCCGCGATCATCCGCAACCGCGCCGTTCCCGTCCTCGTAGACTCGGACGACACCCTGAACATGGATCCTGCGGCACTTCGCAAGGCAATCACCCCGCGAACCAAGGTCATCATGCCGGTACCCATGCTCGGAGGGTGCGCCCGGATCGGCGCCATCATGTCCACGGTGCGTGAGATCAATGCGGAGCGGATCGCGGCCGGCCTTGAACCCGTGCGTGTGCTTGAGGATTGCGCGCAGTCGTTGGGCGCCCACGCACGCGGTATTCCAGGCTCCATTACCGCATCTGGTCCCGACACAATTCATCGCGCCGGCACATTCGGCGACGTGGGCATCTTCAGTCTACAGATCAACAAGGACATCACAGCGGGGGAAGGCGGGATGATCGTCACGCGGGATCCCGATCTGCACCGGCGCATCGAGGCGTTACACAATGTCGGTTACGCCAAAGACCATGAACCCGCGCAGAACTGGTATGGCGACGTACCTCTGGGTTGGGGGCACGGGCGCCGCATGACGGAGCTGCAAGGGGCGATCGCGCGGGTTCAGTTGCGAAAGCTCGACATGATTCTCGCCCAGATGCGGCGGAGCCACGCCCGATTCGAGCAGCACATCATGGATCTGGGGCTGACACCCAGAGCCCACGCGGATGCTGAGAATCCCGGTGACACCGGGTATTACTGCATTTGGCGATTGCCGGACAGCCCACTGGACGACGAGCAAAGGATCGCGAAGGGGCGGGCTGTCGCGGCGGCGCTCAATGAATGGGGACTACACCCCTGGTTGCTGCACGATTTCGAGGTGCACGTCTACTACAACATACTGCCGCTGATCGAGAAATGGCCTATGAACAATGGCTGCCCCTGGAAATGCCCGGCGAATGCCTTCCACGAAGCGTATTCATACGCGAGAGGTAGCCTGCCCGTGTTGGACGAGGCGCTGATCTCGAGCGTAGGGATCAACGTCCCCAGCCGTCTGACTCCGGAGCATGAGGATCGCATCCTGGAAGTGATCGATTACGTGTTCGAGACGGTAATCAGGCAGTAACCCGTGGCAAGGTGAGCGACACGTCGCGTGCCTGTGACCATCCCATAATTCCCATACTTCCCAAAACTCCCATATCTTTCTTCACACGATCTCGACCGTGACCACTTTCCTCGATCCGCACGTATAAGGCACCTCTCCCTTCACCACGCGCGCAGATTGCAGCCGCTGCTCGTTCAGATTGGTCAGGAATGCCTGCCGAATAGGCCTGAGTGCTTTGATGCTGCCTTTCACCGTGTCCCGGCCCGGGTTGTAGAAACGCACGATCAGACTATTGCGGCTCTCGCATTTCTTGACCGCGCTGAGCACAACTTTCTTGTTGCCAAGATCGATGAGGCTGCCCCGCTCCGGAAGTGCGCCTCCGCGCGGCAGTGGACGCGTCGGCTGGCCGCAGAGATTGGCGTCGCGGCTCATGAAGCCTACCTCTTGCGGCACCGTGCCCCCGTGAATGTCGCCGCGCGTGGCCAACACGCCCACATTGTGGGCAAGCGCTTCATTCATCATGTGGGTCCAGTCTCCCTTGTGCGCCATGAAGGCATATCGAAACTCCATGCGGCGGAGGCACTGCGCGCCTGGTGTGTCGATCGGCGGTCCGGCGTGTCCCGGCCGGGTCACATAGTCCTCGCGGCTGAGCCAGCCGACGCTGCGGAATAGGGTCTGCGCGAGCGTGCGTTTGGCGCCTTTGCAAACCACGTCGAATTCGGGCATACCGAGATTGATGATCGCAAAGCCCCTCTTCCCGTCGCTGAGATCCGCGAAGCGCCCCTGGTGCTGCGTGGGATACGGAGGAAGGTTGCCGCGCTTCGGCGGCAGAGCCACGGGCCGTTCGACCACCGCGTAGTGACCGTCAATACTGACACTTTCCGTCCTGATACTTGTTGGAAACAGCACGCGCAAGCGGTGATCTTCGGCCGTGTTCTCCACGCGCGTGACCACGTCGATGCGCGGCGAATCCGCATGGCAGGTCACCTCCGACACAATCTCGAGCGCGACCATCTCCTTGGCGCGCGCGGAACGATCGGCAGTCAAACATCGCGGAACTCGCAGTACATGCGCAACGCTCCACGTCGCGGAGAACGCATCACCCCGAATGCGCCGGATTCGTGCCCGCTTTCCTGCAGTGGTCAGCGTTTGGGAATTCTTCGCGAGATAGGACCAGTTGTAGGAATCGCCACAATCTTCCATGTCCTCGAAAACCAGGAGGTCCTTGAAACGCATCGTGGTCTGCTTGTCGATGAGCTGTACGGATCCATCTGCGGCGAAGGCAAGCGTGTAGAACGCATTCTCGAACGAACGCTCCCCAATCTTGACTCCCTTGATGAGCTGCGGTACATGCGCGGGCCGTCCTTCGCGAACGTAAAGCGTGCGGTAACCGCACGACGGCAGTTCGAGCCGCAGCCGGACGGTATGCCGGCGCACATCGAAGCCCTTCAACGGCTCGAGCCACGCTTGATCCTCGCTGCGCAGGAGCTGATAGGCCAACTCCCGGCCACGCTCATCGGACAAAACAAAATGCTTCCACGGTTCGCCGGGCCGCGAGAGATCGATGTCGATCTCGACCACCTCGTCACGCGTAAACCCCAGGGGATTAAAGACCGTGACAGGGACTCCGTCCTGCCTGGAGTGGTCAACATTGCGTGCAATGGATCGCAGGGCGTCGCGGACAATGATGGAACCCACCTGCTTCACCACGCCGAACCGGTGCTCCATGTCGTCGTGCACCTGGTCCACACTGCACCCGCAGATGTCATCGTGCGGGTGACACTTGAGAAGCTCGCGCCACGCGTGCCACAGCAGATCGCGCGGGTACTCGCCGCTCTTCGTGAACCACGCCAGCGTCGATAGGGGTTCCGCGGCCTTCTCGAGCAGGTCTTCACACTGCTGGTTGGCCATCTTGAGGTACATGCGCGACGAATACACGCCGTGGAGCATATCGCCGTACCGGTAGATGAGTTCGCCCTCATGCTTGCGGAGGCGCTTCCCCTTGAGATCGCGCATGGCGGCCTTGACGTACTCTTCAAACGAGCAAATGCGGAAGTCATATTGCGGGAACTTCCGTGCCGCGGCGTTGAGCAGTTTCGGGAGTTCGGGTTGGTGCTCGGAGTGATCGACGCCGTTGTTCAGCAGGAGCGCCCGTGTTTGCGTGACCGCGGCGAGTTCACTACACGCGGTCTCGATCTGCTGCATGGCGAGATCGCGGTCGAGCACCATCTGTTCGGGATCTCCCCACGGGATCCGGTATCCGAGAAACGCCGCGTTGTTGTAGAACCGCATCTGATGCAAGGCAAGTACGGACGAGCCGTCCGGCGCAAGCCAGCGGAATTCCAGCGGCAGTTTCAGGTCCGAATCGAGGCCCCGTGAAAACACGAACGTGTCCAATCCAAACCCCTGCAGGATCTGCGGCAACTGGGCGATGTGCCCAAACGGGTCGGGCACATACCCAACGTTCATGGTGTGCCCAAACTCCGCCGAGATGGCGTGCCCCAGCATGAGGTTGCGGACAATGGACTCCGCACTCACGAGGAACTCGTCGGGCAGGATGTACCAGGGCCCCACCCAAAGCCGCCGCTTCTCGACGAGAGCCTTGAGTCGTTCCCGCCGCTCGGGCCGGATTTGGAGATAGTCCTCCAGCACGACCGTCTGACCATCCAGGGAAAACGACGTGAAGCGTGGATCCTTCTCGAGCGTGTCGCAAATGCGGTCGATAAGCCGGACCAGCCGTATGCGAAACTCCTCAAACGGAACGTACCAGGCGCGGTCCCAATGCGTGTGAGGTACAACAAACACGTTGAACTTGGCGGGCATACTGCGTGAATCTCCAATGCGTTGTGCGGGCCGAGCCGGGGTCGCTGCACCGTTTGCACCCCTGCAACTCCCCTTCAATCTGGCAAGGCGGGCCGTATTGAGGCATGAGTGAGGCCGCGAGTATAAACCGGAGAGATAGTAGGCTCACCTCTTCATGCGAATCAATTCGCCGACTTGATCCTGCCGCGGGCTGTCCCTATCGTGTACCATGTCTGTCTGCCCAGTCTTGAGGGGACGTCTTACCCGGGCCGTTTTGAGGGAGTCACACGGCCGGCGTCGCTGCGGGTCGCCGGCTCATCGTCATGGGCTGCGGCAGGCATATCCGGCACATCGTACGACAGCATCTGGAGGAACATCACATGAGCGGTAGGATTTCTCGGCGGAGATTCTTGTCCGGGGCCGCGGCAGCCGTGGCCGCCCCGTACATCATCCCTGGATCGGCGTTGGGCAAGGATGGCGCCACAGCGCCTTCCGAGCGGATCGTGGTCGGGTGCATCGGCATCCACGGCCGCGGTTTCCACGACTTGCGCTGGATGATCGGCAATGAGGACGTGCAAATCGTCGCCATCTGCGATCTGTGGAAGCAGCAGCGGGAAGCCGTGAAGACCTTCGTGGACGATCACTACGGCAACAAAGACTGCAAGATGTATATCGACTTGCGCGAATTCCTGGCCGAGCGCACGGACATCGACGCCGTCCTGATCGCCACCGGCGACCACTGGCATGCCCAGGCATCGGTCCGCGCCATGCGCGCGGGCAAAGACGTCTACACGGAGAAGCCCTCCTGCATGACCATTGCCGAAGGCCAGGCCGTGGTCGAGGCCGCCAGGCGGTACGGGCGGGTCTACCAAACCGGCACGCAGCGCCTCAGCGAGGCCACCCATGTGTTCGCAATCGAAATGGCCCGTACGGGACGCCTCGGCGACGTGCATACCGCCTACGCGCATATCGCCCCGTGGGACTCCGCCACGATGCAACACACGTGGAAGCCTGAAGAACCGCTGCCACCCAAGGACGAGATCGACTGGGATATCTGGCTCGGCTCGTGCCCGTGGCGTCCCTTCAACAAGTCGTATGTCAGCGGTGGCTGGCGCGACGACTATGACTTCCACACAAGCTGCATCGGCGAGTGGGGCGCGCACACGTTTGCACAAGCCCAGGCCGGCCTGGACGCGCTGAACACCTCGCCTATCCACTACCAGTACGTCGATAATGATTCCGGCGATGGCATGGAGTGCACCTTTGCCAGTGGACAAAAGATGATCCTCTCCCGCTTCGACAAGTACTGGCACGGCTCCTGCGGCGAGCGGTTTGACGGGCCACGCGGCTGGGTCGGCTCTGCCGACGGCTACGCGATGCCCGAGGCCTCGTCGCCGGACATTCTGGCCGAATACAAGAAGGTCGTCGGCGAGTATGTCGCCCGCACGGGCCGTTCCCTCGACCACATGCGCAACTTCCTCGACTGCGTCAAGTCGCGCGAAGAACCCGTGGCCAACGCCGAAGTCATGCACCGCTCCATGACCACCGTGCACGCCGCCAACATCTGCATGTGGCTCAAGCGCGACATGCACTACGACCCCGTCAAGGAAGAATTCATCAACGACGACGAAGCCAACCGCCTGCGCGCACGAGCCCAGCGGGAACCGTGGGTCATCTAGGGCTCGACATGAAAGGAATTGAGGAAATCATGCGGAACTATATCGCGATTCTTCTTCTGGCCGGCGCAGTCTTCTTCGCCGCGGTCGCGCCTTGCACGGCGCAAAGTACTGATCCCCTCAGCGTGTTGAACTCCGGCGCGTCCGTCCCCGAAAAAATGGAGGCGTGCCGAGCACTTTCCGTCAATGGCACAAAAGAAGCCATCCCCGTGTTGGCGCCCCTTCTGCTCGATGAGAAGCTGGCGCACATGGCGCGGTACGTCCTGGAGCCAATGCCTTATCCCGAAGCAGGCGAGGTGCTGCGGGACGCCTTGGGAAAAACCTCGGGACTGCTCAAGGTCGGCGTGATCAGTTCGCTGGCCGCCCGCAAGGACGAACAGGCCGTGCCGGAAATCGCCAAGCTGCTTCCCGATGCCGACGCCCAGGTGGCCCAGGCCGCGGCCAAGGCCCTCGGCGACATCGCCACTCCCGACGCCGCTTCTGCGCTCGATGGCGCGCTAGGTCAAGCCGGCATGCCCGAAGTCACCCGCCTCGTCGTGTGCGATGCGCTCCTCGGGTGCGCCAAGACGTTTGCGGCGGACAAGCAATCTGCCCAGGCGCTCGCCATTTACGATCGCCTGCTCCAACTTCCGAATCCCGCGCATCAAGTGCGAGCCGCCGCGCTGCGAGGTGCGGTGCTCCAACGCTCCGTGGGTGACGCATTGCCGCTGCTGCTGGACGCCGTCCGCGGCGAAGACCGGCACCAGTTTGAAGCCGCCTTGCGCATTGCCCGCGAACTCGATGGCAAGAAGATGACCGGCGCGCTGGCCGGTGAACTGCCCTCTCTCCCCGACGATCGCAAAGTCCGGCTTCTCTCGGTATTCGGCCAAGGCGATGACGCCGCCGGCAGCGCCGCCCTCGCTCTCGCGCAGACAGGTGCCGGCGAGGTGCGCGTGGCGGCCCTCAGCGCCGTCACCCGCATCGGGTACGAGCCTGCCCTCGATCTGATCGGACAATTGGCCCTATCCGAAGACACGGACCTCGCCAAAGTGGCCCGCGACTCGCTCAGCTACTTCCCCGGCAAGAAGGGCGATGCCGCACTCAAGAAGATGTTGGGCAGCGATAACGCCAAAGCCCGCCTGGTCGCCGTCGAGCTGATCGGCCAGGGTGGCCTCGACGAGCCAGTTGGCCTGCTCATGGATTCCGCGTTGAAGGACAGCGACGAAAGCGTGCACGTCGCCGCCTTGACGGCACTGCAGGGCTGCGCCACCACGGATGAAATGCCCGCGCTCGTGGAGAGCTTCCTGGGCGCCGCTTCTCCAGAGCAATCGCAGGCCACGGAGGCCGTGCTCGCGGCCATCAGTGAGCGCCAGAAGAAGGCGCCCGGCAGCATCATCATCGAGAAGGCCGTGTACGGCGACCTGCCTGACGGACCATCCGCCGACGTCATCGAGAAGGTCAAGAGCATCGTCGATTCCGGGGCGCTTTCCGTCGAGGCGACCAACGCCAACTTCGGAGATCCCGCTCCGGGCGCCGTCAAGAGGCTGCGCATCGACTACTCCGAGAATGGCGCGCCTGCCAGCAAGACGGTCCAGGAAAACGAAACCTTGAAACTCGCCGTCGTCTCCGCACCGGCTCAGATTGTCGACGCGTTCTGCGCGGCATTTGACAAGGCCCAAGGCGACGCGAAGCTCGGTATGATCCGGCTGCTCGGCACCACGGGCAGCCCGAAGGCGTTTGAAGCGGTGAACGCGTCCGTCGCATCGAGCGACCCAAACGTCAAGGACCAGGCCCTGCGCACGCTATGCGAATGGCCCACGCCGGTCGCGTTGCCCGCGCTTTCAGAGATGGCCAAAACGTCCACGGAGCCCGGTCTCAAACTGGCCGCGCTGCGCGGCACCGTGCGTCTTATGGCCCAGAGTGGGGCGAGCCCGGCGGAACTTGTTGCTGGCTACGGGCAACTTCTGGGCCAAGCCTCCTCAGCGGATGAGAAGAAGGCGGTCCTGGGCGGGCTGGCGCAAGTGCCTGACACCCAAGCCCTGGACTTGGTCTTCGCCCAATTCGCCGATGAGGCCGTGAAAGGTGAGGCCGTCCAAGCCGCCATCGGCATCGCCCGATCGCTCGGCAACGGCGCGGCGGAGGACGCGAGCATCTTCAACGGCACGGACCTCGCCGGTTGGCAGGGCAACGCGCCGTATTGGCGCGTCGAAGAAGGCGCGATTGTGGGCGGCAGCGACGCGGACATTCCCAAGAACGAGTTCATCTGGTCTGGCATCGAAGTCCGCGACTTCTACCTCGTTCTCGACGTGCAGATGGTGCCCAACACGGCAAACGCGGGCATCCAGTTCCGCTCGAAGAAGGTGGACGAGAGCGGTCAGGCCAGCGGCTACCAGGCGGACATGGGGCAAGGCTACTGGGGCCGCCTGTATCACGAGCACGGCCGCGGCATGCTGGATTCGACAGACACCGCCGAAGCGGCCGTGAAACCGGGCGAGTGGAACCGCTACGAAATCCTCGCCGTAGGACCCGCCATTTGGATCTCGATCAACGGCGCCCCTGGAACGGCCTGCCTGGATCTGAACCCGGCCGCCGAGCGCAGCGGGAACCTGGCCCTCCAGATCCATAGCGGCGCGCCGCAGACCGTCCGCTACCGTATCCTCAAGCTCGTCCACAACCCCAAAGTCGAAATGGAAGGCCTCAAGGCGGATGACCTGATCATCAAGCTCAAACCCGCCGAGAAGTAACGACCAGGATTCAATCGCCGCGGCCCAGAGGGTGGTTTCCACCACCCTCTGGGACTGCGGCGCAGCACTTCGCAGGCGAACAAAAGAACCGAAACACCCATCAAGGCGTCCCGAAGGACACCGGCATTGGAAGGTCAACTAAGAGAGACCCCGCCCGAAGGGCAGCTCCTCATCTACCAGGACGGTACCCTGAATGTTCAGGTCCGCCTTGACGGACAAACCGTGTGGCTGACCCAGCGCGCACTGGCGGACCTGTATCAAATAACAGTACCTACGATAAACGAACATTTATCAAATATTTACGCCGATCAAGAACTGGATGCCCTGTCAACTATTAGGAAATTCCGAATAGTTCAAATGGAGGGCGCACGGCAGGTTTCGCGCCTCGTGGACCACTACAACCTCGACGCCATCCTCGCTGTCGGTTACCGCGTCCGCTCCAATCGAGGCACCCAGTTCCGCCAGTGGGCCACGTCCCGGCTTTCCGAGTTGCTCGTCAAAGGCTTCATCCTCGACGACGAGCGGCTGAAGTCGCGGCCGCGTTTCGGATACGACTCAACCTGGAAACTGCAGTCAAATGGGTCTGGCACGAATGGCCCTCACGCACTCTGCCATTGGCGTGCATTCGCGTCCATTCGCGGTTGAAGAGGAAGGAACCGCCAATAAACGCGAATGCACGCGAATCGAGTCACGATCCCGATGTGGTGCCGTGCATCGTCAACCTGAGCAGCGGCGAAATGCTGAAGCTACTCTGGGTGTAGGCGCGCGCCCGCGGCGCCCCTGCGTCGCGAAGGGCGCCGCGCCGGTCGTCTTCTGTCCGCCTACTTGCCCTTGAGCAGGGACTTGACCGTGGCCCCGAGTTTGTTTTCATCGGGCGCAGCCGCGTACAACGCGTCGATGGACGTCTTGATTTCCTTGGCGCTCATCCCGCTCGCTTTCGCTTCGCTGATGATCTCGTGAAGCCGCCCAATGACCTCTCCACGCACGGAATCGCGGCACTTCGCGGCCGCGTCCTCCGTGATGAAGGTGCCCATGCCGCGCCGCCCATTGATGATTCCCATGTATGTCAGATCCTGGTACGCCCTGACGACCGTATTCGCGTTGACGCCAAGCTTCTCCGTCAACGCATGGATAGAGGGCAACCGGTCGCCCGCCTTGAGCCGGCCGCTGGCCAAGGCGATGCGCACTTGGTATTCGATCTGCGCATACACGGGAATACTGCTGTGAATGTTGATTCGATCGAACACGGAGTCTCCTTCCACTGATTCTTGGCCGGGTTCCGTCCATACGCCCGGCCCGTTGCGAACTATCTGCTCTCTGCGCGCACTATGGAGCATTGTAACCGTGCAGGCCACGCGGGCGAACCCTGTCCGCCGCCCGCATGGCCCATGCGAGATTCCTCGCGAAACGCATTGCTCCGTGCCTGCGGGCATTCGGGATGCGCCGCGTCACGAACGATTGTCTGGCTAGTTCGACTTGCGTCCGCCCACACCCTTGGTGGATTTCGTGATCTTTTTGGCCGCCTCTTTCGGGCGCAGACCGCGGGTTGCGGCGCCCGCGCGCCACATCTCGCTGTTGCCGATCTCGCCGAGTTCCTTGCTCAACTGCTTCTGGTAGTCCTTTTGTCCGCAGGACTGCAACACGCGCGCGGTCTCCTTGCCGGTCTTGACGCGTTCGTACAGCTCTGTGAAAACGGGCAGGACGGCCTTCTTGAACTTGGGCTTCCAGTCGAGCGCGCCGCGCTGCGCCGTCGCCGAGCAGTTCGCGTACATCCAGTCCATGCCGTTCTCGTCGACCAGGCGGATGAGGCTCTGCGTCAGCTCTTCGACGGTCTCGTTGAAGGCTTCGCTCGGGCTGTGGCCGTGCTTGCGCAGGGTGTCGTACTGGGCTTCCATGATGCCAGCCAGCGCGCCCATCAGCACGCCGCGCTCGCCCGTGAGGTCGCTCCACACCTCATGCTCGAACGTCGTCGGAAAGAGGTAGCCCGAACCAATCCCGATACCAATGGCGAGGCAGCGCTCGTGCGCGCGGCCGGTCGCGTCCTGGTGGACGGCAAAGCTCGAGTTAATACCCGCGCCCGAAAGGAAATTGCGGCGCACGGACGTCCCCGATCCCTTCGGGGCAACCAGGATCACGTCCACGTCCTTGGGCGGAATCACCTTGGTCTGATCCCGGTAGACAATGGAAAAGCCGTGGGAGAAGTAGAGGGCGTCGCCCGGCTTGAGGTTCTTCTTGATGACCGGCCAAAGGGCCTTCTGCGCGGCATCGGAGACCAGATACTGGATGACCGTGGCGCGCTGGACCGCCTCCTCGATGTCGAACAGGGTCTTGCCGGGCTTCCACCCGTCCTTGATGGCGCGGTCCCAATCCCGCTTGAAGGCCTTGGACTGGCCCACAATGACATTAAAACCATTGTCGCGCATGTTGAGCGACTGCGCCGGGCCCTGCACCCCGTACCCGATGATCGCGATGGTTTCATTTTTGAGCACGCGGCGGGCCTTCGCCAAGGTGAATTCCTTGCGCGTGATGACTTCCTCTTTGACCCCGCCAAAATCGACTATTGCCATTTTCTCATCTCCCTTGTTCTATGCAGCCAATCGCTGACAATCCTGAAAAACGGACGAAGTGCAGAACACACGGATGGCCGCAGTCTCGCCACGCTGTGAACACGATATAGTAGCGCACGCAGCAAAACTATCTCAAACCCGCCGCTTCCGTGCGTAACGCCCCCGGTTTCATGCGTATTTCCGGCTCGCGGACCTCGACCGCCGGGGCCAACATCGCTCCCCATCCGCAGCCTGAAGTGGGGAGGTCCGTGGCGCCTCGGATCAGGTATCCCGTCGCTGCACGGACCCTTCGATACTTCCCGGGTGGAGCGTGGACTTCCGGGGCCGCTTCTGAACTCGGGCAGGCAGCACCACTTCGTGGAAGCTCCAGACACGGCACGTCATGCCCTGCTCCGCGACGTGGGACCACGATTGGCTTTCGATGATGCGCCCGTCGCGCAATTCGAAACTGCCGATGTATTCGGCTTCTGGTTTGGTCTCCAAATACTCCACCATGCGGGCAAAGGGACCCGCGTCTTCCAAATGCGGTGAGAGCACCGACACGATAAGCTCGCTGCCGCGTTCGTTCCCAATCTCGCCGGGCACGTTCCACAACTCCCGGAACCTGCGGTTGATGCGCAATACCCCCCCGTGTGCGTCCACGGCAAGCAACGCGTCCGAGGCCGAATCGAACACGGTGTCCAACAAGGTGAGCGTCTCGCGCAGGCGGGCCTCGGTCTCTTTGCGCTGCGTGATGTCCCGGCAGACGCAATAGCGGAGCATCTGGCCACCCCACTGCGCGAGGATGGTGCTGACCTCGACTTCGTAGATACTGCCATCTTTGCGGCGATGGCGCGTCTCAAACGTGATCTCCGGGTCGAATAGCACCTTGCTCGTCAATTCCTCCTTCGTCCATCGGGCATCCCAATCCCACACGTGAAGTGCCCTGGCCTCCTCCAGGGGATAGCCCAGCATGTCCGCGAAACGTTGATTCAGATCGGAGACTCCCCCTTGACGGTTGAGAACGACGATTCCGTCCTTGGACCGCTCAAACTGCAGCCGCTGACGCGATACTTGCTCTGCGAGCGCGGCCTCCGCTTCTCGCCGTTTGCTGATATCGCGGAAGAGCCCTTGAACCACTCTACGCCCGCCGCCCAGGTTCACCACGCTGCCGCTGACTTCCACCGGCACCACCGTACCGTCCGCGCGGAGGATCTCCGTCTCCATGGGCTGGCCCGCTTCCATGGTGGCGTGCCGTTCAAAAGCCTCCTGCCGCCGCTCTTCACCCTCCTTCGGGTGTAACTGGCTGTAGTGTAGACCGATGAGTTCCATGAGCGGCCGGCCCATCAGCCGCTCGGCTTCACGATTGGCCTGGAGGATGAGGCCCGATTCGGGCTCCGCAATCAGAATCGCATCGCGCGCTCCTTCAAACAGGGCCGTGTACCGGTCATTGGATTCGCGCAGTTCCCGGGTCTTGTCGCGCATCTGAGCTTCCATCCGCACCCAGGCGCGCTCCTGAAGAACATCTTCACAATACCGGACGAGGCCGTCCGGCGGGCACGGGTTCGGCACGCACGCGGCCGCGCCCTGTTGCATGAATGCCAGGATGTCCCGCGGCTCGGGCGCGTCCAGCATCATCACCAGAGCCGCCTCGGGCCGAAGCGCCCGGAGCTGCATCAGCAGCTCGCCGCAGGGGTACACTGCCGGCGGAACATCCAGCAAGGCGAGTTCGTAGACCCCGCCTTCGAATCGTTCCCGTGCCTTCTGGAAACCCAGCGCCACGTCCACACGAAACCCCGCCGCCTCAAAGGCACGCTGCCGTGAAGTATCATCCGTATGGGTCGTCACGATGAGCAACACGCGGCGCGCATGCGGCAAGGGGGTGAGGTGAAGCAAGGCGTGCAGGGTCTCGGAATGGTCGCGCGCCTCCGCCGGCAAGGGAAGGTACGCGTTGGCGCCCGCGTTGGCCGCGAGCCGTCCGGTCTCTTCCGGAGAAATGGTTGCCGCGGCAAGCAGGATGGGCACGTCGCCGGGCACACCGGACATCGGGGAACGCAGCAGGCGGCAGAATCGGAGACCGTCAATGTCGGGCAGGTGTAAACCACTCACGATAATAGCGGGGGGAACCTTGCCGGTACAAGCAAGATAGGCCTTCTCCGCGTCGGAGAAGACGCGGACCTTGAGCCCCTCTTCCTCAAGGAGCTTCGACAACACCTCGGTCTGGACGGGATCGTCGTGGATCAGCACGGCTGTCCGTGTTTCAGGGGCGCTCATCCATGCCTCCAATCCATAGCCTCAGCCCCAGATCGGTTCTGAATCGTCGCGCATGCCCCAATCACAGAAACTCCAACTCGCCAGAATCCTGCTGGGCGTGCCGCAAGGACACATCGATTCGCCGCACCCGTCCGGCGACTCCACCACGCACGCCACCAACGAACGCGCAAAGCCAGGAACATCCAAGCGTTATCAGTTTACACTTTATAGTATATCTATGCACGTATAGAAAGCTTCCGAGCCACGGCGCGGTATGCGGTGCTGGAAGCATATGGTTCACGGTGCGGAGGGGGCGGTACCCATTTTGCAGCGCGCTTCAGCATGTTGACGTTATGGACCTGACATACAAGGTTCTCGCGCTGCCGCGCCCCGCGGACCTCATCGGGTACGAATCACCAGCACCTCATGAACGTCATCAATCTGCACGTCAATGGCCGGACCATGCCGTTTCACATGGGTTGATGCGTTGAAGGGGATGACCCGCTTCACGCCGTCCGCAACTTCGATACGCGCGCGGAAGATCGGCGTGTCCTCGATGAGCCCTGGAACGGTGAGTGGGCGCTCCTTGGCGGTGTTCTGCGGCGTGGACAGATAGGCGGCGAAATGCACCCGCAGCGTACCTGGTTCCGGGCCCCCTGTCACTGCGGTCTCAACGAATTTCGGTGCCTCGATGTGCACGGCGGGATCAGGATTCAAGAACCGGATGCCGTTACGAATGAGCAGGCGGTCCTCAGTCATCCCCCATTCCCCTGCGATCGCCGTGTCGGGCGCCGCTGCAATGCAGACCACGCGTCCCTTGCCAAAATCGTTGACCAGCACCGCCGGCCCCACAGACTCCTCTGGGCTCTGCGGCAGCCAGAACCCTTCTTTGCCTTGCTGCTGCAGCAAAGAACGAACGGGGCGGTAGAGCGATCCAAAGGCTCTGGCCGTAGTCGGCTCGTAGACAACCGCCGCGCCCCGGACCAGATAAGGCCAGTCGCGAGGAATGTCCTTCGCCAGCGCATCCAATTCCCCTCCCTCCCCGGAGAAGGAAACGTGGTTGTCGTCGGTGTCCAGACGGCGCACCAACCGCGCCCCAATCAGGTCGGTCAATGCACTCTCGCTGAGTGGAGCTCCCATCCGATCATGCGTACCGGTCTCGCCCGTGATTAGCAACTTCCCGCCTTCGCGGACGTACGCACGCAGCAGGTCCACCTCGGCCTGCGACACAATTGCCGCACCCGGCAAATACACAACGGGACATTTCCGGAGTCGTTCCAGCGTGAGGTTCTCATCGAAGAGAATCTCCGTGGGGATGTGCTCGTAGAACAGCGCCTTGTGCGCACCGTAGAAGGGTTCAAAGTACTTGCGTGGAGTCTCACGCGCATACCAGTCGCGAGTGCGGTGCGAAAAGAACACGCCCGCTTCAACCAGCGGCACATGGCCGCGGCCAAAGTGCGCGCGCTTGGCCGCAACCTCGCGGAAGATCTCGCCGTAGCGTTCGTAGGCCACGGGGTCCAGCGATCCGTCAAAGGGCGTCTTGTCCACGATCGTGGCTTGTGCGCCATGCATGAGCAGGCTGAACATCTCCCACCGCATATCCTGCAGTGGCCGTGTGGTCTGGTCGTGGTAGGAGCGGACCCCGCGCTGGAGCACGACTTGAAATGGTCTACCTGGATCGGTGCCACGCAGGAAGAGCGCCTCCAGGCTGGTGCTCAATGCCCCGAATCCCCACACACCGCATTCTCCGGTAACGAAATCGCCAATGTGCGCGTGCTGCACCGGCCGCTGGCCCAACTCGAACGAGAACGGCGGATTCCCGTGGTAGTTGAAATCGACCGAACACGTGGCCTGCCGGCCCTTGATGTGCTGGTAGATCTCGCGTTCGAAGCGCTCGCAGGTGTTGTAGCGAAACTCCAGCATCCGGTCCCAATCTTCGTCCCACGTGACCCCTTTCGGCATGGGCTTCCCGTAATCCTTCTCAAAGCGTACGCGGCATGCCTCGCACCAGCACCCATAGGGCGGACCAAACCCTTGGTCCAGCATGTCGATGTGGAAGCCTTGAATCCCGTAGGCCAGCATCTCGTCCACAACGGCCTTCAAGTGCTCCATGAAACCCGAGTTGAGACATATCCGATCGATGGGCCTGCCCTCGCTATCCTTCATCTTGAATTCAGGATGGTCGCGAAGGGGATACCCATTGCCTTGGACGACGCAGTAGACGATGACAGGCAGGCTGTGTGGTTTCGCCGCCTCGACCGCTTCCCGCAGCACATCACGCGTCCCAAGACCAGGACACTTCGGCGCCACCTTCGAGTCGTAGTAGGCGTACTCGCTGTCCTTCCCCCAGATCACCAGGTACTGCGATCCCGCCGCGATCTGCGCCTCAACGATGTCCTTGCCGGAGAATCGATAGGCATATTTGACATCCGCGCGATCCGACCCGAATTGCGCGCCGGTAGGTCCCACTTCCATTCCTACCAGCAAGGAGTCGTACCACGGCACCGTATCTGCAAATACCACAGGCAAGACTGACAGCAAAACCAAGCACGTGATCGCCAAAGGTCGTGACACGAGATACATGGCTATTCCCCTGTAGTCGTCGCCAAATCAAAGTAATTCCGGGCGATACTCAAAATGCATCAGGTCGTAATGGTACCACTTGCCGCCCCAGATGAATCCGTGTTTCTCGAAGACCTCGACAATTGCGCGCATCGCCGCGTCATCGAGGATCTCCGCAGGGTAGACTGGCTCGTCGCCGTTCTTGCCACGGTCCCAAAGCCAGTACCGGTGGATATGTTTAGGCAGCGTGAAGTCGATCGCAATCCCGAAGCTGTGCGGACTCGGGCGATCTGCTCCTGCGATGGTGCGCCAGTTGTAGGTTCCGCAGGGACGGTTGACGTACCTCTGGATTTCCGAAGCCAGTGTTGACAGCTCCTCGCCGACGTTTCGCAACGCTTCCGCCGCGCCATTCGCACTCGAAAAGGGTACACTCGCTCCCTGACCCGCGGGCGGCCAAAGCACGCGGACCAATTGCCTCTCGACGTCCATTGCTGTCGCCCCATACACCTTTCGGAAAAAGGCGTCGCACCGCAGCCTGCCGGGATCGTGGTTCACACCGGGAATCTCAAAGGGCCACCCCTTGGGATAAACAAATAGCAATTGGTCCCAGATCGTGGCATTCGCAAGCTGCGCATCATAGGTGCGTCCCGCGACCTGCGGTGAAATGGGCATGGAGGTCCCATCTTTCCAGACGAGAAGGTCGGGGGTGCAGCGTGAGGCATCGAGGTCGGGATAGGCTTTGACCAGCCGCTCCAACTGCGCGGGTAGAGAGCTTGAGCCGGCACCCGCCGGATCAACCTGCGCAACGGGTTCTCCCCATGCGAGAGCGATGACGAGAAAGAAAGTCCCCATTCTCATTGCGTACCCAATGGGACGACAGGCGAGGGCGCCTGTCCCACACGCGCTATCTCCGATCCGCATTCAGCCCTGAAAGCGTGAGACTGTCAGGCAAACCAGCAGAGAGCGGAGCGGAAGAGCGCCTCGACGCAGGGCAAGCGAGTGTGGCACAGGCGCCCTCGCCTGTGTCTTCAATCCGGCTGCTCTTCCTACATCGCCCCGATCTTCTTGGCCAAATGCTTGGCAAGCGTCTCGGCAGCCTTGAGTTTATCGTGCTGGACCATGACACGCACGATGGGTTCCGTCCCTGACGGCCGAATCACGACGCGCCCCGCGCCTTGCAATTCTTCCTCCGCCTGTTGCTGCACTTCCTCCAACGCCTCGCGGCTGGGCACGGGTTTGCCGTTGAGCGGGATCGACACGTGAGACTCCGGCAGCGCGTGGTACGCGCTCGCCAAGACGGACAACGGTTGCTCGCGCCGGATCATCGTGGCCAGCACTTGCAGTGCCGCGATCATGGCGTCGCCCGTGACGTTGTGCTCCAGCATCACGATGTGGCCTGAAGATTCGCCACCGAGGATGAGCCCATGCTCGCGCATGGCCTCCACCACGTACCGGTCACCCACCTTGGTCCAAATGACCTTGCCACCAAGCGGCTCCAACGCGCGCTGCAAGCCCCCGTTCGCCATGATCGTGGTGGCGATGGTCTTCTGCGGCAGTTGATTCCGTTCCAACAAATCAATGCCCAACACCGCCAACAGCGCGTTGCCATCCAACAGGCGGCCTTCGTTGTCCGCCATCACGATGCGGTCGCCGTCGCCGTCGAAGGCCATACCCACATCCGCACGTTCGCGGATCACCGTCGCACGCATATCCTCGGGATGCACCGAGCCGCAGCCATCGTTAATGTTGCGGCCATTCGGATGGCTGTGAATCGCGATCACCTCCGCCCCCAACTCGCGCAGGCTGTTGGGCGCCACCTTGTACGATGCGCCGTTCGCACAATCGCACACGATCTTCAGGCCATCGAGGCGCATCCCTTTCGGAAAGGACGCCTTCGCGAATTCGATGTAGCGCCCAACCGCGTCGTCGATGCGCCGTGCGGTCCCGATTTCCTCGGCCGTCGGACGCATGCCATCGATCTCGCCGTTCATCACGATACGCGAGATCTCATTCTCCAAATCATCCTGCAGCTTGAATCCATCGCGCCCGAAGAACTTGATGCCGTTGTAATGAAACTCATTGTGCGACGCCGAGATCATGATGGCCGCGTCGCAGCGAAGGCTGCGCATGATGTACGACACGCCCGGCGTGGGCAGCGGCCCCACCAGAAGCACGTTGACACCCATCGAGCACAGGCCCGCCGTCAGCGCGTTTTCCAGCATGTACCCGCTGATGCGCGTGTCTTTTCCAATCAAGATGGTGTGCCGCCTCGCCTCCTGCTGAAAAACATACCCTGCGGCGCGGCCAATCTTCAGGGCCGTTTCGGCGGTCATGGGATGGATATTGGCGATGCCCCGGATCCCGTCCGTACCGAACATGCGTTCGCTCATGATTCCCCCCGTCCCAGTATGGCGTCGCTCATGCGGGCGACGCGCGCCATGCGCTTCACATCGTGCACGCGCACGGCATCCGCTCCGTTCGCAATGCCGATCGCCACCGTCGCCGCCGTGCCTTCCGTGCGCTCGTGCACCGGCACGTTCAAGACGGCGCCTATCATGGATTTATTCGACGTCCCTATCAAAATGGGCCGTCCAAGTCGTTTCAACTCGTTCAGCCGCCTCAGCAGTTCGAGGTTGTGCGCAGGCGTCTTGCCAAACCCGAAGCCGGGGTCCAACCAGATCGCCTCCTCCTCAATGCCCTGCTTCGTTGCGAACGTCAAACGCTCCTCGAAGAACGCGCAGACAGAATCCACCACATCATCATAGCGCGGATTGTCCTGCATGGTGCGCGGCGTGCCCAGCATGTGCATCAACACCACGGCGCAGCCCGCGTCCGCGACAGCCCCCGCCATCTCAGGGTCGCCGCGCAAAGCGGAAATGTCGTTCACCATGGTGGCGCCGTGTGCCAGCGCCGCGCGCGCCGTGGAAGCGTGGTAGGTATCGATCGAGATGGGAAGGCCCAGCGACGCGATACGGTCAATGACCGGAATCACCCGCGCCTGCTCGGTCTCCGGCGAAACTGGCGTCGCCCCGGGCCGCGTCGATTCCCCTCCCACGTCGAGGATATCCGCCCCATCCCGAATGCAGTCCCGCGCGCGGGTCTCCGCCGCCTCGGGCGTGGACAGCATACCCCCGTCGGAAAACGAGTCAGGGGTGATGTTCAAGACGCCCATGACAAGCGTCTTCAGACCGGCTCGCAGATGCACTGCCGCTGTTGTCATTGCCCTTACGCGGTGCCGGGCACCATTTCGCCGGGCCCCATATCTCCTAGATCGGGCTCGTCCGTCTGTGCTTTCGTGGTGGTCGCCTCAACCGGCATCGCCGGCGGCGGTGGCGGTGGAGTCTCCTTCTTGGGCGGAATCAAATGCGCGCCGCCGTTCTTGCGGATGATCTCATCGATCTCTTCCGCATCCAGCGTCTCGCGCTCGAAGAGTTCTTCGGAGATTGCCACCAGCAGTTCACGGTGCTCGACCATGGTCCGCTTCGAATCGGAGTACGCATCTTCAAGGATCCGGTGTATCGCCTTGTCCACGGCCGACGCCGTTTCCTCGCTGAAATCGCGCTCCTTCACGAAGTCGCGTCCCAGGAACACCTCGGTGTTCGAGCCGAAGCTGATAGGACCCAACTCGCTCATGCCCCACTGGCACACCATCGCGTGGGCCAGCTCGGTCGCCCGTTTCAAGTCGTTCGACGCGCCGCTGCTGAACTCGTTGAAAATGACCTCTTCCGCGGCCCGGCCGCCCATCAGCACGCGAATGCCCGCGAGGCAGTATGCCTTCGACATCGAGTGCCGGTCCTCCACGGGGATCATGCTCGTCAGACCCAGGGACGGCCCGCGGGGAATGATGGTCACCTTGTGCACGGGGTCCGCATCCGGCAACAAACGGCCCATGATGACGTGGCCCGCTTCGTGATACGCGGTATTTTTCTTCTCCGCGGGGCTCAACACCAGGCTTCGGCGCTCCGGACCCATCAGCACGCGGTCCTTGGCGTCTTCAAAATCCTGCATCGTGACCTGGTCCTGGCTGCGCCGTGCTGCGAGCAAGGCAGCCTCATTGACCATGTTCGCCAAGTCGGCGCCACTAAAGCCCGAGGTGCCCCGCGCCAATGTGTTTACGGTTACCGTCTCGTCGATAGGCACTCCGTTATTGCGGATGTGTATGCCCAGGATCGCCTCGCGCCCCTTGATGTCCGGGTTCGCCACCACGACCTGCCGGTCGAAACGGCCCGGACGCAGCAACGCGCGGTCGAGTACATCTGGACGGTTCGTGGCCGCCATCAGGATGACACCCTCGCTCGTATTGAACCCGTCCATCTCGACGAGCAACTGATTCAGCGTCTGCTCGCGTTCATCGTGGCCGCCGCCCAGGCCCGCTCCGCGCTGGCGCCCCACGGCGTCGATTTCATCGATGAAGATGATGCAAGGCGCGTGCTTCTGCCCCTGCTGGAACAAGTCGCGCACGCGGCTCGCGCCCACACCCACAAACATTTCCACGAAGTCCGAACCGCTGATGCTGAAGAACGGCACATGCGCCTCGCCCGCGACCGCCCGTGCCAACAGAGTCTTGCCCGAGCCCGGAGGCCCCACCAACAGCACGCCCTTCGGGATCTTGCCTCCCAGTCGGGAGAACTTCTTGGGCTCTTTGAGGAACTCGATGATCTCCTGCAGCTCCTCCTTCGCCTCGTCAACACCCGCCACATCGTTGAAGGTCACGACCTTGTCGCTGTGATTGACCAGCCGCGCCCGGCTCTTGCCAAAGGACAGGGCCTTGTTGCTGCCTCCCTGCACCTGGCGAAACATGAAGAACCAGAACACGCCGAAGATGAGCACCAGGGGTACGACGTTGACGAGAAAGCTGAACAGGAGCGTGGCTTCCGGGTCTATTGACCACTTGATGCCCTTTTCGGTCATCAAGGTCTTCCACTCCGCCGGAAACTCACCCGTCTTGAACTCGATCTTCGTGTGGTTCTTATAGGCCTTGGTGAACTGGGCCGAGAAGGTGTACAGCTCTTCGCCCTTCGTGACCCGCACGGGGCTCTTGATATTGCCCTCCTTCAATTGGGCCACGAAGTCGACTTCAAATAACTGCTCCTTGGACCCCTGCCCATTCTGCAGGGTGGTCAGCAGCAGCACCAAGATGATCAGAACGACGACCCACAGGGAAACGTTCTTGAGGAATCCATTCATAACTGGCGATTATTCCTTATCTTACAGCACATGGCGGAGTTCCTCCGCTCGGGCTAGTCTGTATCATAACACAAGGGGAGGGGGTGAACAATCCCGCACGAGCGGGATGAGCCGCGCTTGTTCCTTGTCGTGTCAAGAGTTACCATGGGTCCCGGGTGACCGCTGCAAGATGCAAGGAGAGGTATTTATGAGCGAGAAGTCCGGTGTCCAACGGGTTGGCGTGGTGATGGCTGGCGGGTCCGGCGAACGCTTCTGGCCACTTTCGCGCAAGGACCGCCCCAAGCAATTGCTTCACCTCACCAGCGAAAACGAAACCATGCTGGCCGAGGCGGTTTCCCGCGTGGCCCCGCTGATTCCCGTGGAGCACGTCTATATCGTCACCGGCGAGCACCTGGTCAAACCCATCCGCGAAGCCGGTATCGGGGTGCCGCCGGAGAACATCTGGGCGGAGCCCTGCAAGCGCAATACCGCCGGAGCCCTGGCCTATGCCGCCGCAATGCTGCTTGCCAAATACGGCGATGACGCTCCCCTCAGCATGGCCGTCACCACCGCCGACCACCAGATCGGCGATGCCGATCTGTTCTGCCGGACCGTCGACGCCGCCCTGAGCGCCGCCGAGAGGGAGCCCGTCCTGGCGACGATGGGCATTGTGCCCACGCGCCCGGAGACGGGCTACGGCTACATCCAGGTGGCCGACGGGACGACATCCAGCCGAAGTGCGGAAATCGCCGTGTGGCCGGTCAAGGCCTTCCACGAGAAGCCCAACCAGGAGCGCGCCGAGGACTTCATCGAGACCGGCCACTACTTCTGGAACAGTGGCATGTTCTTCTGGCGGGTCTCGACCTTCCTCGACGAACTCACCACCGCCAGCCCGGCCCATGCCGCAGCCATCCGCGCCATGGCCGCCGCCCAGCGCAAAGGCGACGCCCCAGCCGTGCGCGCCGCCTTCGAAGAATTTGAAGACATCTCCATCGACTACGCCCTCATGGAACGCGCGAAACGCGTCGTGATGGTCCGCGCGGACTACCCCTGGGACGACGTCGGCGCTTGGCCTGCCCTGGACCGCAGCTTCCCCAAGGACAACCATGGGAACGTGTGCATCGGCGACCCCGTCGTGGTCGACTCCGAAGACTGCATCGTCTACAACGAAGCCGGCGCGGACCGCATCGCCGTCAGCGTCGTCGGCGCCGAAGACCTCGTCGTCGTCGTCACCGAAGACGCCGTCCTCGTCATCCCCAAAGACCGCGCCCAGGACGTGCGCCACGCGGTCCAGGAACTGAAGAAGCGCGGCGCGAAGCAGTTGTAAGCGGGCCGCCAAACAGCACCGGCTCATGTTGAGTGGGACCCCCAAAGAGCACAGCCACGCCATGCGTGGCTATGCCACACGTCTATCTTCAATCCGCTGTTCGATAGGAATTCTTGCAGTCTTCAGCCAAACAGAGGTCTGAAAGAAAGTACCGCCCAAGGCCGGGCAAGTGCGTGTGGCATAGCCACGCATGGCGTGGCTGTGCTTTTCTCTTCATGTTCAACGAATTCAGCGTGACGTCCCCAAGGATTCCTCACCAAAGATGCAGGGATAAAAATATCCTTCTTCGCGGCACAACGATACCGTGTGCTGCAGGGTTGAATGGAATTCGTGCCTTTACACGCTGAAAGCGTGAAGCAACCCTAGCCTGGGGCAAGGCGAAGCGGCGCCCCAAATCCCGCGGGCGACCGGAAAAGACTCGATACCTCCGACCGGTTGAGCCGCCGCCACGCACTCGTTCTCTTGCCGATTTCGCCGCGCCGTGATACGCTTGGGGTCACCTGTGAATGCGTTGGGGGAAAGATGATCCATGGTGCACGAGTCACGTTGGTGGCTGTTAGAACATTCCATACCGTGCGTTTCAGCCGCAAGACTCAAATTCCAACATCGTTGCTAACGCATGCAAGTATGAAGACCATGAGCAGATGCTGGCTCATTGCTCTAGTCGTGCTTGCCGTCGGTTGTTACGTGGGACATTCCGTAAGCATGCCTGGCCCTGAATTCAATTTCCAGACATTCATAGACGGCATAGCAAGTTTTCCTTATGATGCGCCTGCTTCAAAGCAAGAGAAGGTTGTTGAAGCATTCCCGCAACTTAAGGTGGGAATGGATAAAGACAGTGTCAACACTCTTCTCGGCGATCCTGATGCAGAGTTCCTCACGTATGCAGACGACAACGAGCAAGATTTCCAGGGCTCTTCCTGGGGCTACTACTTGCACCGTCACGAAGCCGAACTTGTCGACGAGAAACACGACATAACGGTCTTCGTGTACTTCGATGCAAATGGCAAGCTAGAAAGGGCCAACCTAGACGAGCCGCATTCCGTGACAGAGACGTATGATCCCGCCCAGCGGTACCCAGCAGTCAGCGGCGACCGCATCAGACTCAACATAATCTCAACCATTTTGTTGTATTCGCTTGGCTTGATTGCTTGCGCGCTTGCTTTGGCTGGCGCCACCACGCGGTATCGCGGTGACCGCCATTGGTCGACACTATTCGAGGTGATTGGACTATCTATCATGCTGGCGTCGCTCGTTTTGATGTTGGTTCAACCGTACTTCTTCACGTGGACGGGCTCGGGGCTGCTTGGCTGGCGGGTAGTCCTAAACCTAGCAGGGATAGGATTCGCGCTATTCTGTACGGGCTATATGGTGACCGCACGTCGATTTGCTGCAAACATCGTGGCAAAGAATACGGAACCCTAACATGCGCATACAGAGTACCGCCGTCACCAACATACAAACCATTACACTTCGAATGAGTATGCCCAGCCAAGCCACCGAATGGTGCGCCAATACACGGCGGTACGAAGCGTGTTGCCCCCACACGCTGAAAGCGTGAAGCAACCCTAGCCTGGGGCAAAGCGAAGCGACGCCCCAGGTACACGTGACCTCCCCACGACCGCACCCTGAAGGGGTGCCGCAACGCACAACCGCCTCACGGACCAGGGAAACCGGCCATCAATTGCCCACGAGGTTTCCGGTATCTGATAGCAGATCTTCAGCTGGCTTCGCGCCAAGACTTTCTTCTCTGCCAGTTTGGTCATCCCACGTTGTGCTTCTCTCGAGCGAGTCGATAGCATCCTGTATCGTCTTGATCAGTTCTTCTTTCCTTTGGACCCATTCTTCATCGGAATCAATCTGTCGCTCTTTCGCCTGTTCAACGGCCGGTCCTTGCGCGTCTTCCAGAAGGCTTTTGAGATGAGGAATGTAATATGAATCTTCGGTTCGTTCGGCTACCGCAACAGCGTTTCCCAACGTGGATACGAAGACATCTGCGGCATCGATTACCAGCAGGGGAGGCAACTCTTGGCGGAGAAAGTCCCTCAACTCTCTGTCCTTCGCACGTTTCATCATCGAGGACAATCCCATCAAGATCGTCAACCTTGTCTGAGTCTTCCTTGGATCCAGTGTCTGGTACAATGCAACCAGCATTTGTCGTGCGTCTTCGGTGCCGATGGCTCCGAGTGCCGAGATCGCAGCGTCGCGTCCTTGCCAGTCTGTGGATTTCAGGAATTCAAGGCCAGCGTCGCCGCACTCGCCGAGGATTCTGTAGATTTGGCCTTGTATGCTGCCGATTGTCTCAACATTCCTAAAGTAGGCATCCGTCCCATAAGGAGGCAACTGACTCCAGATAGTCCTTAAGGTTTCTACGGTATTCGCCCCTCGGTCGGTCTTGCGCTGAGACAGAATCGTCAGAAACATGACTGTATCGTCGAAACTACGGCCAAGGAACATTCCCTCCAGAAGCTTCGAGGCCTCCTGCGGTGGGAAGACTATCGCGGCGTGCCGCGCGAAACAGTTGGATTCGAGCTTTGCTTCTGGAACATGGCCGCCCAAAACGAGCTTGGTCGATTTCCCTACGTTGTTCAGGCCAAACTCTCGGACTTGCTTGTAGATTAGTCTCTTCTCGTCATCGGTGGATCCTGCATACACCTCGGAAAGCCTCTTCGCGGCCAAGCGGGGAAGGTCGTTGCTACGCCAATACGCCAGCAGTTGAATCAGCTCTTCACGAGAAAGTTCATCCGGAATACTGCGATGTTGGTACGATTCCGCAGCTAGGTTCTCTAGTTTGATCGACTCTTTTTCCGTGTACCTTTGGATGCGATTCTCTAACTCCTGCCGAGCGGCAGACAAATGAAGTTGCTTAAGCAGATCGTCGTCCGACAAGGCCGCAAAATCAGTTTCGCCAAACACAATGAACGGGCCAGCCACAACCAGAAAGAGCAAAACTATCGTCCACGCTCCCGACCTCGGCCGGCTGAAGATTTGGTGTGTCTTTCGCATGGCTGCGCCCCCCCGCGGAGTTCGATATTTTGCTGCTACGTATTATAGCACGTCTAACAATCCCCACGTGCCGGAGATCAAGTGGATTTCCGGCCTTCAAATGCTCTCGAAGAAGACAACAGAGGTTCTCAGGTAAAGTGCCTCCGATATACTCCCTGCGTCGCCCTTACCAGGGCTGCGTAATGGGGGAAAGGCTCTGTAACCAGGGGCGCCGCTTCGCTTGCCCCTGGCTAGAGTTGTGTGGCGCCTTCAGCGCCAAGAGGGAACGAGCGCCCCAGTTTCAATGGACAGCATGCGCGACACTCGGTAACCCCTGCCCCCCCCTGCGCACGAAGTGCGCCCCCAAAGTCTTTTGGAAAGGGTGTGGGGAAACCTTTTCCTCAGAAAAGGTTTCCCCACATTCTCTTCATCTCCCGCGCCTTACGCGAACTGCACTTTGAACGTTCGTAGCTCGTAGGGTCTCACGTAGAACTTCACCGTGTTGCCTTGGAGCTTGACAGGGGTGTCGTCTTCTTCCATGAGGTCGCACTCGGTGATGGAGGTGGGTTTCCGTCCGAAGGTGAGGGTGGCGTCGCCGCGTTGGCCGTGGGCTTCGTAGAGGCGGACGATGACCGCGTCCGAGTCCTCGTGCTTCTTAATGTGATCGATGATGACGTTATCCAGGTCAACGCTGGCGAAGGCGGCGACGGGCGCGTGGGCTCCTTTGGACTTCGCCGCGGGCACGGCGAGGAGCGGTGTGTTCAGCTCGTGTCCTTCATGGACCATGCCATTTCGCCAGCCCCAGGCGTGCGGCAGCAGCGAGTACGTGAACTCGTGCGGGCCCTCATCCGCGTGCGGATCCGGATCGACCGGCGACCTGAGCAGCGACAGGCGCAACACGTTGTCCCGCACGTCGTATGCGTACTTGCAGTCGTTCAGAAGGCTGACGCCGTAATCCCCTTCCGACAGATCCGCCCAGCGCAGCGCGGCGTTCTCGAAACGCGCCCGGTTGAACGCCGTGTTCTGGTGCGTGGCGCGCTCGATGGTGCCGTACTGGATCTCATAGGTGGCCCGCGTCGCGCGGATGTCCACCGGGAACGCCACTTTCAGCAACACCCGCTTTTCCCGCCAGTCCACGTGCGTGATGAAGTCGATGCGCGGCGAACTGGCGTGCAACACGATGTCCTGCGTGAAGGTGCTCTTCTCCGTGCGGCGCACCATGCGAACCACCGCTCGGACGGGCCCGGTCTCGATGACCTTGATGCTCTCCGCGGGACCCGCTTCCCACGCCTGCCGCTCGAAGTTGTGATCGATGTCCCAGGCATCGTGTTCCCACGGCCGGTCATCGAACAATTGAAAGACATTCGCGCGCGCCCCCTTCGGCAGCACCTCGCGCTCCTCCACCTTGTCGTACACGCGCGTGAGGTTTCCCGCCTTGTCGAAGCGGATGAGAATGTAATCGTTCTCCATGCCCGTGCTCGTGGCTTTGAGCATGCCGGGCGCCTCCGCGCGCCGGTGATTCACCACCACGCGGTACACGGCATGACCCAGCGGCGGCACGTTGTGCGCCTCGAATAGCAGGCGGTCCTTGCCGATGCGCTGGTGTGGCACCGGATTGCCGCCGGGATCGAGGACGGTCACATGCGCGCCCAGCCCATCCAGCGCGACCTCGGCCACATCCGAGCGCACCCATCCCAGCGTGTTGAACACGACCACAGGCGTTCCTTCGCCGCGCGTGTCGATGGTTTTCAGAATGTGTTTGATGGCGCTGTCGCGCACATCGCGGGCAAGGCCCATCGCCTCCGCATAATCCACGTCGGCCTGCGTGTAGACCTCCGTCACGGAGGACCCCGGCAGAATATCGTGGAACTGATTCGTCAGGATCGTTTTCCACGACTCCCACAGCCTGCCGTGGTCGTACTTCCCGCCGTCGAGGTGCGCGAGCACGCTCAGGAACTCCGCGTCGCGCAGCAAGATCTCGCACTTGCGGTTGTTGCGTTTCGTGCGCGCCTGCGTCGTCTGACAGCCGCGGTGCAGCTCGAGATACAGCTCGTTGTTGTAGACGGGCAGCGTTTCGCGCTCGCTCTTGCGGCGCATGCGCTCCACGCAGTCCGACAGCCGCCCGAACTCGCATTTCGGCACGCCCATGATGTTCTCGAGCCGGCGCCCGTGCTCGATCATGTTCATCGTCGGGCCGCCGCCGCCATCGCCCCAGCCGAAGGGGAAGGGCAGTTCTTCCACCCGCTCCTTCTGCTTGAACTGGTTCCACTGCGCGATGCAGTCTTTGGGTACGGGATTGCCGTTGTAGTTGAGTGGCGGCATCAGCGCAAAGATGCGCGTGCCATCCGTGCCTTCCCATTCAAACATGCTGTACGGGAACTGGGTGAACACCGACCACTCGACCTTCGTCGTGACGAAGGCCGTGAGCCCCGCCTTCTTCATGATCTGCGGCAGGGCCCATGTATACCCGAACGAATCGGGCACCCAGGCGATATGCGAGCGCTTCCCGAATTCGCGCTCGTAGAAACGGTTCCCGTAGAGATACTGCCGGATCAGCGACTCGCCCGAGGGCACATTGTGATCCGGCTCGACCCAGGGCGCGCCGCACAATTCCCAACGCCCCTCTTTCACCCGCTGCTTGATGCGCTTGTACAGCTCGGGGTAGTACGTCTTGATCCACTCGTACTGAACGGGCTGGCTGCACGAGAAGTGCAGCTCCGGGTAGCGATCCATTAGGCTGAGGATGTTGGAGAAGGTGCGCGCGCACTTGCGCTTGGTCTCGCGCAGCGGCCACAACCACGCCGTGTCGATGTGGGCATGCCCCGCGAGGATGAGCTTGCCCATGCCGGGACCCGACTCGAACGCCTTCAGTCCTCGGCGCAGCGCCTTCTGCGCCTTGAGCAATGAATCCCAGTAGGGCTTCTCGCCCTTGTGCTGCAGGTCCACGCTCCGCACGGCGGTATCCAGCAGTTCGATCAACTTGCGCGTGGGCGCGAAATTCCAGTCCAACTCATGCAGCACTTCCCACACGACTTGCGCGTCCCAATAGAACTCCCAGGCTGCCTGATTGATCACCGCGAGGTCCGCGTAGCCAAAGGTGTGATGCATGTCGTAGCGCGTGCTCGGACACGCCTCCAGCACGATGTCGAAGGTCTCGCCGCCTTTCACCTTCTTCGCGAGAAAGATCTCGTCGCGGTTGCGATCCAACCCCTGCACCGGCTGCCCGTTGACGAAGACCAGCGCCTCGCCGCCCTCGTTCAGATCCGGTGCGCCGTGCGTGAACTTCCCCGTGTAGGTCCGGATCAGGGCGGCGACTTGCTTGCCCTTCATCGTGTGGGGAATCCGCACCTTGAAGCGAAACCAGGTCGTCTGGTCCAGGCCGCCCCACACGCCCCGCACCTTGAAAGGCTTCCAGCCCGACTGCGGCGCGCGTTCGGGCCCTTTGCCCGTGCCCGTCACGCAATACTGGAAATCGCCGATGGGCTGGCGCTCCGTGATGATGGTCCCCTGAATCTCGCGGATGCGCCGCTGAATCTGCGCGACCTCTATCTTGCGCTCCGCATCAAAATCGGCCATGGAACAGCTCCTTTGTGTAGGGTGGACAGGCGTCAGCGAGGGGGATGGCCTCGAAGTTCGGGGCGGGATTATAGCGATCCCGCCCACCGGAACCAAAACGGGCGCGCGGCGGTCAAAGAAGTGGACCACTTCGTCCACTCCGTCCACTCCGTCCACTCCGTCCACTCCGTCCGATTCCCCTTCCCCCTGTAACATGCCCCGAACGCCGATTGTATTGTAGACAGACTGCAACAGGGGACGCGCAGGGCAAGACTCGCCCGGGATGAAAGAGGTGAGTTGTCGCGTGTCTCGTCTTGGGTGTCCGAGACCATTTTAATCCGTCGGGAGGAGTACGTCACAAGACGCCGTTTAATGCTGAGAAGCGCGGCGTCGCGGAAGACGTGCTGATTTTTCGTCGAGGCGCTTGCGGGCGGGTTTCCTGACAACTCGTTCGCGGGGAGCATCCGCACACGATGCAACCGAAAGCGGCGAATGGCGAACATTGTGGGTCCGGCTGGGATCGGGTCGCACACGTCACAAGGGGAATTAACAGGTCCAGGCCCACTACCCTTTGTTGCCGGTCCCAGCGCGGACCCCACAATGCTCATGGTATCCCGAATCGTCCCACTTTGCAATGGGTGAACTCGCACTCGCCGCGGCAGTTAATCTGCGTCTTTCACACAGCGGAAGCCTACAGTGGCACAGCGATCGAGCCCTGGCCACATGCGCAAGAATTTGGCGTGCGAGTCGCAAGGCTGGGGCCCGCCCGGTACGTACCATCCGCTCGTCTTTGCGTTGAAGTAGCTTCCACCTCGAATCATCACAAAACGGGTATGCCCGTCATCGCGCTCGCTCTCGGTCCATTCCCAGACATTGCCCGCCATGTGATAGCAGCCGAACGGACTACGCCCTTCGGGGAGAGAATCCACGGCTTGCGTTTGACCGGAGCCGTTGCATTTCGCCGCATCAAATTCCACGCCCCAAGGCCATGACCTGCCATCCATTCCCTGCGCGGCAAGTTGCCACTCGATCTCGGTGGGAAGACGCTTGCCTGCCCAGCGCGCGTAGGCGCGTGCGTCGTCCAAATCGACGTATACAACGGGATAATCCGCGGACTCCCGCGGCATCACGCCATTTGGCCAATGCTCCAGGAAATTCTCCGGGTGCTTGGGAGCATATCCCGTGGCATCGAGGAAGCGCTTGAACTGGACATTGCTCACTTCCATCGTATCCATGAAGAACGGTTTCACCTCGACGGGGCCAATGGTATGCGTGATCGTACCGTCGAATGGCGAACCCCAGAGGTTGTCCTTCCATTGCGCCGCGGCCGTTCCTGGATCGGGATAGCACCCGCACTCACGCCGTTGGTGCGTGATTCGCATCGTGAAAGACGTGGCAGGTATGGAGACCATGCCCTCAGGCGGCGTGGCGGCGGTGGCGGTCTTGGCAACAGCTACTGGGTTTAGTACCGGACGCACAACGTTGCGTTCCGGTGAGGAAGGATCTTCTTCAAGGCGAGTGCGAAGCGATCGCAAGAGCGCTACGAGCGTCTGCGGTGTGTCATCACGAAGTATCGCGAAACATCCGATATCGTCCAAGGAACCCAGCACGCGCAGTCCGCCATCAACGGGCAACATCGCAAGTTCGGTGTTGTTCCACAGATCAACGGCGGTCGTTCCCATCGCGGAAGGCAGGTCCAGCAATGGCGCTTCATGGAGCGCTTCGCCCGTGTTCTTAAGCGTGAAGAGGGTCAAGCTTTCCCCAGGCCAACAGTTCGCGAATAGCCCTGGGGTGAGCGTCGGGTAGAAAGGCTGCCACGCATCGCCCGTGAAATGGTCCGGGAATGCGTGCAGAATCGTTGAGGCCCTGCGCCACTGGTCGCGGTCCGTCTCGGGCCAGGGATTGTACGTGCCAAAGACGTTCTCCCACACGAGCATTCCGCTGCCGTTGAAGAATGCGGTAGCAACTTCCTGCGCGTGAGAGACATCCCAACGCCGGATTTGGTGTTGCATGTGGCGCGGCTCGATCCACTTCAGGTGCAGTATCCCCGGCGGTTCGGGGTCATTCAGCCACTGGGCCCAGGATGCGTTGCAGGCGCTCAACTGGTCGATTGCCGGATGCCCCTCCGGCGCGAAGACCACGCCAGGCCTTGCCGCATCGACGCACGCCCGCAGTTCAGATCCCGCCGCGCTCATGGTGTCCAGAAAGACGCCGTCTGCCTCCAGGGCCGCCAGCAACTCGGCCACCGCCTCCGCATCGGATGCAGACGGCCGGCGCGTTCCAGTGTCCCAGGGATTGTAATCCACGAACACCCTGGCTCCCCGCGCATGGACGCGGCGCACTACATCGCGCAGGCCGCCCAAGCCTCCGGGCATGTCACGGTACATGTCGAATTGGTTTCTCGGGTCCACGCCCAGCCGCGGGTAACCTTGCCACAGCACCAAGGCATCGTAGCCCCCGAACTCGCGTTCGCCATCATCGAGCAATGCATCGATGGTGTACCGCTCCTCCTCCGGATTGTAGAAGGCACGGTCGTACATGAAAGTAAAATGACAGGTGAACGCCTTCGCGGCCCACGTGAGGTCTGCACGATCGTAGAGGCGGCGATCGAGACCGGCAGCTTTCGCAGGCATGCTCGCCGCAACCGATGCCATCCGCACGGGGTCTTCCAGCACGCAACGGAGTTCGCGAAGCTCCACACTCCCCCGCGTCGAGTCATGGGTCGCGTCCATCCCGATGATGGGAAGCACCCATTCCGACCGCTCATCGAATTCCGGAACCGTCAAAGCCGCGCTCGCGGAGTGCCATGCGCCATCACGGGGGATGTCCAGCGTTTCCAACACGCCGGTCCAGCCGGTCCACGCGCCGTTGGCGCGATCGCGGCGGTCCAGCGCCAGGCACAAGGTCGCGTTTCCTTCCAACCATCGGGCTTCCACCTGGACCGCAACACGGTCTCCGGGCGCCAGTGCATACGCCCGTGCAGGCGTTTCGTTCATCCGCACCCAGGCACGCACGCCGTCATATTCGATGCGGATGGTTCTCTTGCCGGGTCCACTCCGGATGGCCTCGCGATAAGCCAGTGCCTTTTCATACCACTCGCTCCAGACTTCGTCGGGCTTGGGTCCGGCAATGAAGTGCTCGCTGATACGGAGGCCGGTCGCGTCCGGGACAGTCCACGAACTGCACTCATCCGCGCTGAACACTTCGGGCAGAAAGTGCCCGGCCTCGCCGGACTGGCACACCGTTGAAATCAGAAGCAACATGCACACTGCAACACAGACAATACGGCCCCGCATAGTCATTCCTCGCAGTGAAAGCATCTCAAAAGAAGGCGGGCCACCCCCACAGGGACGGCCCGCCAATAGCTCAAGGCAGCGCAGCGCGTTCAGTAAATCAGTTCCGCCCAGCGGTCACACGCGATGAGATGCTTCTTCAGGCGCATCCATTTTTCATCGGAACCCGCCATCTTCGACAGGGCCTTGTCGAGCATGTCGCTGACCTGCTCCAAGCCGGCCACGAACACATAGGTGTTCGGGTCCTGCAACATCTCCCACACTTCGGCCGCATTCTCGCCGAGCGTGCGTTCGAGGTCGATCGGCGCATTCAAATGCGGACGCGGACTCACCGCCTCAAAGGCCTTGAACGTGTCCTTGTCGTAATACTGGCCGAGGTCGTTCTTCTGATCGTTCATGTACAGCAGTTCCATGCCGCGCTTCGCGCCATAGAACAAGCGCACCTTGCCCTTCCACTCGCCGACCACATCATAGATGTGCTTCACAAACGCGCGGAACGGCGCGATACCCGTGCCCAACCCGATCATCAGGATGTTCGCCGTTGGATCGTTGGGCAGCGTGAACGCGATGCCGTACGGGCCCGCCAGCGTGACCTCCTCGCCGGCGCTCAGGTCGCACAAGTAATTGGATGCCACGCCGGGATAGCGCTCGCCGCTGACATCATCGATGTAGAAGCATCGCTTCACGCAGAGCGCAATGGTGGACGTACCGGGCTTGTCACCCTCTTCGGTGCTGGCAACCGTGTACAGGCGGAAATGATCCTTGTTGCCGAATTCGTGCGGACCCGGCACCAAAACCCCCACACTCTGCCCCAGCTCGAAATGAAATGTACCCTTCTCCACCGCCAACACAATATGGCGGATTTCATCGGGATAATCCTCTGGGGTGATCCGGGTACTCTCCACGACGGTACCCTTGAAGGTGGTGGAAATATCGTATTCTTGCAGGCGCGCCATGATGATCTCTCCTCTTCACTCGCGCCAAGCCGGCCGAGCGGTAAAGGCCCCTGGTACCAATCGACCCCCAACCCTCCGGCGGGCAGGAAACCAAGATCCCCCAAGCACTTGACCGCTGCTTGTGGCACCACTCGCTTCCCTGAATTCCCCCCGGACGGGCGCGATCAGTTCCTCTATTGTAGGCTTTGGCCACGGACCTGTCAATTTGAGGGGCCCGCGCGCCTTGACCCGATGCCGTGCTTGCGGGCTACCATGTAGGCCGCAGTCAAACACGGAGAATGCCCATGAACGCAGCACGCTTGGCCTTTGTCTCGGTTTTCGCCTTGCTGGGTACAGTCACCCACGCGCAGGACGCCGCCACCCTGTCCAAGGACCAGTATCTGGACAAATGCAAGGGCGCTTGGGCGGGCCAGATGCTCGGGGTGTGTTTCGGGGACCGCTACGAGTTCCGCTCCAACGGCGCGCCCATCACCGGGCCCATGGACCCGTGGACGGATGACCGCATCGCCAACGCCATCGGGCAGGACGATTGCTACGTCGAGATGACCTTCCTGAAAGCCCTCGAAGAGCACGGCCTCGATGTCACCTACGCGC
>JADLGB010000048.1 GCA_020849535.1 Candidatus Hydrogenedentota bacterium
AGTCATCGAGTCCCCAATCTCAAAACACACCGTTCATGAGATTGAACCATAGGCTATGCATCCCTTTCAGAACTCTCGTGCGACGCGCTGACCCTGGGTAGTCCCGCCGTTTCGGCGGGCCAACCCAGGGCTGCGAGTATCCAGGCCTTTCAGGCCATTGCGGCGGGTTGTGCTAGAGTGTGGGGCGGCACGCGCGCCGTTTGTGCATGGCGGCGTGCAGGGGTTCATGTCCAATCGATACGGAGGCTTTCCATGCGCCACAGAATCTTCCTGGCCACCGCCATCGTCCTGGTAGTCCAGGCCGTACTCGCGGCGGAGCTGGAGACGTCAATCGAGCAGTTTGAAGGCGAGGGTCTCCCCACCAATCTCACGCAGAACGATGTGAAGGCGACACCCGCGAAACTGAATGACACGGGCGCGCTGGAAGTGCGCTTTGAGGTGGTGGAGTGGCCGAACGTCTACTTCTCCGCGCCGGATGGTGTCTGGGATTGGAGCCGGTCCGCGGGACTTGCCGTAGACGTGTTCAACCCGGAAACCGAGCCTGTTGATGTCTCTATGCGCGTCGATAATGAGGGAGCGGACGGCGTGAAGCTCTGCGCGACCGGCAAGGTCACCGCCGCGCCAGGGGCGACGACCACGTTGCGTGTGCAGTTCGGCTCCGGGAATCCGGGCCCCTTCTGGGGCATGCGCGGTGTTCCGGTTCTGGGCCCGGTGAGTCCGGGGGGAGCCTTCGACCCCAAGCGCGTCATCGCGTATCAGGTGTTTCTCGCCAAGCCGGACAAGCCTCATACCCTGACCCTGGACAACGTCCGTCTATTCGGCGAGGTGACTCCCATCGAGGAACTTGTGCCGCTGCCGTTTGTTGACCGCTTTGGGCAGTACATCCACGAGACATGGCCCGGCAAGTTGGCAGAAGTATCCGAGTTCGCGCAGCGCATGCAACGGGAAGAGGAGGAACTGACGCAGCAGCCGGTTCTGCCGGGGCGCGACACGTACGGCGGCTGGGCCGAGGGACCGCAGTTGGAGGCGACGGGCTGGTTCCGGACCGAGAATGTGGATGGCAAGTGGTGGCTCGTCACGCCGGAAGGACACCTGTTCCTATCCGCGGGGATGGACTGCCTGGGCACTTGGGAGCAGACCTTTGTGGAACAGCGCGAATCCTGGTTTGAGTGGCTGCCTGCGGAGGACGATCCCGTCTTCGGCAAGATGTTCGGCCAGGCCGAAGGCGTCCACAGCATGGCGGATCCCATCGGCGGCAAGGGAAGGACCTACAGTTTCTACAGAACCAACCTTGCGCGAAAGTACGGGGAGGATTGGCCCGGCCGCTGGCGCGATACCAGCGTGCGGCGCCTTCGCTCCTGGGGGTTCAACACGATAGGGAACTGGTCGCAGGGCGACGTGATCAAGCACGCGGAAATGCCTTATGTAGCCACCACGGGGGCGCACGGGGCCTTTCGGCGGATCGAAGGCGGCGGGGGTTATTGGGCAAAGATGCCGGACGTGTATGACCCGGATTTCGAGAAGGCCGTCGAAGCGGGGATTGCGCCTGCCGCCAAAGCGCATGCCAGCAATCCGTTTTGCATTGGCCTGTTCGCGGACAATGAGATGGCCTGGGAGGCGATTCGGGCCGGCACGCTGGCGAGCCCTCCCGATCAGCCCTGCCGCGTCGCCATGGTGGATCGGCTCAAAGAGAAGTACAAGACCCTGGACGCGCTTAATGCCGCCTGGGGCACAAGCGCCGCGGACTGGGACAGCCTGAGGATGCCGCCCTTGCCGAACACCGCTTGCGAGGAAGACCTGCAAGCCTTTGTGTACGCGTTCGCGCACCGCTACTTCACACTGGTGAATACAGTCATCAAACGTGAAGCACCGCATCTCCTGTACCTGGGGTGCCGCTTCGCCTATGCGCCCAGGACGGTGGTGCGCGCCTGCGCCGACGTGGCGGACGTCGTGAGTTACAACATCTACCGCCGAAGCATCGGCCCGACGGAGTTCGCGGGCGAAAACGCTCTGGGCAAACCCATCATCATCGGCGAATTTCACTTCGGCGCGTTGGATCGCGGAATGTTTCACACGGGACTGGTGGCCACGGCCAACCAGGAGGAGCGCGCCGCCGCGTACAAGACGTACGTGCGCAGCGTGGTGGACCATCCCGCGTTTGTGGGCTTCCATTGGTTTCAGTACATCGATGAGCCGATCACCGGGCGCACGCACGACGGGGAAAACTACAACATCGGTTTCGTCACCGTCGTGGACACGCCGTATCCGGAACTCGTCGCTGCCGCACGCGAAGTCCATGCGGAGATGTACGCGCGCCGGTACCGGGGCCCGGGAAACTGAGATGTAGCGTGATTTCATGACGCCACGCAGCACCATTCGCGAGACAGACCTGTACGCGCCCTTGCGCGATTATCTCGCCGCGCAGGGGTATACGGTGCGCGCCGAAGTCAAGGGGTGCGACGTCACAGCCACGAAGGGCGATGCCCTCATCATCATCGAGTTGAAGCGCAGCATGACCTTGACCCTGCTGGCCCAAGCGGCGCAGCGGCAGCGGGTAGCGGATTCTGTCTATGTGGCAGTGCCGCGTCCTCCCGGCGGAGCGGCGGGCCGCGCGTGGAAAGGCGTACGCCACCTGTTGCGGCGTCTCGAGCTGGGCCTGATCCTGGTCTCGGTAGGGTCGAAAGCGCCGCGCGTCGAGATCGTCTTTCATCCAGTCCCCTTCGCCCGGAGGAAGCAGAAGAGCGTCAGACGCGCAGTGCTCGAAGAGATGGCCGGGCGCTCGGGCGACTTCAATGAAGGCGGCAGTACCCGGCGCAAGCTCGTGACCGCATATCGCGAAAGCGCCATCCAGATCGCGTGCTGTCTCGAAGTGCTGGGTCCTACCTCCCCGCGCGATCTCCGGGCCCGCGGCTGCTGTGCGAAGACCAGGTCCATCCTCTACGATAATGTCTACGGCTGGTTCGAGCGCCAGGGACGGGGCGTATACGCACTGAGCGCGAAAGGGCGCAAGGAATTGAAGGCATATCCCGACTTGGTCCGGGCCTACCGGCCTGAGGACCCCAGTCCGTCCGGGTAAGGGGAGGGTTTTCTATGGCTGGCACGTGTCAGACAAATCGCTCGCTGAGCCGCCGCACGTTTCTGGTTTCCGCCACGGCCGCGATGACAGCCGCATCCTGCGCCACGCCGCGAAGTCGTGTCCTCGGGGACAAGCCGCCGAACATAGTCATCATTCTGGCCGACGACTTCGGAGTCGGCGACATCGCCGCATTGAATGAGGGTCGAGGGATCCCTACGCCTTGCCTCGACCACTTCGTGAGTCAGAGCATGTCGTTCACGGACGCTCACTCGGCATCTGCCGTCTGCTCGCCGACGCGGTATGGTCTATTGACCGGCCGGTACTGCTGGCGGACATGCCTGCAATCTTGGGTGCTCGACGCGTACGAACCGCCGCTGATCGCCGAGGACCGGCTGACGTTGCCGAAGATGCTGAAGAAACACGGCTATGCGACCGCCTGCATCGGCAAGTGGCATCTCGGTTCCGTCTGGGCGGGCGAGGGGGAGGCCCGCAAGAAGAAGGCCGACTTCTCCGTGCCCATCCAACAAGGTCCAATCACGCGCGGGTTCGATTACTACTTCGGCACGGAGGTCCCGAACTTCCCCCCCTTCACGTTCATCGAGAATGACCACGTTCTCGTGCAACCTACGGACCAGATGCCTGAGAACGACGCGTCCGTCCACGTGGGATTCCAGGGGGCTCCAATGGCGCCTGGGTGGAAGTTCGACGAGATACTCCCCACGCTGACGAGCAAATGCGCTGCCTACATCCACGAACAAGCCCAATCCAAGCAGCCGTTCTTCCTGTACTTCCCGATGACGTCTCCGCACGAACCCGTATCGCCTTCCGGAGCGTTCAAAGGCAAAAGCGGCATCGCGCCGATTGCGGACTTTCTCATGGAAACGGACTGGAGCGCCGGGCAAGTGCTGGGCGCCATTGACGCAGCGGGGATATCGGACAACACGATCGTGATCTTCGCAGGCGACAACGGGCACTCGGCATATACTGGATTTGATGTCCTGGTCCAGCACGGCCACATGCCCAGCGGCCCGTACCGCGGACACAAAGGCGAGATCTGGGAAGGTGGGCACCGCGTGCCTTTCATCGTGCGGTGGCCGGGGAAGGTGGCGCCCGGATCGTCGTGTGATCAGCTAGCCTGCCTGAATGATGTAATGGCGACCTGCGCTGAGCTTGTGGGCGCGAAACTGCCGGAAGATTCCGCCGAAGACAGCGTCAGTCTGTTGCCTGCGCTGCTGGGGCGCGCGGAGGCGCCGCTTCGCGAGGCGTTGGTACATCACGATGTGAAGGGCCAGTTTGCCATCCGGCAAGGGCCGTGGAAGTTGGTCATTCTTGCCGGCAAGGATTCGCCTCCGGCGTTTGAGTTGTACGACCTCGGGCGGGACATCGCGGAGGCGAGGAATGTGGCGGGGCAACACGCCGATGTGGTCGCCAGAATGCTCAAGCTGCTGGACGAGTACGTGGCAAAGGGCCGCAGCACACCCGGCCCCCAGCAGGCCAACGATACCCTCGATATCGACGTCCGGCACATCCCCAAAGAACGCTGGGCGCGCCCCCGAACATGAACTTCCCGACGCCGGAAGAGTTTCTCCGCCCGCCGGCCTTGTGGTAGAGTCGGGGAACGAGCCGGTAGGGGTGCACGGCGCGAACGCGGTTTCCGGCTCGAACGGGTCAAAACCTCTTATGTTGAGCAACGACATACTCTTAAAACACGCGGTGATTGACGGATACCGAGGAGAACTTCGGGGGCGCTACACCATTGGGAATGTACGCCGTTTCGGCCATTTCGACGGCATTTCCGACGAGAAGATCGAAGCGCTGCGGGACTACTTTCTGGAGTGCATCTATCCCGCTGCCGCGGAGAGGGACCGGCTCGACGGCGTCTTCGAGCGCGTGGGGCAGATTGTCCGTTCGCCGCGGCGCATGGCCCCGTTGATGAAGGTCGTCTTGCTTTCCGCCTGGAAACTGGGACTGGGGATTTCCACGGCCACGGCCCTGGGAAAGCACGTACTCGAGACTCACATCGAGACGAGACGTCTCGAAGGCAAGATGCTCGAATTCGCCCAGTTGAGAAACTACACACCGGAGCAGTTGGCCCGGCGGGAGTACGTCGTGCGGATGCTGGCGAACACGCCGGAGCACGAAATGACGCGGTTTCGCATCGAAGTGCTGAAGCTGTTCGAATCCCTATCGAACGTCAAGCTGTTGGCGGCCGCGGTGGAGATCGTGGAGACGTCGCGGAAGCTGATGGAAACGCGGCCGGACCTTTACGAAACCGGCGATGTGGCGGGCCTCCGCCTGGGCCATGACGTGCTGCGGCGCGGGCTGGCCCTGTTTCAGAGACTACGGCCGTCGGAGTTCGCCGCGCTCCTGAGCGGCATTGAGGCCGTCGAGATAGATTGGTACGATGGAATCAAAGCGGAAGCGGCCGCTTCCTGAGGGATATGGATTCGGACCGGACCTCCGCCGCTTGGAAACGGGCAGCCGAGGTACGTTCCGAAGTGACGACGAAAGGACAGGTTATGCGTGTATTGACTGGTACTGCGGTGTTCGCCCTGATCGTGTGCGGGGCTTGGGCCCAGAGTGGCCTTGATGGCAAGGAGATCCTCATGACCGGAGGGCAAGTGACAAGCGTCGCGGTGCCGGTCGCGCTTCCTTGCGACAGCACACTCGCCGAAGGCGAGGTCCTCCGCATTACTCATACGAAGACAGGAAGAGAGATTCCCGCAACTCTTCGCAACGGCGAATTGGTGATCGTGCCGGAGGGCGCGGTGCCTGGTTCGGAGCATCGGTTCAAGATAAAGGTCGTGCAGGACAATCCTCCCCCGAAGGTGAACGTTGCGAAGCGCGAAGGAGAAGATGTCATCGACATCGCAATCGAAGACGTGCCCTTCACCGCGTACAATTACTCTAACGACTGGAAGAAGCCCTTCCTATGGCCGGTGCTGGCCGAAGGCGGCGTGAAAATCACCCGCGACTATCCCATGGGGGAGAAGGAATTGACCGAAGACCACGGACACCACAAGTCTCTGTGGAGCGCCTTCGGCGCGGTGAACGGCGCGGATTGCTGGGCCGAAGGAGATGGATCCGGCTATCAGGTCAGCGGCGAAGTGACCTTCGGCTCCGGGGATGCCTACGGCTGGGTGCATGCGAAGAATCAGTGGGTGGACAAGGATAAAAAGCCCGTACTGAGCGAAGAGCGCGAATACCGCTTCTATGCGGGCAAGCCGGATGCGAGGCTGTTCGATCTGACCATCACCTTCACCGCGGACCAGCAGGGCGATGTCTTGTTCAAAGACACGAAAGAGGGTGGCCTCATCGCGGTGCGGATGCGGGATCAGATGACCGAGAAGGCCGGTGGCGGTCTCATCACCAATTCGCGCGGACAGAAGACGATGGCCGAATGCTGGGGCCAGCCCGCCGAGTGGTGCGACTATTCCGGCACGGTCAAGGACGTGGGTGATTTCGGGATTACGTTCTTCGACAATCCGCAGAATCTGCGCTATCCCTCACGCTGGCACGTGCGCGATTACGGTCTCCACGGCGCGAATGTCTTTGGCTTGAATGATTTCACGAAAGGCGCGGAGAACGGCGACTACACGCTGAAAGGCGGCGAGAAGATCACGTTCAAGTACCGCGCATACATTCACAGCGGCAATGCCGAAGTGGCCAAGGTCGCGGACCGTTACGCGGACTACGTGACACCGCCCGCGGCGCGTTGGGCCGAATAAAAGCGCAAATTGCGCATCCAGGAGAGGAATCGGACGGATCGGGCCGATCCGTCCGATTCTGGCTCTCCTCAATTGGAGTCTCAGGCTTTAGACTGGCGGTTTACAGCGCAAGGTGACGTCTTCGACGGCGCTGAGATCGAACTCGAAGGGCTCGACCAGCTTTCCAGACGCATCCCGGTAGATGGCCACGCGCGGCTTGTCCAGGGCCTGAGGGTTGACCTCGGTGACGATTGCAAGGCATTTATCGAACACCCCGCCCTCGACGGTGACGTCGAGTCCCACGGGAAACACGGGTACCACGCGCAAGAAGGCCGACACGATTTCCCGGTTCAGACGGGTACCGGCCCAGAAACGGATACGCCCGAGTGCGCGGTCGGGTGTGAGCGGCTCCGCGTCGTACATGCCGCTCAGGAGATTGTCGTAGCAGTTGGCCACCGCGGCGATTTCGCCGATCAACGTCGGCACGGGCGGAGGCAGATTCCGGTTTCGCTCGATGGTATTGCTACCGATGAGGCCGCGCGGCTGACCGGTTCCGTCCTGGTGTTCATGGTGTTGCAGCGCGACGTGCGGCGCGAGAATATCCGAATCGTCGTTGTTCTTGAGCAGTTCGTATCCCAGCAACGTGTGCAGGCGAATAGAGTCGCGCTCCCCGGTGGCTTTGTCCAGGAATACTTTGCCGATATCGTGCAGCAGACAGCCGGTGGCAAGCTGGCGCATGCGGGTACCGGAGAGGCCGATGTATTGGCCAATCATGATCGCGACGACGCAGACGTCGATGGCGTGCGCGTAGAGTCCCGAACTGTCGGACTTGAGCGAGGTGAGCCCGGCCAGCGTGCTGCGGGTGAGGACCTCGTTGAGGATGGAGTCGACACAGGCCAGGACGTTCTTCAGGGGCCCGTTCTCCCCCATCAGATCTTTGATCGCATCGGAAGCGCAGACGTTCTTGATTTCATCGGCGGTTGAGGTGCGTACTGTCGACAGCTCCTTTTCGAGGGACTCGAAGACTTCCCGCATGGCATTCATCGCGCGCGCCCGGACGATAGGGCTCAGCTCCTCCTCGGGAGCGACCTTGACCTCCGTGTCCGCTTCGTCGATGTAAAGGTGGGTGTATCCTTTTGCTTTTAATGCTTCAATGTATTTGGGCGACAGGACGACGCCCACGTGGAGCAAGGTCTGGCCGTTGTCGTCCAACAAGGCCTTTGCTACGACGAAACCGGGCTGAAGCGAATCTACTTTGACAACTCGCATGGGGATATCCTGGGTACATGGAATGGTAACAGAGAGGGCTTACTTGCGTAAAGTTTTGGCGCGCGCCGATTTCGAGCGGTCGCCGAGTACGGTGATACGGGGCATTTTATTGATTGACAATTAACAGTTAGACATTATACAATATAGTTATTGACGGACCGTCTGCCGTCTCAGGCGGTCCAAGTCTCTGTCCGGTACGTGCGGCCTCGTGCCGCACACATCAGGAAACGGTCATGGCATACGAAGATGAAGTCAAGAAGTTGCGGCGGGATCTCGATGAACTCATCGCGGGCGCGACGCGGCTGGGCCGGCGCCTGGAGGTTCTGGAGCTTCAGGCACGAGTCAGTGCGCCCGCCGTCAAACCGATCCCGGTGGCCAAGCCAGCAACTCCTCCTCCCCTGCCACCCATGCCGTCGGAAGTCCCGCCACTGGCCGGGGCGCCACCCAAACGCGAGGAAGCCGCACCCAAGCCGGAGTTCATCGCCGTGCCTCATCCCGCGCAGGCCCTTTCGAAGGCCGTGGAGCGGGTGAAGCCCACGACGAAGGTGGCCAAGCGCCGCATCGCGGAGGAGGGGTGGGAACGGTATATCGGCACCTACATTCTCCCCCGCGTGGGCATTATTGTGGTGACGGTCGCGGTCGTGACCTTGCTCGTCTTGGCGGCGCGGGAGTCCACGCCCATCACACGCGTCGGATTTGGATACCTCGTGTGCGCGGCGCTCCTGGGCGTCGGGCGCTGGCTCGAGTCCAAATACCGGAGCTACGCCCGCGTGTTGTACAGCGGCGGGATCGCGCTGAGTTACTTCGTCACATTTGCGGCGCATTACATTCCACAGGCGCGCGTGATCGAAAGCCGGCCCATGGCCCTGGGGTTGCTCGCCCTGGTCGTGGCCATCTGGACGGTGGTGGCGCAGATCCGCAAATCGCGTATCGTGGCGGTGTTGGTGACCGTGCTGGGCCACCTCACCATCTTCTTGAGCACGCAAGCTGCGGGGGGCATGGAGAACTACTCCGTCGCGGGCGTGGTGATCCTGAGCCTGGGCAGCGCGTACTTCCTGTTGCGCAACCGCTGGTACCACGTGGCGACATTGGGTTTGGCGGGCGCCTACATCAATCACACGTACTGGCTGATGACCGGCCATGGCGAGGACACGCCCGCGGTCTTCTGGACGTGCATGGGCATTGTCAGCGCTTACTTCCTCATCTTCGCGCTGGCGGAGTTGTTCGCCGATGAGAATCTGCGGCGCAAGGAGATGCCCACATGGTTCCGAACGGCGTTTGTGACCGTGAACTCCGCATGCTTCTTCGCGTTGGGATGGTTCACCGTCAGCGGGTTCACCTACAGCAAACCCCACCAGGACCTCTTCCGTCTTGGCTTCGCGCTGACACTGTTCCTCTTCGCGCTGGCTTATCTGCACCTGCGCAAACGCGACCCGCTCTACAACGTTTATATGACCAAGGCCGTGGCGATGGCCACGCTCGGCTTGGCGACACGCTACGGCGGCTACACCTTGACGGCCTGGCTCGCGGTGGAGACGGTGGCGTTGCTGTGGTCGGCGCGTCGGTCCGGGCTTGTGGTCACGCGCGTGCTGGCGTTTGCGGTGGCCGCACTGACGCTCGCGTTCGGGTACTACGGCGCGGTGACGACCGGCGCGATCGCCTACACGGACCTGGACTACTTCAAGAGCCTCATCCCGGCGTTGCTCACGGTGGTCGGCTTCTTCGTTGCATCGCAGCTCTATCAGCGCACGGACTGGATGACGCGCTGTCCGGCAGGCCTCGCGGTCAACCTGGACACGCAGGGCCTGCTCTGGCAGTTGGACCTCATCCGCGATCGTCCCAAGGGGATGGTGCACGTGACCAAGCCGTGCGAGGGGCTTCTCTTTCCATACGCTTACGCGATGGGCGGCGTGCTGACACTGCTCGTGCAGACCTTCTACCTCGCGGAAGACGGCCATCGCTTCGCTGTCTACGCCGCCTTCATGCTGCTGCTGACCTTACTTACCGGTGTGTTGAAGTCAAAGCCTTACGGGCTTTCGGCAATGCTCCTGGGGGCCGCATGCCTGGCAGTGGGCACCATTGAGATTGGATTGGCCCAGACGGCGCCGATCCAATTCGGTCTGTCCGGGCTTGTTGCGCTGTTTGCGGCATCCGTGCGTGCGGACCGAAAGCTATTTGAGCAACAAGACGCTCTTGCGTTCCACCAGTTGCCGGCTGCGCCGTTCTTCCTGTACGGAATCACCGGTTGGCTGTTGGGGCTATTGATCAGCGTCGAAATCGACGCTTACCTCCACAGCGCGCTGGCGTTGCTCGCTGCGGCGTATGTGGCCGCGATACTCGTGCTGGTGTTGCACTCGCGTGCCCTCGCGACAGTGGCGACGGGTCTTCTGGTCTGGGCTGCGATCGGCTGGTTCGCCGCGGGCGAGGAGCCCCACACCGCGCAGTGGCATATCGTCTTGTGGGCGCTGGTGGTTTCGGCGCTTGGCGGCGACCGCTACGTGGCATTGCAGCAGCCGCGTCTGCGCACGCAGGTCTTCGGCCATGCCGCGGTGTTGACGGCGTGGGTGCTCCTATCCCAGTACGCCTGGTTAGCCGCGCCGGAGGGCTGGGGCATCTTCTGGATCGGCTTGGCGCAGTTCGCACTGCTTGCCTACGGACTTGGATTCCGGTCGCTGGCCGCATTTGGCGCGGCGGTGGTCGGCGTCGCGATTAGCTCGGTACTACTTATTACTCCCGACCTCAGCCGCGAGATGAGTGAATCCGCGCTCGTGCTGAGCTACATGGTGTGCGCCCTGTTCTGGGTCCTGTGCGAGCGCCTCACAGCCATGGCCCGCGCTCCGATGATTCGCGTCAATGCGGATGTCCTCTACGGGTTTCAGGTTGGTGCGGCCTCGCTGCTATTCGTCATCATGCTGCAACGCGCACCGCATCTTCACAACTACATCACGATCAGTTGGACCGTGTTGGCGTTTGCGCTGTTCGGAGTTTCCCTCGCCATGGGCCAGCGATTCTACCGCTACGCGGGACTGTGCATCTTCGCACTCGCCATCGGCCGTGCTTTCATCGTCGATACGCGCAACCTCGAAGGCTTCTACAAGGTTGGGGCCTTTGGTGTTCTCGGGGTCATACTGCTTGTGGTTGGATTCGGTTATCTGCAAGCAATGGCTCGTTTGACTCCCCAGAAGACGCCAAGACGCCCGAACGATATCGCGGACCTAACTTACCCTGAGTCATCTGAGGGGACGAATGAACACCACGGGGATGAGCACCATGATCAAGACTAGTCCAGCCGCGGTTCTATGCGTGTCGCTGCTCTCGTTTTCAGGCATCTGCGCGCTCGCGCAGGACGTGTTTCCCGGAAAGACGTGGGAAACGCGGACGCCGGAAGACGTGGGGCTCGATGCGGCCCAACTCGATGCGGTCCGCGACTTCATGGGCGGACGGGGCTGCGTCGTGCGGCACGGGTATCTGGTTTATTCGTGGGGCGATATCGCCGCGGCGGATGATGTCGCCTCCGCGTTGAAGCCATGGATCTCCCACTTCCTCTTCGTGGCTGTGGAAGAGGGGCTCTTGCCAAATGTGGACGCGCGCGTGGCCGAGTATGTGCCTTGCCTGGAAAGCCTGAATCCGGAACTTGGCCACAAGGATCGCGCGATCACGTTCCGCCACATGGCCAACCAGATTTCGTGCTACGGCGTGAAAGAAGCGCCGGGAACGGCGTTCGACTACAACGACTGGCAGATGGCGTTGTTCTGGGACACCTTGTTTCTGAAGGTCTATGGCGCTTCGCATGAATCGGTTGATGAGAAGGTGCTGCACGCGCGCCTGACTGACCCGATTCAGTGTGAAGATAATCCTTCCTTCCTGGCGTTTGGACCAGGAGATCGCGCGGGCCGGCTGGCGGTGTCGCCTCGGGATTTTGCCCGGTTCGGGCTGCTGTATCTTCACGGAGGCAATTGGAACGGCAAGCAGCTCATTCGCGCGGAGCACGTGCGCGAGGCCACAACGACGCCCGTACCCGCCACGCTTCCCCGCACGCGTGGCGAGGCCGCGGAGCTGTGCCCCGAGCAGCGCACGATGGGGTCGCAAAAGATTCCCGACAATCAGACCGATCATGACGGCAGCTATAGCTGGCTGTGGTGGGTCAACGGCGTGGACGCGGACGGGAACCGAAAATGGCCCGATGCTCCGCCGGACCTGTTTGCGGCGCTCGGACACCGGAACGGCATGCGGGGCATGGCCGTGATTCCATCATTGGATTTGATCGTGTCATGGAACGACACGGTGCTGGGCGATATGCCGGAAGAACCGGAACCGCTTGCGACCGTGTTCAGTCTGCTCGCGCAGGCAGCGCGGCCCGGCAGTTGAATGGGACTGACCCCGTAATCTTGCCTCTGCTTTGACGAAGCAAGCTTGCCTGCGGGAACTGGAAATAGGACACAGCCACGCCGCGGCGTGGCTGTGCCACACGTCCGTCTACCATTCCTCGTCTTTCTGAAACCCTTGAAGTCTTCGTGCAAACCAAGGAACGGCAAGATGGGAACAATCCCCGCAGGCCAAGCAAGCGCGTGTGGCACAGGCGCCCTCGCCTGTGTCTTTATTGGTAGCCTTTGCGTCTTTGCGCCTCTGCGAGAGGAAACCTATCCAGAATACCAGCAAGGATGCTGGCGTTCCCAGTGGGTCCCTTTTTGCGGGGTGTTCTGCTTTGGTCCAGGCTCCCCACCACCATAAACTGGTGCCATCCGAGACTGACCCGTCTTTCGCGTAAGCTCTGCACGTCGAGATTCCTATGTCGGCAGCGAAACACGGGGTCTGTCCCTGACCCGTACATGATGCGTCAGCCCTTGGATTGGACCCACTGCACGTAGCGTTCGGCGGCGTCCTGCACGTTCTGCTCGATGTGAAACATGTCGCGCAGGTTGGTCACCTCGAATACGGTGAGCACGTCATCATTCACTCCCGCCACGCGCACGCTGCCGCCGCGGTCCTCCGCGGCATGACTGATACGAAGAATGGCCGATATGCCGGCGCTCGACACGTAAGACACATGGTGGAAGTTCAGCAGGAGGTGCATTCCGGACTGCTCCGCCACGTGAGCAATCACGGCATCGCCGAACTCCTTCGCCCTGACGGCGTCCAGTTCGGGGAAACCCTGCACTGTCGCGATCACGATCTCTCCGTAGGGGTCGTAGTGCACGGGTCCGGACTCGTTCATCGGATGCCCTTTCCTGGTTGACGCCCCACGGGGAGCTACGGCGACACCGCGGGCTTCACATCCTCGATCGGCTCGACATTGCCGCGTATCACCGTCGCGACACCCGATGGCGCTGCCCATTTCACCCCATTATAGATGACGCGGAGCACATTGGCATCGTAGTAAATGGGAAACGTCTCGTGGCCGGGGCGGAAGTAGAAGATCTTGCCCTTGCCCCGTTGCCAGCAACAGCCGCTTCGGAACACTTCGCCCCCTTGGAACCAACTGATAAAGACCTGCCGATCCGGCTGGGGAATGTCGAAGTGTTCGCCGTACATCTCGACGTGCGGCAGTTCGAAGTACTCCGGGAGGCCCTCGGTGATGGGATGACCCGGGTCCACGACCCAAATACGCTCGCGCTCGCCAATCTCGCGCCATTTCAGATCGCAGCTCGTCCCCATGAGCTTGCGGAAAATCTTCGAGTGGTGCCCGGAATGCAGCACGATCAAACCCATGCCGTCGAGCACGCGCTGGTACACCCGCGCCACGTTCTCGTCGCTCACGTCGGCGTGCGCCTTGTGCCCCCACCACGTCATCACGTCCGTCGTATTGAGGATGTCGTCAGGCAGACCCTGGTGGTCGTGGTCCAGTTCCGACACATGCACCGTGGCGATGCGGGGCTGCTTCTGCAGGTACTGCGCGATCTGGCTGCCCATACCCTTGGGATACAGCGCCTTCACCACCTCATCGCTCTTTTCGTGAATACCCTCGTTCCACACCGTGACCCGTATGCCGCTCATGAGTCCCCCTTGTTACTTCGCCTGATCCCGGCGTTTCTTCAACTCGCTCCACGTGGTCAGCAGAATGCCCTCTTCCTCGATTACCTGCTTCAGCTCCGGATCCGTCATCACACGCAGATCGCTCAGGCGCGTCTCGCTGGACCGGGTGAACGCGGGAAACTCTTCCGTGGGTTGCGCGCAATGGACAATGATCATCGTAACGCCCGGCTTCAGCGATCGGAGTGCCTGGATAATATTGGCCTTCTTCTCCTCAAATCGCCTCCATCCGTAGGTCTCGTTCAGCAGGTCGTCGAGAACGGGAAGACCGGCCGCCCAGACTTTCTCCGGAATCCCGGCGGCCATGAATTGGGCCACGGCTTCGGGCTCGTCCTGCTGGATATGGGTCATGTGGCCGCCCATGATCAGGATCGGGATCTGCTTTTCGATGCCGACTTTCATGTATCGCTCGAAGAAGTCCGGCCGCGCGAACAAGGTGCCCATGTGACTGTCGAGATGGGTGATGGGCATGCCCAAGGCAACCGCCCGGTCGAGCTGCGCGCGGACCTCCGTTTCCACTTCATCCGCCGTGGCGTGCGCGGTGACTTCCCCGACGCTGCGCCAGAGGCACCCTTCCTCATCCACAAGTCCGGGGACGGCCGCCTTGCCCGCAAGGGGACCCCAGCGGTAGTTGGACCACTCGGACGTGAGCGTCAGGTGCAGGCCGTTATCCACGCCGGGGCGGTCTTTGAGAAAGGCTGCGAACTCGGGCACCCAACTGCAGGGCATCATGGTGCTTACCGATGTCAAGATGCCGTAATCAAGGGCCTGCATTGCACCAAGGTTGGCCCCGTGGGACATCCCCGCATCGTCGCAGTGGAACAGGATGACCCGGTCCGTGGGCTTCCATCCCAGCCGTTCGGCATAGGTGGGCTGCTCGGCAGCGCAACCCGATGAGGCAAGACCTACACCAAGAATCAGGCCCAATAGAAGCCGCACCTTCATGTCTTTTGCCCTCATGTTGAGAAGCGAACCCGGAGCACCGATCATCGCGCCGAATCCCTCCCGCGGTCGTGATCCTCACGGACCCGGAATTCCATGCGGCGATAGTAGAACACCCTCATGCGACACTGCAAGGGAGGCCGGATCATGACCCTTCGTGGCGCGGCCTGGCCAGCAGGTGTTTGAGGTGATACAAGAACTCCTGTGCCTCGCGCGGCGAGAGTTCGTCGGGATTGACGGACTCCACTTCCTTTTCGACGCGACTGGGCTCGGCGGGCTGGCTGCCGAAGAGGTACATCTGTTGCGGCAGACCCATGGAGGCGGGATTTCCCGCTTCGAGCGACTCGAGGATGTCGCGCGCGCGCTCAAGCACGCTCGGCGGAAGGCCCGCCAGCTTGGCGACCTGAATCCCATAGCTGTGGTCCGCCCCGCCGTCGACGATGCGGTACAGAAAGACCACCTTGCCGCCCCACTCGCGCACGGCCACGTTCAGGTTCTTCGCTCGCTCCAACTTTCCGGCGAGTTCGGTCAGCTCGTGATAGTGCGTCGCGAAAAGCGTCTTTGCGCGGATGCGATCGTGAATGTATTCGGCCACCGACCACGCGATGCTGATGCCGTCAAACGTGCTCGTGCCGCGCCCAATCTCGTCGAGCACCAACAGGCTGCGCGCCGTGGCCGTGTTCAGAATGTTGGCGGTTTCGATCATCTCGACCATAAACGTGCTCTCGCCGCGCACCAGGTTGTCCGAGGCGCCCACGCGCGTGAAGATGCGGTCCACGGCCCCGATGCGTGCTTCCGCCGCGGGCACGAAGCTCCCCATCTGCGCCATGAGCGTGATGAGCGCCACCTGGCGCAGGTAGGTGGACTTGCCCGCCATGTTGGGACCCGTGACGATGGCCAGAAATGCCTTCTGCGGGTCCAATGACGTGTCGTTCGCGACGAAGTCGTTGCGGGCCATGAGGTCTTCCACCACGGGGTGACGGCCGTCCCGGATATGCAGCTCCTCGGAATCGTCCACGACCGGTTTGCAGTACCCTTTCGCGGACGCGACCTCGGCCAACGACAACAACACGTCGATGGCCGCGATCCGATCCGCGGTCTCTTGTATCCGCCGCGCCTCGCCGCTGATCCGTTCGCGCAGCGCCACAAACAGGTCGTACTCGATCTGTTGCATGCGTTCCTGCGCGGTCACGATCTCTTCTTCGCGCGACTTCAGCAGCGGGGTGACATACCGCTCCGCATTCACGAGAGTTTGTTTACGCTCGAAGTCCGGCGGCACCAGGTGCGTGTACGACCGCGTGACCTCGAGATAGTACCCGAATACCTTGTTGTACCCGACCTTTAGATTGGGGATCTTGGTGCGCTCGCACTCCTCCCGCTGCAACGTGGCGATCCAGTCCCGGCCGCCGCGCACCAGCCCGCGCAGCCGATCCAGCTCCGCATCGTAGCCGTCCCGAATAAGGTTGCCCTCCATGATGGCCAGAGGAGGTTCCTCGACGATGGCGGTGTCGATCCAGCCCGTCACATCTCCCAGCTCGTCCATTGTGTCGCGAAGGGTCGCCAGCAGGGCGGACTGGCAATCGCGAAGCAAGCCGCGAATCTCCGGCGCGCGCGCGAGCGAATTGCCCAGCGCCCGCACGTCGCGACCATTGCCTGAACGCGATGTGAGGCGCCCGGTGAGGCGTTCCAGGTCGGACACGCCCTTGAGCACGTCGCGTAGGCGCAGCCGCAGTTCCGCGTCGCTGTGGAATTCCTCGACCGCGTCCAGCCGCGCGCGAATCTCGTCCGGCGCTAGCAACGGGTGCAGGATCCAATCCCGCAGCTTGCGTTCCCCCATGCTGGTCTGGGTGCGGTCCAGGACGGACTTCAGAGTTCCACGGCCCCGCCGATCCGTCATCGAGTCGACAAGTTCGAGGTTCCGCTGGGTGTTGCCGTCCAGTACGACAAACTGGGAAGGACTATAGCGCCGGGGAAATCGCAGGTGGGGCACCGCATCGCGCTGCGTAGATCGGACGTAGGAGAGCACGGCGCCCGCGCTAGCCACCGCGTGCGGGGCATCCTCCAGGCCAATACCTTTCAACGTAGCAATTCCGAATTGCTCCAGCAGAACTTCGCGCCCGGAACCGGCGTCGAACTCGTCATCGGGCCGCATCGTAAACGCGACCGAGCTGAACCGCGAACGCCAGCGCGCCAACATCGCCGCGTCAACGGATTCCGGCACGAGCACTTCCGCGGGAGCGACCCGCGTCAGCTCGTCCGTCAGCGTGCGCTCGCTGTCCGATTCCACCTCCGCCGCCAGGAATTCCCCCGTGCTGACATCGACCATGGCCAAACCCGACGCGTCGCCTCGCAACATGATGGCCGCCAGGTAGTTATTCGCGCCTTCGTCAAGAAGCTCCGGTTCCAGCACCGTCCCCGGCGTGATGGTCTTCACGACTTCGCGTTTGACCACCCCCTTGGCGTCCTTGGGATTCTCCATCTGCTCGCAGATGGTCACCGTGCGCCCGGCCTTGATAGCCTTGGCAATGTATGCATCGACCGCGCGCACGGGCACGCCGGCCATGGGAATCCGGTCATCCTTGTTGACGGCGTCCCGCGAGGTCAGCGCAATTCCCAGGAGTTCAGCGGCTTCCACCGCATCCTCGAAGAACATCTCATAGAAATCGCCCATGCGAAAGAACAGCAGGGAATCTCCACTTTCGGCCTTCGCCTGCAGGTACTGCCGCAACATCGGCGTGAGCTTGGAGTCGGAGATCTCTTCCAATTTCTTCCATTGGTGGGCCATAGGCGCGCATTATAGCAGCACGCTGGCGGGTTTTGGGATCTCCATGCCCCCATTCATCATAGTCCAGTTTGGGATTGCCAAAAGGGGCCGTCTGGGTGTAGAGTAATAGTGTGAATAGTGGGGGTACTTCTAGAAATGACTCGGGGAGATCGTCATGGGTAGATCGCAAGTAACCTGGGGACTCATTGGTGCCAGCGGCTGGGCGGACTCCACCTTTGGACCCGCTATCGCTGCTGCGGACAATGCGTCTCTGCACGCGGTTGTGAGCAGCAACCAGGAATCGGCCAGCGCCTTTTGCGAAAAGCACGAGGTCGCCAAGTGCTACACATCGTTCGACGAATTCCTTGCAGATGACGCCATTCAAGCCGTCTGGGTGGCCAGCCCCAACCACCTGCATGCGCCACAGGCTATCGCCGCCCTCAAAGCGGGCAAGCACGTGTTGTGTGAAAAGCCGATGGCCCTGAACGTGGCGGAGTGCGAGTCGATGATCGCGGCGGCCGAGGCTGCCGGCCGTCAGCTTGGGATCGGCTACCACATGCGTCATCACCCCCTGCACCAGGAGCTTCAAGCGGATTGGAAGGCGGGCCAATTCGGCAGCCCGGTCTTCTTCCGCGCGCAACTCTATCTCGCGTACGAAGAGGCGCCGTCACTCTGGCGCCGGCAGAAGGCCACTTCCGGGGGTTGGGCGATATCCGATGTGGGCACGCACCTCATCGACCTGTGCCGCTGGTTCATGGGAGATGTGGAAGCCGCGCAGGGACTCCTGTCCAATCCGCGCTGGGGCTACGAAACCGATGATCACGCTCTCGTCACGATGCGCTTCAAAGGTGGCGCCGTGGCCATCGCCGACGCATCAACCGGTTCGGGAGGGCCGGCCCGTCTCGAGATGTACGGCACGGACTCGTACTGCATCCTCGAGAAGACCTTCTTTGGTCATGGCGGGCTGGTGATTCGCGGTTCCGGGAACGGCGAGCCCCGCGTGTCCGGCTACCATAACGTGAACCAGTACCGCAGCCAGGTGGAGGCGTTCTCGCGGGCGGTGCTGGGTATCGCCCCGTTTCCTGTTACCGCGCGCGACGGGCTGGAGAATGTTCGCGTCATGCAAGCGGCGCGGGGTTACTGAGCGGGCGTATACAAGAAGGGGAAGCGTACACGCGAGTCGCTCAGAGAGCACCAAGCAGCCAAGCGCCGCGCCCCCCGCAGTCACGATCCGCGTTGCGCCAATTTCCTGCAAGCGTCCGGTGAACCACACCTTCTCAGTCCTCTGAAACCTGAGATCGCATATCCGAGATCGAAGTCTCCAGATCTGAGATCTGAAATCACTGCACCTCCCGTTACGGGCACCGCGTGGTTCCATTCCGTGGCGCATGGGTTGCCGCCGCGGCTGGCGCGGCCACGGAAAAAGGAGCGGGAACCCGAGCCCTCTTGCGTTTGGACTTGGATTCCCGCGAAATACTCCGCACGCGCGGCGCGTGGCCGCGCGGATGTGCTTACTCTTCCTTGAACTCGCCCAGACCAACCAACTCGATGCGCGCCATTGGCGCCGCATCGCCTGGCCGGTTTCCAAGCTTGAGGATGCGGGTGTACCCGCCGGGACGCTCCGCAAAGGCGGGCGCAATTTCCTTGAACAGCCGGGTGACAACCGCATTGTCGCGCAGTTCTGCGAATGCCCGCCGCCGGTTCGCCACGGTGTCCTGGCGGGCCAAGGTAATCAGCGGCTCCGCGAAGATGCGCAACTCCTTGGACTTGGCGACAGTCGTCTCAATCGCATTGTATTTGAACAGCGCCAACGCGAGGTTCTTCATTGTCGCTTTGCGGTGGCTGCTGGTCCGGCCCAGCCGTCTTCCTGCCTTACGGTGCCTCATCGATCGCTTTCCTCTATTCTGGTCGTGCTACGTCGTTCGCTTATTCGTCTTCAAATTCTTCATCGTCGGCATCCACATCCGTGGAGGCGGCCACGCCGGCGGCCACGCCGGCCCGCATGCCGAGCGAAAGGCCCATCGTCTCGAGCAGGGCCTTGATCTCATCCAGCGACTTCTTCCCGAAGTTATGGAACTGAAGCATCTCGGATTCGTTGCGGGCCACCAAGTCGCCGATCGTTCGGATATTCGCCGCTTTCAGGCAGTTGGCCGCGCGCACGCTCAACTCCAGCTCTTCCACCGGGCGCGACAGGGTCCGCGTCATTTCCGGATCCTCGAGGGCGCCGCTGCCACCGGCCGCGTCTTCTTCCTTGCGCGGCTGCACGAAGATCTTCAGATGATCCATCAGCAGTCCCGCCGCTTCTTCCATGGCGGTCTCGGGCGTGATGGAGCCGTTGGTCCAGATCTCCATCACCAGGCGGTCGTAGTCCGTGCGCTGGCCCACGCGGGCGTCTTCGACGGAAAAATTCACGCGGGTGACGGGCGAAAAGTCCGCATCGAGGTAAATGGTGCCGATGGCGGCATGCTCCAACTCGAAGTGGTCGGCGGTTTGGTAGCCGCGGCCACGAGCGACCTTAATCTCCATCTCGATGTTGGCCGAGCCGGACGTGCACGTGAACACCACATGATCCTTGTTGAACACTTCGACGTCCGTGTTCTTGAAGACCTCCGCGGCGGTCACCTCGCCCTGGCCCTTGTGCTTGAAGGTGAAGATGATCGGCTCTTCCTTGTTCAGGCGGAGCTGGCACTTTTTGAAGTTCAGCACCACGTCTGTCACATCTTCCTTCACGCCCGGAATCGCCGAGAACTCGTGCTGGATCCCTTCGATGCGAATGGCGGTCACCGCCGACCCTTCCAGGGACGCCAGCAACACACGGCGCAGGGAGTTTCCAATGGTGGTGCCATACCCGCGTTCAAACGGTTCCACGACGTACCGGGCGTATTGGCCCGTTGCGCCGTCATCGATCTTGACCCATTTCGGTATGACGAAATCGTTCGCTATCATTCGTTGAAGTCTCCCGGCAGTGCGGCCTTACTCTCAGGTTCCACAGTCATGCACAGCGTGGAATGGGCTGCGCCGCTACACGCGGCGGCGTTTCGGCGGCCGGCACCCGTTGTGGGGGATGCTGGTGACGTCGCGAATCAGGGTAATATCCAGCCCGGTGGATTGAATCGCGCGAATGGCGGATTCGCGCCCGGCGCCAGGCCCATTCACGTGGACCCGGACCTCGCGCAAGCCGACTTCCTTGGCCTTCTGGGCCGCGGCCTCGGCGGCCACCTGGGCGGCGAACGCCGTGCTCTTGCGCGAGCCCACGAAACCCACCTGGCCCGCGCTGGACCACGCGATCACGTTGCCCTGGCTGTCCGTGATGGACACGATCGTGTTGTTGAACGTCGCCTGAATGTGGGCAACGCCCGTCGTGACGTTGAGCGCGGTACGCCGCTTCTTGCCCTTCGCCTTCCTCTTTTCCTTGGCCACTGACTGAGCCTCCTGACTCTGCTGGGTTCACTGCCCAGGCTTGATGCCACGGG
>JADLGB010000049.1 GCA_020849535.1 Candidatus Hydrogenedentota bacterium
GGACTTGCTCGGGCCGCGGTCTACGCCCAAATGAACCAGTTTGCCCACGCAGCATGCCAAACCATTACAAATCTCCCGCAACGAATCGGCGTGAGCCAGTTGACAAAAGAGCATGGAAACCAACTGAAGGGGGATCAAGAGGGATGTTCTTTCTTTCCCGCCCCTTCCGACGACACCGCGATTGCTCCGGCGCCTTGAATCGCCAGTGACCCTGGGATATCATCGGTTTTCGTCATGACTTGACCGGCTTATCTCCACGGCCACCAGCGAGGAAGGGCTTCGTATGGCACGGGTAGCGTTGCGAAACGTACGGAAAGTGTACGCGGGAGGCGTCGAAGCGGTGAAATCCGCTTCCTTGGAGATCAACGACAAGGAGTTTGTCGTTCTCGTAGGGCCGTCCGGTTGCGGCAAGTCCACCACGCTACGCATGATCGCCGGGCTCGAGGAAATCTCCGACGGCGAAATCTACATCGGCGACACGCTGGTGAACGATGTGCCCCCCAAGAACCGCGACATCGCCATGGTGTTTCAGAATTACGCCCTGTATCCCCACATGACGGTTTACAAGAACATGGCGTTCGGCCTCATGCTGCGCAAGTACCCGAAGAAGGAAATCGACCAGCGCGTGCGGGATGCCGCGCGCATCCTCGGGATCGAGCACCTGCTCGACCGCAAACCCAAGGCGTTGTCCGGCGGCGAGCGGCAGCGGGTGGCGGTGGGCCGGGCCATCGTGCGCCAGCCCAAAGTGTTCCTGTTCGACGAACCCCTCTCGAACCTGGACGCGAAGTTGCGCGTGCAGATGCGCGCCGAGATCAGCAAGCTTCACACACGCTTGCAGTCCACGATGATTTACGTGACGCACGACCAGGTGGAAGCCATGACGATGGGGGATCGGATCGTCGTGATGCTGGGCGGGGCTATCCAGCAGATTGCCAGCCCGCTCGAGTTGTACAACCGCCCGGTGAACAAGTTTGTGGCGGGGTTCATCGGCAGCCCCCCCATGAATCTGCTGGATGGATCCATTGTTGCCGAGAACGGAACGCTGTGGTTCCGGGACGCGGCCAACGCGGTCAGTCTTGCCGTGGCGCCGGAGCACCAGCCCGCGGTGGAGGCCTATGCCGGCAAGCGGATCGTGTTTGGGATTCGCCCCGAGCATTTCGCGGAGAACGCGAGCCAGACGCCCAAGCCCGGCCGCAGCGTCACCGCCAACGTGGAAGTCGTGGAACCGATGGGTTCGGAGATCTACCTGCACCTGGCGGTGGGCGGCCACATCTGCACGGCGCGTGTCAACACCGACCGGGAGCCGCCGGTGAATCAGGCCCATGTCATCGACGTGAACATGGAGAAGGCTCATTACTTCGACGCCGAGACGGAGATGGCGTTAGGCCGTTAGGCGGTGGCCTGCGGAGTTTGGGGCTTTGGCGAAGAACATCCCCCTCGGCACTTCGTGCCCGCCCCCTTCAAAGGGGGAATTCAGAGGGCCCTTCGGGCCGCGCGTCGCGCAAACCAAATGCTCACGTATCGCCATAAGTAGGCTGCAAGCATTTACACATAGTGTTGCATTATTCCCCCTTTGAAGGGGGATCAAGGGGGATGTTCTTCTCTTGTTCTCTTCAGCGATCGGGAATGGCGACAAGTGCAGCAGGACGAATCCATGAGCGTCGATATTGCACAAGCCAAAGCCGCATTCGCGCGGCATTTCGGGCACGATCCTGAATCCGGCGCGCGCGCGCCCGGCCGCGTGAACATCATCGGCGAACACACGGACTACAACCACGGTTTCGTCTTTCCCATGGCCATCGAGCGCGATACGCTGATCCTGGCCAGGAAGACGGAAAGCGCCCACCTCAGAGTCTTCGCGGCGAACTTCGAGCAGGAGGCCACGGTGCCGCTGGGCGCCTGGGAGCGCCATCCGGCGTGCCCGTGGATGGATTACGTGGTGGGAGTGGCACGTGAAGTGGAACTCCTGGGCCATCGCATTCCCGGCATGGAGTGTCTGCTTGTCGGCGATGTCCCTATCGGCTCCGGACTGAGCAGTTCCGCCAGTGTGGAGATGGCCGCCCTCAGGTTGTTGGAGGAGATGGCGGGGCTCCGGTTGAGCGACCCCGATGCCGCCGCGCTCGGGCAGCGCGTGGAGAACCATTTCCTGGGGGTGGCCAGCGGCATCATGGATCAGTTCGTCGTGCGCGCGGGACGGGAAGGCCACGCCTTGTTCCTCGATTGCCGCACGAACGTCTACGAGCAGATCCCCCTGGCACTCGCGGACGCCGTATTCGTCGTCGCGGACACGGGGGTATCGCGCGGGCTTGCCGGTTCCAAGTACAACGAGCGTGTCGCGGAGTGCGCCCAAGCGGTGAAGATCCTGAATGCCGGGCACGCAACGCAAAGCACGCATCTTCGTGATTTCGGGATCGACCAATTGGAGGCAGTGGCGCCGTCCATGCCCGAACACGTCTATCGCAGAGCCCGCCACGTGATCACCGAGAACGACCGGACACGCGAGGCCAGCCGCGTCGTGAAGTCGGGAGACGCGGCCCGGTTGGGCGAACTCATGAACGAGTCCGATCGCAGCCTGCGCGCCGATTATGAGGTGACGTGCGCGGAACTGGACGCGATGACCGCCATCGCCCGCGAATTGCCGGGCTGCCACGGCAGCCGCATGACAGGGGCGGGATTCGGCGGGTGCACGGTCCATCTCGTATCAGGCAAATACGCGGACGAGTTCTGCGCCCGGCTGTCCCAGGACTACGAACGGCAGACGGGCCGGAAAGCTTCATCTTTCGTCAGCCGTGCCTCGACAGGCGCGGACGTGACGGGCCAATGATGCAAACCCGCAAGTCTCATCACGCCGCGGCGTGACTGCGCGGGTGGCGGTGCGAGTACCCTGCCGGTTACCCCTCTTGATTGTCGCTTCGGCTTAGGCTACCCTGCTGCTGCGAGCCGTTTGAGGGTCCGCATCTGGGTAGGGAGCGGACCGCGGCGCGCCTAGGGTGAAGGCACCAGGTTCTGGTACGGTCCAGCGGGGTGCCGAAGTGGGAATTCCGTTTGCCGCCTTGCCCGGCCGGTAGTAGTCTCAAGGGGAAGGTCACGCCCGTTCCGGCTGCAAGGACGCGAAACGGCTTGTGCCAGCGTTATCGCGTGTACCTGTGCCTGATGATGGCAGGGCCCGTGGATTGGGGTCCGCACGAACGAGGTAGCCGGCCTCAAGGCACCGGACTGAAACAGGTGATGTGCCGTGTCCATCCTGAAAAGACATGCCGGATTCTTGACGCTCGTCCTCGTTGCGTTTGACAGCGGATGTGCGCTTGTCGCCGCCCTGATTGCCTCCCACATGGTGATGCCCGCGGATGGCTCGCGCACCTTGATGCAGACGTTGCTGGATCACCGGCTCTATCTGCTGGGCTTCATGGTCGTGTGGTTTTTGGCCGCGGGAGACCAACGGCTCTTTGTGTCCCACCGGGGCGACAGCCTGGTCTCCCAGCTCGTGTCGATTATCAAGGCGCTGGCGGTTTCGCTGGCGGTTACGGCGGTGCTCATCCTGTTCCTGAGCCGTCACGCCGTGGATCGATCCTTCCTCTTGTACTTTGGGGGATCGACCGCGGTTCTGATTCTGGCGTTCCGGACCATTCTTCGTCTGTTCCTTTGGAGCATTCGGAGGCGCGGTTACAACTTCCGCCAATTGCTGATCATCGGCGGAAACCCCCGCTCGGCGCATCTGGTCGAGGTGATTGCCTCGCACGGCCAGTATGGATACCACCTCGCGGGACTCCTCGACGACGACCCCGAACGCGCGAAGCACCTCGAGAAGTACAAGATTCCCTATCTAGGCCCGGTCCAGGAACTCGAAAACGTGCTGCTGAAGCACGTGATCGACGAGGTCTACGTGTGCCTGCCCGTGCGCAAGTACTACACCGAAATCACCAGCGTCGCGCACCTGTGCGAAGGGGTGGGGGTATCCGTCCGGATGTTCGCGGATCTTTTCCCACTGCGCGTGGCGACGCGCCAGATCTATCAGTTGGAAGACATTCCGCTGCTGTCGCTCTCGACGATTCCCGAGGCCTTCGCGCAGTTGGCGCTCAAGCGCGCGATCGATATGGCGGTTTCGGGGTTCTTCCTCGTGACCGTGGCCTGGTGGCTGTTTCCTCTCATCGCCTTGATCATCAAGCTGGATTCCAAGGGACCGGTCTTTTTCCTTCAAGACCGAGTCGGCTTGAACCAACGCCGCTTCAAGTGCATCAAGTTCCGCTCGATGGTGGTCAACGCGGAGGAACTCAAGGCGCAGCTCGCCGCCCTGAACGAGGCCGACGGGCCCGTCTTCAAGATGAAACGCGATCCGCGCATGACCCGGGGAGGCCGTTGGATTCGCAAGTTCAGCATCGATGAGATGCCCCAGATCGTCAATGTCTTCCTGGGCGATATGAGTCTCGTGGGACCGCGCCCGCCCGTCCCTTCCGAGGTGGAGAAGTACACGTGGGATCAACGGCGCCGGCTCAGTGTCCGCCCCGGAATCACCGGCCTGCAGCAAGTGAGCGGGCGCAGTGATGTGGATTTCGACGACTGGGTGGAATTGGACTTGGCGTACATCGATAACTGGTCGTTGATGGAGGATATCCGGATCTTGTTCCGCACCTTTCAGGTCGTCCTCCAGGCCAAAGGCGCGGCGTGACCTCCCGCGAAGACCCCGAATCTTCACCGGCGTCCGCCAAGGGCGCGGTGGCGGGGTGGTTTGGCGATTTCAGCTTCGTCTTTGGCGTGCGTATTCTCTCCAGCGCCTTTACCTTCCTCACCATCGTGCTTGTGGGCCGCTTTCTGGGCCGCGCCGCATATGGCGAACTGGTCGTCCTCCTCTCTTTGATGAAGGTCGCCGCGGAACTGGTGGGGCCCGCGCTGGACACGGCACTCGTGCGCTTCGGGGCGGATGCGGCAAAGGGTGAGCGGGATGGGGCCCTTCCATACTACAGTTATATCCTGCGCCTGAAGCTGTTGCTGGCGGGCGCGATCTTGTTGCTCGGCATCGTGTGCGCGGTTCCGCTTGCGCATCTGTTGTCGCCCCGAGGAACGGATGGCTCCTTCCACCCCGCTATCGTCGCGCTTGCGTTTGTGGGAGCGTCGGCGACGGTGCTGTGGGCATATGCGCAAGGCTGCTTTCAGGCCCAGCAGCGTTTCGGACTTTACGCAGGCCTCGAATTGGCAACCGCTCTCCTGCGGCTTGCGCTGGTGGCCATGCTGATCGTGTCGGGGAACGCTTACGTCTTGTATCTCATGGCCGCATACGCAGTCGCGCCGGCGGTCTCCGCATTGGCCGTGTGGCGCCGTACGCCGGCAAGAATCCCCCGCCGGGTGAACGTGTCCGCAAGCATACGCGAGGACGTGCTTCGCTTTGCGAAGTGGACCCTCGCCGCGTGCCTGCTGACGAGTCTCTTCCAGCGGGTGGACGTGTTTCTCCTCGTCTTCTGGGGGATTCCCGCGGAGACCCTCGGCGACTACGGGGCGGCCGTCCAACTCACGCTGGCGGGCGACTTGATCATTCTGACGCTCTTCAACGTGCTGCTCCCCAAGACCAGCGGCCTCACGCGAGCAGGCGAATTGAGGGAATTCCTGCGCCGTTTCCGCGCCCCCGCTCTCCTCTCGGTGCTCGCGGTGATTCCGATTATCGCCCTGTCAGGACCGCTCGTGGGCCTCACGTTCGGGCCCGCGTTTGTCGATACAGGTGAACTCTTCTCCATCTTGCTCGTGGGCGCGGTGTTCGCCGTTGGCTGCGCGCCCGCTGGTGCGGCGCTTTACGGAATGGGACATACCCGCAGCATTGCAGTGCTCGAGTTCATCAAACTGCTTTGCCTCGTGGTTTCGGGCTCCATTGGCGCGATCTACGCAGGCGCATACGGAATGGCGTGGGCGGTCTCCCTTACGAAGGGGACGCTGGGGATTGCCACGTACGCGACAGCCTACCGGGCCAGCGGCGAAGGCACCCGGTAGATCCCGCATTTGGCAGTAGCAAAGTCCCCACAATCTCTCGAGAAGACCATGGGCAGAGATGCCCATGCCACCTCACCATCCCGCCCGCGGGGCGGGAGTCCACCCTCCCATAACTCCCATGATTCCCATAGTTCCCAGGCCCTCTCAAGAAGACCATAGGAAGGGATGCCCATGCCACCTCACCAGAGGGAGGCCGATATATTGTGGACAAATCAACGAAAATGCGCTATATAAAGGATAGATGTTCTTTGTCCGCCTGGGGTGGGCCCAGCGATTCGCGCACCGAACAGGAGTCCAGAATCCAATGACCGCCGCCACGCATCACGAAGCACGCACCGGTACCCTCAACCCGCTCTTGTGGTTTCTGATTATCGTGCTGGGCGTTGCCGTGGCGGTGACGGTCCTCGCGATGGGCACGAAGTCCGTATTGGGTGTTGTCGGCGTCATTCTCTTCGTGTTCTTCCTGCGCGCGCCCATTCTTGGACTGTACGTTACGACGGTGGCGTTGCTCCTTTCCGGCGTGCTTGCGGGTGCGGGCGTCGTGCCGTACGGCATGCCCAGCGCCGCGGCCAAGGCGGCCGGAGGGGCCACCATCGCCGCGTGGATTCTGAACACCCTCACGACGGGCAAGCGTTTTCACTTCAGCCGCGAAGTGCTCGTGACCCTCGCCTTTGTGGCGTGGGCGCTGCTGGGTGTCAGCTACTCCATGACGTGGCGCATGCAGATGTCCGAATGGGCGCGTTTGGTCACCGTTGCCGTGTACTTCATCTTGGCCATGCATCTGCTGAACAGCCGCGAGAAGCTTCACACGTTCGTCGTTTTGCTGCTGGCGTGCGGCGCCATCATGTCGGCTTACGCCGTCGCGCAGTATTTCGTTCCGGCTCTGCAAGCGGCAGGCGAAACGGGTATACAGAGCATCTCGGAAGGCGCGGATGTGGCGTTTATCGACCCGGAGGGCACGGCCACGGGCGCGGCAGTCCGCGTGACGGGTGGCACGGGTCACTCCAACTGGCTGGCGTTTTCTCTGCTCTTGTTGCTTCCATTGAATATCTACTGGTACTCGACAATGGAGCGGACCCGTGGCAAAGTGCTGGTCGTGCTGGCCGTCCTGCTGGAGCTTTCCGCGCTGGTGTTGACCTTCACGCGGTTGAGCTTGGCCGTCGGGCTGATCATCGCGTTTGTCCTGTTGGCGCGCCGCATTGTGCGCCTGAATCCTTACCGCGTTTCCGCGCTGGCAGTAGGCCTGATCATCGCGTGGTTCCTGCTACCCTCGGCATACAAGGAACGCGTGATCGACATCACGAAGTACTCGACGAGCGAGTCCAGCGCGTCGCGACTCGAGTTGCAGTCGTATGCGTGGCAATACATGCAGGAGTTCCCCATCGTTGGAACGGGGCTTGGTGGTTTTGGCCTGAGATTCTACGAGGAAAACTCCCCTGCCGCGGCCATGCTTCGCTGGATGCATGATGAGCTGGGCTTCAACCCGCTGTACTACGGGCCGCACAACATGTACCTGCAACTGGGTTCCGAGACCGGCACGGTGGGCCTCGTGCTGCTGGTTCTGCTTTCCGTTTTCGTGTTGCTGGATGCCCAGCGCGCCCGGAACATCCTGCGCTCCATCGGCGACACGCAACTGGCGTCGCTCGCGGATTCGGTCACGGTCAGTATCCTCGCGTTCTTGTTCTGCGCCGTGTTCCTCCACGGCTTGCAGCAGAAGATCTGGTGGATGGTCTTCGCTGTGGCCGCGTCGTGTCTGATTTGCGCGTTGCGGCTTCAGCAGGAGCACGAGGATCAAACCCGGGCCAGGGAACCTCGCACACCGTGACTTGCCAGGCATTCGCCGTCCTTCTGCTTGCGAACCCTTTCGCCGCCGCGGCGGAGCCCAATCCACCCGGCATTTCCATTTGCGGGAGCGTGTGCCTGGACAACGCGGAGCACGCACCCATCCCGTATGCTTTCGTTGGCCTGATGGCGCCTGATTTCAGCATGGCCGCCCATGCGACGACGGAGGCAAGTGGCGCCTTTCGCATCGACAACGCGCCTGCCCTGCGGGAAGGCTATCTGATGGTGCAGCCTCCGCCCCAGGAGAACGCAAACGGCATCGGCGCGTACGCGGCACAGCCGCGCATCTTCATTTACCGCGGCGAGACGCAGATGGACATTCGCTTACCCGCGGCGGGGTCCATCGTGCTCATGGCGTACAGTCCCGAAGGCGCACTCCTTCGCTGGCAAGATTTCCAGAAGCTCGGAACGTTCGCCGGCCAATTCACCTATCTGACGGATATGGCGGATGTGTCCTTGCCCGCCGTGGCGTGGCCTGCCTTCGACAAGACGGCGCGCGATCAAGGACAGCCGAGAGAGCTGGGACTGCCCGCCTTGGTGACCCCGCCGGGAACAGGTTACGCACCCCAGGTGCTGTATTGGGATGTGCCCGGATACGGAAGGCTGCTCTTGCGCGCGGACAACGCGGGAAAGGGCTTCTCGATCACAGATCCCGGCCAGACTCTGGCACTCGAACTCAATGTCGAACTCGCGCGCACTGCCGTCCGCGATCTTCAACGATCACTGCATGCGCCGCGGCCCGAGGCTGACGCACTCGTGGAGCAACTCGCTGACGCCCTGCGTCAGAAAGACCCCGCCGGCAGGGCGGCGGCAGCGGATAAGGTGCTCGCCGCTGCGTTGAGCCTGCGCGATGATATCGTCTTCGAACAAGCCAAAGTGAATCTGTCAATGATACGGACAGGAGCGGTCCGCGTGGTGGTGCGTGACGCCTCGGGCAAGCCGGTACCGGGCTGCAAGGTGGCGATCCGGCAGACGTCCAGCGACTTCTTGTTTGGTGTGTTCGAGGGCAGTCCTTACGACGCCAAGGCGTTTGGGATTGCCCGCGATGCAGGGTTCAATTTCGCGACCGTGCTGTTGGGATGGGATTGGACCGACGCGGCGAACGGACATCTCGACGTGCAGGGAATCGAGAAGACGTTTGGTTTGCGCGCGCTGCGCGATCAAGGTTTCGTGGTGAAGGCGCACGGCGTCGTTTGGCTCCAAGGTTACGGGATACTTCCGCAACGCGCTCACAGTATGGAACCGGACACGCTGCGCGACGCCGCGATCGATCACGAACAGCTCTTGCTCAAGGCCTTTGGCAATCGCGTCGGCATTTGGGAGGCCATGAATGAACCGAATGCAACGAATGTGCTGGGCGTCCCACGTCCTGTCGTGCACGAAATACTTCGTGGCTCCGCAGTGCAAATTGGCTTGGCGAAAGGGTTGGTCTCGCTACTCAATGGGGCGCACGAGGGAGACTACGGAAGGCGCTTCTCTCTGTACGCTCTGAATGGACAGCCCCAAGAGGATTGGTACCGCACGTATTCAGCGTTTCTGGAGGAGGCCAAGACGGCCGGCTCTCTTGATGAAGTGGAGGTCATCGGACTTCAGTACTACCCTGGATTTCGGTTCAATGAGAGCTTCAGCGGCCTGCAGGGACCGGTCACCACGACCGCATGGTTCGCAGACCTGTTGGATCGTTACGCGCAATTCGGAAGACGCGTTCACGTGACCGAGTTTTCAGTCCCCTCTTCATACGGCGAGGGCTGGCAATCCGGCTACTGGCGCGAACCGTGGAGCGAGGCCACCCAGGCGGATTACGCGGAGCGCATCTACACCATCGCATTCGCTCATCCCGCGTGCAGCTCCATCACGTGGTGGGACATCACGGATCGGAAGTCTTCCGTGGTTACGGGTGGACTGTGCGATGCAGAAGGCAATCCCAAACCTGCTTTCGCGCGTCTCAAACAACTCATCCAAGATTGGACCGGCAGCGAGGCGCACGGAGAAACAGGTGAAGACGGTAGCGCAGAGATCACCGGCTTTGGCGGAGCTTACGATGTGGAAGCATCGGTGCCCGGTGCAAAGACTGTCTCGACAACGACGCGCATTCGCGAGCGCGAAATTACCGAACTCGAGATGACCGTGCAGGAGAAGCCTTGAAACCGCGGACCATACTCTTCCTTATTCGCAGTTGGGCCTTTGGGGGCTCCCACACCGTCGTGCTGCACCTCATGAAGCACCTTCCGCGCGATCGCTTCAATGTCGTGTGCGTGCCATACGATACGTTCTCCGGCTCGGATGAATTGTTCATCGAACAGGTGCACCTGCGCGGCTTGCCGCTCGCGGAAGACCGCGTCCCGTGGAAATCGCGCAGCAACTGGAACAAGGCGCGGAGCACCGTATCGCGGCTCATCACCAAGTACGAGGCCGATCTCATCCACACCCACGATCCGCATTCCAACACGATGATCGGCATCGGCCGCTCCGCGTGGCCGTGCGCATGCGTGGCCAGCGCGTATGGCTGGTGGGACGGCCCCTTGCCCCTGCGGCGCACCGTCTACCAGTGGATCGAGCGCCAGTTCGCATTGCCGCATTTTGAGCGGGTCATCACCGTTTCCGAGCATATGAAGGCGCGCATCCTGCGCGGCCCGACTCCGGAGGATCGCATTCGCATCATCCACACGGGCATCGAGCTGAACACGGTGCGCAAGGATGCGGACGGCCCCGCCTTTCGCGCCAAGCTGGGCATTCCCGCCGATGCGGTTGTGGTGGGGACGGTGAGCCGTGTCTCTGTAGAGAAAGGGCATCGCTATCTGTTAGAGGCGGCATTGAAACTTCGTGACCGGCATCCACACATGCGCGTCCTTATCTGCGGCGACGGACCGGCACGCAAAGATTTGGAGGAGCAAGCGGCGCGGCTCGATCTTCGCGATCGCGTGATCTTCACAGGCTTCATCAATGACCTGCCCAGCGCGCTTGCGGCCATGGACATCTTCGCCCAACCCTCTGTGGAACAAGAGGGATTCCCCACGTCCGTGCTCGAAGCGCAGGCCGCGGGACTCCCCGTTGTCGCATCGGATATCGGCGGCACGCACGAGACCATGCAATCAAGGGAGACGGGTCTGCTTGTACGTCCTCGCGACGCATTTTCTCTTGTGGAGGCACTGACGGAGCTGATCGAGAATCCAGGACGGCGCGCCGCCATGAGCGCCGCGGCCCGCGAATGGGTGGAATCGCAATTCACGCTGCAACGTATGATCGACCAGGTGACCGAAACCTATGACGAAGCCATTGCCTTACACAACCGGCGCGCGTGAGTCCTCGCGCCGCACCCATGCGCAGCCATGCGAATAGGCATTGACGCCCACGCGATCGGCACGCGCGCGGGGGGCAACGAAACCTACATGCGCGAACTACTCCACTCCCTTCGCGAGCATGGAGGGGATGGCGAGTATGTCGCGCTGGTGAATCGGGGTCTTGATCCCGGGATGGCCGGTGAACTCGAGTGCCGCGAGCTTCCCCATGTGCCCGCGGCATTGCGCGTGCCCCTCGTGCTGCCCTGGGTCGCGTCGCGCGCGCGCCTGAACCTCCTGCACACGCAATACATCACACCGCCCTATTGCCCCTGCCCTTGCGTGGTCAGCGTCCACGATATTGGCTGGGTCAAACACCCGGAGCTGTTTCCGCCCCTGATGCGCACCCGGATGGAGTTGCTCATGCCCGGCACCGTGCGCCGGGCCGCGCGGATCTTCGTGTTGACTGAAGCCATCAAGCGCGAGATTGTGGACACGTACAACGTTTCGCCCGACCGCATCGACACTGTATCCCCCGCGGTCGCTCCCCGCTTCTTTGTCCCGCCGGAGCAGGCACATATCGACACCGTCCGCTGTAAGTACGATCTACCGGAGCCCTTTGTGCTCTATATGGGCGCATTGCAGCCCAGAAAGAACGTGGCAAGACTTGCCACGGCCGTTGCCCACTTGCGCGAGCGGGGCTTGCCGCATGCACTCGTCATCGCCGGCGAACGGACTTGGATGTACGGCGAGACCCTCGCCGCGATCGAGTCCCTGCGCTTGGGCGATCGACTTGTCTTCACAGGCTATGTGGACGGCACGGACCTCCCCGCCCTGATTCGCGCTGCGGATGCGTTCGCATACGTCTCGCTCTATGAGGGATTTGGTCTTCCCGCTCTCGAAGCGCTCGCGTGCGGGGTCCCCGTGCTCGCGTCAACCGACCCGGCCATTCAAGAGGTCGTCGCGGATGCCGCACACACTTGCGACCCATTCGATGTGGACGCGATCACGGACGGCCTCGCCCGCATCCTCGAAGACCACGACTATACCAGTCGTCTCAAGGCGGCCGGCCCGCGCCGCGCTTCCGCCTTCACCCGCGAGGCCATGGCCGCCGCCGCCATGTCCGGATACCGCAAGGCCTTGGGGAAGAACTGAACGCGTCCACACCGTGAGCCCCCGCCTTTCTCCAGAGCACTTCTGTCTCTCTTTCCCCCACGCTGGAGTACCGAACCTGCAAACGCAGGATGACTTCGTTCCAACGGGTTGGGGACAGATTCCGCCTTTCGCCACGCAATGCCTCTGCCAGAGACGGGATCTGTCCCGAATGGCGCCGATTCTTGAAAGGACTATCGTAGCTCGTTGCAAGGGCACATCAACTGGGAGCCCCAGCATCCTTGCTGGCGTCTTGAAGAGCCGGCAGGGATGCCGGCGCTCCTGGCCGGCCTGCCTCCACGGCGTAATGAGATCTGCTCTAGCGCCGTCCCGGGTAGTCCAAGCTGACTGAGTTTTTGCCCTCGCCCCGCCAACCCCGAATAATAGTTGAGAAAATCTCGACTTTTGTCTATAATTTACGCGCAAGGAAAATTCAATGCTTTACGATAAACACAATATCTTGTATACTTTCGGCGTTGTACTTGCATATATTGTCGCGTCAGGACTTTTCTGGCGGCCTCTTGTGTCACGCGCTTCTGGCAGCGGGAGGCGAAGTGGGGCATTGTGTCCCGTCGCGCGACGCCCGGATGAAGCGAGCAGGGGATTGGCATGAAACCGCGCATCGCGCAGGGGATGAGGATCGCGTTTCTGGGAACGCGCGGCATTCCTGCGAACTATGGCGGTTTCGAGACGTTCGTCGAGGAGGTTGCGGTGAGGCTGGCGGAACGTGGTCATACAGTCACGGCATACTGCCGCAGCTCGCACTATACGGAGCATCCGCAGGCGTATCGCGGGGTGCGCCTCGTGCACCTGCCCACCATCCACACCAAGCACCTCGATTCCATGTCGCACACCTTTCTATCCACCATCCACATGGTCTTCGACGGGACTGATGTGGGTTGTTATTGCAGTTCCGGAAACAGCGCGTTCACGTGGCTCGCCCGCCTGTGCGGCGTGAAGGTGATTTTGAACACCGACGGCCTCGAATGGGAGCGGGCCAAATGGAATTGGCTCGCCAAGCAGTACTTCAAGTTCGCAGAGTGGGTTGCCGCTAAGTTCTCGAATGTGCTGATCGCGGATTCGCGCGTCATCAAGGAGTATTACAAGCGCCGCTTCAATCGCGACACGACATTTGTCGCCTACGGCGCCGACATTCTTGAACGCGGGTACCGGCAGGATCTCCTGCGGCAGCTCGGTGTCGAGCCGGAGAGGTACTTCCTCTTTGTCAGCCGCCTCGAACCGGAGAACAACGCCCACTTATTGGTCCAGGCCTACGAAGGCGTGCGCACGGATATGAAGCTGCTCGTGGTCGGAGGAGCCCCCTTCGCGGATGAGTACATTCGCGAACTGAAATCCACGCCCGACCCGCGCATTCAGTTTCCCGGGGCCCTGTACGGCGACATCTACCGGGCCCTGCAAGCCAACGCATATGCCTATGTGAATGCGATGGAAGTCGGCGGAACGCACCCCGCAATTCTGGAGGCCATGGGCGCCGGCAACTGCGTCCTCGTCAGCGATATCTCGTACAACGTGGAAGCGGTGGCCCACGCGGGCGTGCCGTTCCGCAGCGGCGACGTGAATGACCTCCGGGAGAAACTCCAGTACCTCGTGGACAATCCCGCCGAAGTGAAGCGATTGGGGAGGGTGGCGGTCGAGCGGGTGTCCGCGGAATACAACTGGGACCAGATTACGGATGACTATGAGCGGATCTTCACAGAAGTCCTCGCGTGAGCGCGAGACCCTCGCAATGGACCCGGGCGTCATTGAGCGCATAGGTCCGACGCGCTACCGCTTGCTGAAACTGTGGATTCGCGACGTAAACGGGGCCTTCGACGGTTCATTCGGGGGATATGTGAACGAGAAGTGCACACTCTTGGACGCCGGGTGCAGCCGTGGCGATCCCGATCTGCCCGCGATCGGGCGAGCGGGCTATTCGCTGGGATGCGACGTGGACATGGCGGGTCTCCGCGCGAATCGCCTGGCCAAGGGCCGGGTCTGCGCGCCGCTGGATGCCCTGCCGTTGCGCAACGAGAGCATCGACGTCATCGTGTGCAAGTTCGTCATCGAACACGTGGCGGCGCCGCTGCACGTCTTCCGCGAATTCTGGCGCGTGCTCCGGCCCGGCGGCATCGTGGCCATCCTGACCCCCAACAGCCACAGCGTATTCGCTCTCTTGTCCCGCCTCATTCCTCACGGGGTGAAGCGGTGGGCCAAGAAATGGCTGTTTGGCGGGCATGAGGAGGATACCTTCGAGACGCTGTACCGGGCGAACACCCCGCGGCGCTTGAGCGGCCTGATGGCGGAGAGCGGTCTTCGTATGGAGCGCTTCGACATGCTGGGGGGCATGTGGGCCTTCTTCATCTTCAATGAACCGCTGGCCCGGGTGGTCCGGGCGGCGGAGCGGCTCCAGATGCGCCTGCCCGGCCTGCGCCGGACCTGCACGCACATGATGGGTATTTGGCAGAAACCGCTTGGCACGGGGGCAATGTAGCCATGGATTGGACGGGCAGACCAGTGTTGGTGACGGGCGCGGGCGGCTTCATCGGAAGCCACCTGTGCGAGCGCCTGATCGGCATGGGGGCGAAGGTGCGCGCCGTGGTTCACGGCAACATGCGCGGCAGCATCGGGCACCTGGCGGCCTTGCCGGCCGACGCTTCGCACCGCATCGAGATCTGCGGCGGTAACCTGCGAGACGGCGCCTTCGTGCGCGAGGCGACCACGAGTATCGACACGGTGTTTCACCTCGGTGCGATTACGAGCGTCGCGTATTCGTACGCCAACCCCGAAGAAACCATGATCACGAACGTCTTCGGCACGCTCAACGTGTGCAGCGCGGCGCGCCACGAGCACGTCCGCCGGCTGGTCCACACCTCCTCGGCAGGGGTCTACGGGGCGACCAAGGCGGGGGAGCCCATCTCGGAGACGCACCCGCTGGCGGCCCACAACCCGTACACCGCGTCCAAGCTGGCGGCGGATTTCACGGTGGAGAGTTTCTATCTATCGTACGACCTGCCTGTGGCGATCTGCCGCATCTTCAATGTGTATGGCCCGCGCGTGGGCCGTTTTCTGGTCATTCCCACGATCATCCTTCAACTGATGCGGGGCAACGAACTCCGCTTGGGCGACCTGACACCCTCGCGCAATTTCACCTACATCGACGATATCGTCACGGCCTTCATTCGCATGGCCGAAGAGGAATGCGTCATGGGCGAGGTCGTGAACTTCGGCTCGACGCGCGTGGTGACGGTGGGCGAATTGGCGCAGATCATCGCGGACCTGATGGGAAAGCATGTGACCGTTCTGACCGAAGCGGACCGGCTGCGTCCAAAGCGAAGCGAGATCCTGCGCGTAGAAGCGGACAGCACGAAAGCGCGAACGCTCCTGGGGTGGGAACCCCAGATTGAACTGGAGGAAGGGCTCCGGCGGACCATTGACTGGGTGACCGGCGGAGGCTACACGGATGCGCCATACCATCACTGATGACGCGCATGGATGCCGCCGCGAATGAGCGCGGGCCGGTATCAAGGCGTGATTCTCGCCGCGGGCCACGGCTCGCGGATGGGCCCGTTTGGGGCGCTGTACCCCAAGCCGATCGTGCCCATCTGCAACCGGCCGCTGCTCGCGTACCAACTGGACTACATGCGCGAGGTGGGCATCGAGGAAGTCTTCGTGGTCATCGGCCATCTGGGTCACCGCATCACCCAGGTGCTCGGCGATGGCTCCCAGTACGGGGTGCGCCTCGAGTACGTCGAGCAGCAGCAGCGGCTCGGCATTGCCCACGCTCTGGGCCAACTCGAAACGCTGCTGGACCGCCCCTTTTTGCTGATGCTCGGCGACATTTTCTTTGAGATTTCCGACATTCGGAGTATGATGAGGGAGATGGAAGTCCATGGCGCGGCGGCGGTTCTCGCAGTGAAGGAAGAGACCGACGTCGAAGCAGTAAAGAGGAACTTCGCCGTGTTGCTTCGTGACGACGGGACTGTCAGACGCGTCATCGAGAAGCCACGACATGTGCCAAACATGCTCAAAGGCTGTGGCCTGTATCTTTTCGACTTGCCCATCTTCGACGCGATCCGGCGCACCCCGAGAACCGCGATGCGCGACGAATACGAGTTGACCGATTCCATCCAAATCCTCATCGACTACGAATACAAGGTCCGCGTGTCTCCCACCGTGCTCTGGGATGTCAACTTGACCTACGCGCACGACCTCGTCACCTGCTGCGTGCATCAGCTCCGCAAGGAGAATCGAGAGAGCATCGTCGGACGCGATTGCATCCTCTCCGAGGGCGTGGCGTTGAAAGATTCGGTGATCGGCGACCGGGTGTGTATCCGCCGGCCCGCCTCGCTGGAACGCTGCGTGGTGCTATCCGGAGTGACGCTGGAGGATGAACGCGATTACCGCGATACCGTCATTGCGCCGCCGCCCCGAGGGAAAGGCGCGCCAAGCCTCTTTCAGGAGCGTCGTCATGGTACCTCGTGAGCGCCGGCCCAGCATCGGTCTTCTGCACTTGGCATGCGCCGTGGCCTTTGGGTTGCTGACCGCGGGCGCGGAAGAGATCCGTTATCACGGCCTTCCGCTCGACGAGAATCACCAGCTCCTCATCGAAGAATCGCACGGGATGTGCAAGGTGGGTTATATCGAACGGTCGCGCACCGCGGGCCCGGACCTCGTCGACGTGGCGCCCCAAGCGCCCGGCGTGTCGCCTCGGGTAACCAATCCCCCGAAGTTCCTTGTGCAAGTCTATGCGGAAGTCCTGAAATCTTCCGCGCCCAACTACCTTCAGAACCCTGGAGAATGGTACCGCATCACGTTTGAGACATTGGAAATGGAACCTGCCTACGCCACCAAGATGGAGGTTTCCGCCGCCAAGGCGCGTGATGCCGTCTACTATCTGTTCCAGCAGCTCAGCATTCAGGCGTCTGGAATTGACCGAGAGACCTTGGACGCCGCCGCGCCCTTGGTGACGGAAATCTTCAAGGAAGCCCGCCGCCTTCCGGCGGAGATTTACACCAGCGTGCTCGAGAGCCGGACGGGGGCATTCCGCATCACGCCGCGCACACGCCAGCGCCGGAAGATCGAACCTTCCCAGACCTTCGCGCCGGACTTGGAGGCCCAGAAGCCTGAACTCGGCGCGTCGGAACGCAGGAAGGCGCACGAGGCGTTGCCGGAACGCGCGGTGAAACCCGGCGAAATCGGCGGGCCGTCGCCGGATCGGCGTATTGCGCGGCCCCCCGTGGAGCCCACGGGAGCAGATATCGAAGAAGGTGAATACTCGCAGGAGTGAGGCTGGGAGAATGGCCCTAGCACACCGGGTCCGGACCCGCCGGACAGGAAGTGGGAACGACATGTGGCAAATGCCAGGCGGACGAGGAGGCGCATGGGTATGAAAGCTCAAGGACTAGGGAGACTCGGATGGGTCGCCTGCACACTGCTGACTGTGCTGGCCGCGGGATGCGCGACCACGGACAAAACTGTGCTCGTGGATCCCGAAGGGACCGACCAGGAGGTCAACCAGGAGGAAATCGCGGAACTGAGCGGGATCGACGATGCCTACCTGTGCCAGGTGGGCGACAAGCTCAACGTGTCGTTCCGGGTGCGCGATTACCGCGAGGGCGAGATTCCTCAAGACTACCGCATCGAAGTCGGCGACCAGATGGAAGTGCGTCTGACGGCGCCCATGGGCGATACGGCCGACTACAAGATCGATGTGGGCGACCTCATCGGTATCAGCTTCCTGAACAACTGGCCGCTGAACTCAAACCGCACAGTCCGGCCGGATGGCTACATCACGATGCCCGAAGTCGGCGACGTGAAGGCCGCGGGTCTGACCGCTGTAGAGCTGAACCGGAAGCTCACGAGCCTCTACGCGAAGACGGGCATCATTGAAGGCGAGCCGCGCATCACGGTGAACGTGGACTTCGCGAACCCGGACCGGCTGGAAAGCATGAGCCGCGACGTCGTCGTGCGCCCGGATGGGGCCATTCTCATCCCCTCGCTCCAGAAGGACGTTCGCATCGCCGGCTTGACCGTGGCGGAGGCCGGCGCGGCCATCAAGGCGGAAGCCGCCAAAGTGCTGCGCAACGCGCCGGAGGTGAGTCTCGTCGTCTTCCCCTTCGTAAATACCGCGTTGACGAGCCTCAATGGCCTGTACACGGTGCGGCCCGACGGCCGGATCTCGCTGCCGAAAATCGGTGACCTGCAGGTCGCCGGCTATAGCGTGGAGGAGACGCGCAAGACCATCAACGACATGGCGTCCTCCATCATCTTCAACGAAGTGGAAGCGGCAGTGGATCTCGCCAGCGCGACCGGTTCGCGCATCTACGTGGGCGGCGAGGTCGGCGTCAACGGGGTGTTTCCCCTGGACGGCGCGCCCACCGCGTTGCAGGCGATCATGATGGCCGCGGGTCCGAACAACAACTCCCGACTGAACAGCGTGCTGGTCATTCGCCGCAATCCGAACGGCAAGCCGTTTGTGTTCAAGACCAATCTCGCCAAGGCGCTGCAGGGGCATACGGAGAACGACATTCCGCTTCGCGCGTTCGATGTCGTTTATGTGCCCAAGAAGCCGATCTCCAAGGCCAATCTCTTTGTCGAGCAGTACATTGAGGAGATCGTGCCCTTCGACAACACGCTGGGCGTTTCGGGCACGTACTACATGAACACGCAGAAGATTAACTCCAGGAGCAGAAACAACAGCTTCAACTCCGGTGTAACCTTGATTCCGGGTAGTGCGGCCAACAGCATTGTCGGCGGCATCGTCGGTCAATAGGACGGTCCGGAAAAGGGCAGGACACGTGAACGCGAAGCGATACCGATCAGCCGGAGAAACCGGAAGGCCAGCGCGCCCGACGTTCACGGCACTGCGGGAGAGAGGACACTAAGATGGATCAACGGCAGCTATTCCTGAGAGATGTACTGACCATCCTCTTCAAGCGGAAAGGACTGATCGTCCTCTTCGCGGTGGTGGTCATCGCGGGCGTGTTCGTGGGCAACATGCTCTGGCCGAAGACCTTTGAATCCACGGCCAAGCTGCAATTGCTGCGCGGCCGCGAAACCCTGCAACCGACGACCCCCCTGACGGACTCCGTGTCCACGCCCTTGATCTCCATGACCAAGGAGGATGTGAACTCGGAGATTCAGATGATTTACAGCGACGACGTATTGCGCGCCGTCGCGCAGGAATTGCAGTTTCAGGCGCAGACGGGTCCCGTCGGGCAATTGCGCGATACCCTGGTCCGCGTCCTCACGATGTCTCCGGGCGAAGAAGCCGACGCCCGCAAGATCGCCGTGTTGCGCTCCGCCATCACCGTCAAGCAGGTGAAGGATTCCTACACCATGGAGTTGTTCTGCCGCTGGCCGGATCCCGTGCAGGCCCAGCAGATCCTCCAGATCGTGATCGACAAGTACAAGCTGAAGCACAACGAGGTGTTCTCGACCCCTGCCGCCGCCGACGAGGTGTTTACCGGCAAGACCGAGGAGATCCGGCAGGAGTGGAGCGACGCCCAGCAGAAACTGCGCGCGTTCCGCGAAAGCAACAACGTCTACGGCCTGGAAGAAGAGCGCGATTTGGTCCTGGAGCAATACACCAAGTCAAAGAAGCTTGCACTCCAACTGGAACAATTGGAGACCGTCACGCAGGGCGCCACCCCCAATGCTTCGGGTGACGAAGCCATTATGACCACCCTCGGACGCGAGACGGAAAGCACCGTCATCACGGAATTGCGGTTGCGCTTGCTCGAGTTGATGCTGCGCCGGAACGAGATCGTTCAGTCGAAGGGGCCCAACCATCCCGACACGATCAGCATCAGCAACCAGATCGAACAGGCACTCGAGCGCCTCAAGAACGCAATCGACATCTCCGCGCAATCCACCAATGAGCAGATCGCCCAGTTGGAGGATCGGCTCAAGCAGTTGAACAACGTCATTGACGAACACGACGCCTTGGTGGAAGAGGCCAAGATCAAGCAGGATGCCTATGTGTTCTTCGCGGAGCGGGTGCAGGAAGCGCGCGTCAACACGGTGCTCTCCGACGCCGGCATCAACAACATCACGGTCGTGTCGCAGCCCAGCCTGGCGACCTCTCCCATCCGCCCGCGCAAGCTGTTCAACCTGTTGCTGGGCGTCATCGTGGGCATCGTGGGCGGCGTGGCCCTGGCATTCTTCTTCGACTACCTGGACCACGGCATCAAGACGCCCGAGGATATGGAGCACTATCTGGGCGTCGCGCCGCTCGCATCCTTCCTGCGCAGCCACGGAGAGAAGCTGGATCCCAATGAGGTCCAACGGCTCAGCGCCATACTCGATGCCGTGCACAGCGACCGGCATCTCCAGATTATCGAGGTGGCCAGTTCCGTGCCGGGCGAGGGCGGCAACCGCGTGGCCCGCGCCTTGGCGGAAGTCAGCGCGGATGATCCCGCCGGCCCGACGTTGCTCGTCGATCTTTCGGGCGATGGCATCAAAGAGGCCCCAAGCGGGCGCGGCATCGTCGACCTGATCATGGATGGCGGCCAGCTCGAAGACTGTGTGTCGAGCGTGGGCCAGCTCTACGTGATGGGCCGCGGTTCTCAGAAGGATATCCCCACGTACGTATGGAAATCGGAGAAGATGAAGGCCCTGCTGGACGAGATGCGGCAGCGGTTCAGCCGGATCATCTTCTACACCCCGCCGGTGTTGCGTTCGGGCGAGGCCGTGAACCTTGCCCGCCTCGCCGATGGCATCGTGGTCGTCGTCAAGTTCGACAGCACACGGCGCGAAGTCGTGATGCGTGCCATGGAACTGCTGGCGGAGGCGAAGGGCCGCGTGTTGGGCGCCGTCCTCACGGACCGCAAACAGATCATCCCGTCCGCCGTCTACAAACGCATCTAGCAGTCACCACACAATCGATGCGGCCGGTTCGGGCAAGAAGCCCGGACCGGCCGCTTTCACGTTTCCCGCTGCGTCTGTATACTGGCCGCATGCTACACGAAGAGTATCCGTATTACCTCGCTGGAAAGCCCGAGGCGCCCAACTACAGTCTGGAAGTCACGGACAAGTACACGGGCCGCGTGGCCGCGCGCGTTCCCCTTGCCAAGGCCGCCACCATTGACCGTGCCATCGAGGCCGCCGTCATGGCGGCGGAGCCGATGCGACGCCTCGCCTCCTACGAGCGACGCGACATCCTCCTCCACTGCACGGCGCAATTCACAGAGCGCAAGGACGAACTCGCGGAGGTGCTGTGTGTTGAAGCGGGCAAGCCTATCCGCGACAGCCGGGGCGAGGTCGCGCGCCTGATCGACACCTTCCGGACCGCCGCCGAAGAGGCCCCCCGAATCACCGGCGAAGTGCTTCCGCTGGACATCTCGGCGCGGACAAGAAACTACCACGGCATGTGGAAGCGCGTGCCGATAGGCCCGTGCTCGTTCATCTCGCCGTTCAACTTTCCCCTGAACCTCGCCGCGCACAAGATTGCCCCCGCGCTCGCGGTGGGCTGCCCCTTCGTGCTCAAGCCCGCCAGCCGCACCCCCATCGGCGCGTTGCTTATCGGCGAGGTCCTCGCCGGCGCGGGCCTGCCCGAGGGCGCCTTCTCCATTCTCCCAAGCGCACGCGAAGATGCGGAACGGCTTACCACCGACGAACGCTTGAAGCTGCTCAGTTTCACAGGCTCGCCCGATGCAGGCTGGGATATGAAAGCGCGAGCGGGCCGCAAGAAGGTCGTGCTGGAACTCGGCGGAAACGCCGCCTGCATCGTCGATAATGACTGGGATCTCGACGATGCGGTCGCGCGCATCACGATTGGCGCGTTCTATCAGTCTGGCCAGAGTTGCATCAGCGTGCAGCGCATCCTCGTTCACGAGTCCATTTACGATGCGTTCAAAGAACGGCTCGTGACCGCGACGCGCGCCCTCAAGATGGGCGACCCTCGCGAGGAGGATACATTCATTGGGCCGATTATCTCCGAGGGTGAGGCGATTCGTATCGAGCAGTGGATACGTTCCGCCCTCGATGCCGGGGCCACGCTCTTGTGTGGAGGAAATCGTGATGGCGTCATGGTCGAGCCCACGCTTCTGGAAGACGTGCCCGAGGATCAGCCCGTTTCCTGTAAGGAGGTCTTCGGCCCGGTGGCGGTCCTGTCGACGTTTCGCGATTTCGACGAGGCATTGATGCGAGTGAATGCCAGCGTTTACGGGCTCCAGGCGGGTGTGTTCACCCGGGACCTCTACAAGGCCCAGCGCGCCTGGGATGTTCTCGAAGTGGGTGGCGTCATCATCGGCGACGTACCCTCGTGGCGGGTAGACCACATGCCCTATGGCGGCGTAAAGGCCAGCGGACTCGGCAGGGAAGGTATCCGCTTCGCCATGGAGGACATGACCGAGATCCGGCTCATGGCGATCCGCACCCCCTGACAGCCCGGCGCCGGGAAGATTCGTCGGCGCTGAGGCGTTCACTCATGGATTCCGTTGCGGAGTCGGGCCCTCAGGGAGACCGCGAAAGTCCATGCCGTTTCTAGTCTTCAGTTGCAGCCTCAATCCAAAAAGCCGAAGCCGCGTCCTGGCACATGGCGCCGTCACCCGCCTTGAGGCCCACGGCGCCGATGCGGAGTTCATTGATCTCCAAGAGCTGCCCCTGCCCTTGTGTGACGGCGCAACCTCACAGCGTCATCCACACGTGATAGAACTTCGCCGCCGCATTGTGGAGTGCGAAGGCGCGCTCATCGCCGTGCCCGTCTACAATTTCGACGTGAACGCTGCCGCCAAGAACCTCGTTGAACTCACCGGCGACGCCTGGCGCGACAAGGTTGTGGGCTTCCTGTGCGCCGCCGGCGGTCAAACGAGTTTCATGGCGGTCATGGGGCTGGCGAACAGCATGATGCTGGATTTCCGGAGCATCATCGTGCCGCGTTTTGTCTATGCCACGGAGGCGGACGTTGTGGGCGAACAGATCGCCGATGCGCGAACGTTGGAACGCCTCGACGAAGTCGTCTCAACCCTGGTCCGTCTTGCCCGCGCGATCAATCCGGTTCCGCAGGGATCGTGAAGCGGATTGGGTTTTTGGGCTTCGGCCCGGACTGCGCTTCTCGAGTTGTGCGCGAATCTTCCGGAGCGAACGGGTCACGGCCCGGTGCACCGAGCTGGCGTTCGTGCCGGTCTTCTCCCCCGCTTCCCGGTAAGTGAGTCCCTCAAAGAAATACAGCTCAACACAACGCCGCTCCCGTGGCGTGAGATGGCGGCCAATTTGCCGGCGCACCCACGCGAGCAACTCGGCCCTGCGCTTGCCCCATTCGAGTCCGGCCTGGATCTCCTCAGGCGTTTCGTACCACGCGCCCCGCGAATTCTCGAAAAGGTGAAGGGCCTTGGGCTCCATCAAAACGGCGTTGCGTCCTGCTCGTGTGTTGTCCCGCATTGTGCGTTTCCTCCAGTCGTGATGCCGTGCGCCGCCCAAAGGCCCTGATTGCCCCCGGGCATACCATCACGCTACGGGAAGACTCGTGGGAAGAAATTTGCGGCGTATGTGTTCGTACTGCGCAATCTGCACGATTGCAGTGGGGAGTGCGCAAAGTCGCGGCGCAGCATTCGCGCAGGACCGATCGCATTTCGAGAGTACCGAATTCACCCGCCGCACAACCGCGCCAAGTGACCGAAAGACGCGCGTATTCACCCACTGCTTCGCCTTGAGTGATTTCAGCCCGTAAGGGCGGAAGATAATAGCCCAGCGATTCATCGCTGGGTAGCAAGCACGACACCCGCAAGGCGAGTCCCGTCAGGGACGACAGAGCAGGCAAGCATCCTCGCAAGCCGGCGTTCAAGGAAGGGCTGGAGGCATTTCTTGAGAAGCATGGCGTGACATGTACGTGGAACGGGCCTTGGAAGGATCTCTTTCGCCCTACTGGGCTGGGGAGGTGTGGAGGTCCCGCAGACCCAGCGATAAATCGCTGGGCTATCATCTGTCGTCCCTATCGGGACTTCTCGCCGAGCCCAGACAGTATCCGAGAACTCGATACAGTCAAGATCACATGGAAGGTGCGAGGTGGCGGACGCAGGGAGAGAGGGTGGCAAAGGCCGGATCGTGCAGGGACTTAGTGGCCGGAGTTGTCGGAAGAACGGGAGAGGTGCACCAGCGTTTCTTGACTCGAGTTGAGGGCGCGCGCGATCTTGCCCAGGCGTTCCCAATCCACGTGGCCTTCCCCTGAAAGCGCCATGTCGATTTCTGTGGACAGACAGCGGAGGACCGTGCTCAATTCCTGGAGCACAAGAAGGGCATCTTCATGACCTTCGCCTGGGAATCTGGTGACCATACGTACTACCTCACGCACCCGTTCCCCCTCCCCCTCGTCCAAGTTGCGTATCCCGCACCGGTCACAAAGTGCAAATCCCGCGCCAATTGTCACGATTCGCTTGTAAGACATTGCCGCGGCGCACATTAGCGACGAGTCAAATCCCGGTACTCAAATGGCACATTTGAGATCGCTTGACCAGGATTGTCAACTATGAACACGTATTTGTCCTAAGCGCCAAAGATTGGACGTGCTGGAATCCCGTTGCATTCAGCGTATTCGGTGCGTACAGTATGCGCTCACGAAAGGAGATAGGTATGAGTACCAAGGAGCGCGTTCAGGACGAGATCAAGGCCGCCATGAAGAATAAGGACAGCGTACGGCTCGAGTGTCTGCGCATGGTGAAGGCCGCTCTCCTACTCAAGGAGAAGGAGTCCGCCGCGGGGCTTACCGAGGAGAGTGCCTTGGCCGCGGTCCGGGGAGAACTCAAGAAGCGGCAGCAGTCCCTGGAGATCTTCAAGGAACTTGGAAAAGGCGCGGAGGCGGCCGCAACGGAGAATGAGATTGCGATCATCGGCGAGTTCCTGCCTACGCAGCTTTCCGAGCCGGAGATCGAGGCCCGCGTCCGGGCCTATCTCGCGGAGCACCCTGAGATGAACCACGCAGGCAAATTGACGGGCGCGCTCAAGAAGGAACTGGGCGATCAAGCGGATGGCCGCCTGCTGAACGATATCTGCAAACGCGTGCTCGAAGGCTGAGGCGTGAACGGGCGAGGGACAGACACCGTGTTTCGCTGCGCAGAGCCTTCGCGAAAGACGGTGTCAGTCCCATTCAACTGCCGAATGTAGGAATGACAAGGCCCCGCGCTCCCAAGGGAACGCGGGGCCTGTTCGTATCTTGTATCGAGGTTACCGCGCCAGCTTCTGAATCTGTGCGAGGATGTCCGCGGGCGCAAGCCCCTGGTAAGGCGTCTGCTCGGCAATGCCGCCGTGTCCGGGCCTCACGACACCCATGAACTCGTAGCGCGGCGAATGGCCGGCTTCGAGCAGCCAACTGCCGAACCGCGATCCGAGTCCGGTCTGCCGGTTCTGGCCTTCCACGACGAGCACGAAGTGAGTTGATCCGATGCGGTCGATGCAGACCGGATCCGGCAGATTCAAGGTCGGCTTGTTGATGAGGCCCACATCGATCCCCAGCGCGCGCGCTTTTTCCACCGCGTCGAGTGCGCGATACAGCATCTCGCCGTACGAGACCACGTATCCGAAGGACCCTTCGCGAATAATCTCGTCCTTGCCGGGCACGAAGACATATCCGTTTGCGGGATCGAAGTACTTGGAGCCTTTTCCCCGAAGAATATAGGGGGTCTTGGACCGTGTCGTGAAGATGAACCGGAGGCCCGGGTCGTCCCACACGGTGTCCACAATGGCTTTGAGTTGCAACGCGTCCGCCGCGAAATACAGCCGCGTATGGTCCGATTCTTCCAGGCCGCTGTTGGCAAAGAAGATATTGATTCCGAAGTGACAGGTGTTGTCCGCGATCTCGTCCACGCCCGCGTGAGAGAAGTGGCAGATAACGTTGGCATCGTTAAGCCGGGCCATGGTCGCCTCCGAGATGATCATCTCGAGGAAGGCGGAAAACGTGCTGAAGATGCCTTGCTTGCCCTTCGTGAAGCCGAATCCCGCCGCGGCCGAGAAGTTGCCGCGCTCCTGCACGCCGCCGTTGATGCACACTTCCGGATGCGCCTTGCGAATGGCGTTCAGTCCCGTGGAACCTTCGAGGTCGCTATCCACGACGAGAACGCTGGCCACACGCTCTTCCGGCGACATGCCGTCGAGAATGCCATTGACGATCTTCCCAAACTCCGTGCGATTGCTCGCCGTCTCCTCGCTGGATCCCAAATACGTTTCCTTGCTCTTCGGGACCTGAACGGAATTGAGGTACTCAACGGCCTGCGTGAGCCCGCGCGCCGTCAAGTATTCGATGGCCGGCTCCTTCTTGATGACGTCATGGCCAGCGTGGACGCCTTCGATGCCGGGGACACCCGGAGCCATGAGGCGCTTGTTGACCACGGCGACGGGACCAGGGGTTGCTAGGGCTTTCTGCATGCGCGAATAGAGGGCCGCGAGGTCTTCGCCATCGCCGGTATCGACCGTGAGGCCGTGGCCCGCCAACGTCTTCGCCACATCGTAGCCGGGCAGGTAATCCTGCGGGTGGCCGGAGATGGTCACGTTGTTGTCGTCCACAACGACTTTTACATTAAGCTTCTGCGCAACGGCCAAGCGGGCGGCCTCCGCGTCATCGCCTTCCTGCTGAGATCCATCGCTGCCGAACAGGAAGACGGCCTGATCCGGGAAGGCCTTGGCGACGCCGTTGATGAAGGGCCACATGTGGCCCAGACGCCCCGAGCTGAACTTGATGCCATTCTCGGGATCCAACTCAGGATGGCCGTAGAGGTCGTGGCCATATTCGCGGTAGTGAAGGAGTTTGCCGAAGGGGATCTCCCCATTGAACGCGGCCAGCGCGTACTGAATCGCGACCCGGTGCCCCGCCTCGTCAAAACAGACCGGATAGACCTTGTCGTTGCCGCGCATGAACCCGTCGGCGATGAGCACTTCAGGAACGATGCTGTACGCGCCGCCGGTGTGCCCTGCGAGACCCTTTATCCCCGCCACGGCCGTGAAGAAGATGATGGTGTCGCGGACCATCTGGACGTTCGCCTTCAACTGGGCAAGCTGCGCATCGGTCAACGCTGGCTGGGCCGGGTCCAAAGACAGCGGTTTATACGAAGACACGTCGATTGGAAAAGTCATAATACATACCCCTTCCGTCTACAATGCTGGAAAAGCGTGCCGCGGCGCCCATGCCACAGTCAGCCGGGGGAGTATAGCATGTTGACAGGCCTGATTTCAGGCTCGCACTCTGGCCCGGGGCAATCGCACTTGGCACGCATCGGTCATCAGCAGGGCAGGGTTTGCTCCCTCTTGAGTAGGGCGGGATTTGTTCCCGCCTTCTTGACAGTCACGAGATCGCCGCCGCGCTGTCCAACAGCCGGCGAGGAGGCCAGCGTTCCCGGTAGGCAGCACGCCTTCGCACGTCCGGGGCTGGTCCCCTTCCAATTCGCGATTCGATATTTAAGAAGGCGGGAACAAATCCCGCCCTACTGAATCCCCGCGCTCTTTATGTGCGCCTCACCACTTCTTATAATGGACGAAACTGACCCGGCGCGGAGCGCTGCGCCGGCCAACTATCAGGGGCCATATTCCATGGAAAAGATGAAGCTGGGATTTATCGGGGCGGGGTTCATTGCGAAGTTCCAGGCGCTGGCCTTGCGTCTCGTGCGTGGGGTGGAGCTTGGCGGCGTATATGCCATCAAGGGTGCGGAAGAATTGTCGGCGTACTCCAAGGCAAACGGCCTGGGGGACTGCAAGGTCTACCCCAGTGTCGCCGAACTTACTAAGAACGTGGATGCCGTCGCGGTCTTCGCGCCCAATTTCGCACGCATCGATATTGTCGGCGCCATCGCGGACGCGGTGAAGGCGGGCGCCAATCTGAAGGGTGTGATCTGCGAGAAACCCCTGGGCCGCACGGTCGCGGAGGCGAAAGAGCTGGTGCGCATCGCGAAGGGTGCCCAGTTGCGGACCGCTTACTTCGAGAATCAGATTCACATGAAGGCCATCCGCTCGGCTCTCGCGCAGTTGGGCCCGCAACAAAAGGCCATGGGTCCCCTCACGCTGGCGCGCTCCGCGGAAGAACATGCCGGGCCTCACGAGGGTTGGTTCTGGGACCCGACGCGCCAGGGCGGCGGCGTACTCTCGGACATGGGCTGCCATAGCATCGCTGTCTCGTGGTTCGTGCTGAACCCGCTGGGGAAACCTGCGAACTACCTGAAGCCCGTGGCCGTGAATGCGGAGGTCGCGCTGCTGAAGTGGGGACAACCCACGTACCGCAAGCAATTGCTCGACCGCATGGGCGTGGACTATACGAAGACTCCCGCGGAGGATTTCGCCACGGGCATGGTGACGTTCGAGAATCCCGAAACGCGCCAGCGCGTGAAGGCGCAGTTCACGAACTCATGGATGTACGACAAGCAGGGTCTGCGGCTCTTTATGGATGGCTTGGGACCCGGCTATGCCTTCGAGGTGAACACGCTGAAATCGCCCCTGGAAGTCTTCATTGGCGACGCGGCAGCCGAGGCCGTGGCGGACGCGGAAACGGCGCTCGAAAAGGCCACCGCGTCACGGGGCCTGCTCACGGTGCAACCCAACGAAGCCGATCTCTACGGCTACGTGGACGAGATGGAAGATGCGTGCGAGGCGTTTCGCGCGGGTAGGGATGCCTTCCTGAACTGGGAGTACGGACTCGAGATCACCAAGCTGTGCCAGGCCGGCTACCTCTCCGCGGAGCAAAAGAAGACCATCGACCTCACCGACCCTGCAGTCCAGAAAGAACTGGATGGCTACACATCCCTGATCGCCCAAGGCAAAGCCGCGGAACAGCTCCACGTGATCGCGTGACCCGGGCGAAGACGGAGAAGAGGAGAAGAGAAGTTAAGAGAAGAACATCCCCCTTAATCCCCCTTCAAAGGGGGACAAGTACACCACTATCTATGTGGATCAGAAAGAATCTTGAGGGCAGCATACGGACTCTTGGCGCGAAAGACGGGCGGCCCGAAGGGCCTTACGAAGTGTAAAGCCCCGCAGGGCCCTCTCGGGTCCCCCTTCGAGGAAACGTCGAAGTATTTTTACGCTGTTGTGCATCTTGTGCCTGCGCGCTGTTTGAAGGCCCAAATCGCGTCGATGGCGCGCGAGAGGAGGCTTTGGAACCGTGTGTGGGCATAAGA
>JADLGB010000050.1 GCA_020849535.1 Candidatus Hydrogenedentota bacterium
ACTCTCGTTGGCGAACATCTTGCAGACCAAACCCCACTGCTTCAGATTGTTCTGGCAGGAGGCGCGGCGCGCCGCTTCACGTGCGCGCGCCAAGGCCGGCAGCAGAATGGCGGCCAGAATTCCGATAATGGCGATCACCACCAGCAATTCGATGAGGGTGAAGCCTCTTTTGCGCTCTCTCATTTCGGTTCTCCTAAAAGTTTGCCGGCTCCCGACTTCGGCTGTCTCTCAAGCCGATGTAGCATCGAGCAGAATAATGAAGCCAACTGTATCAACCCTTAGACCCGGGGCAGGAATGAGAATCCCGCCCCCTCTTCCCCGTGGGTATTGCTGGAACCCGTTGTCAACTCACCTCCTCTCATGGTCTTCGCCAAGGCACGGGGCAGCACGCAACAAGAGGACGCCAGCCCTCACTGTCAGCACACCATTTGCGCACCGTGCGTCAGCGACTCTATACTCGTCCTGTTGGGTTCGCGTTAGGGGCGCTATCCGCCCCGCCCCCCAGGACAACTAAGTCTTGTCCTGGACAGGACATGTATCAACGGGATCGATTGAAATCGATCCATACTTGACATATGATGAAAAGGCCGGACTCCTTAGGTTCTAGCGTTAGCATAGAATCAACGGGCGTTTCTGACAATGGCGGGGGTTGACTATCTTGTCTGAAATTGACATTCGACTCGCGGACAGCGCCCGATTCATGTCGGTAAGACGTTGGCGGGCCGGATCCGAATGGCATCCCCGGCCTCACTCCCACCGGTTCTGCGAGCTGCTTGTGGTCTTGCACGGGGCCGAACTCGCCATTGTGGACAATAAGTCTTACGTCTGCGAGACCGGCCACGCCCTGTTCTATCCCCCCGGTTCCATTCATGCCGAATGGCAGGAGGGGCGCGCCCTGCTCGAGTTCTATTGTGTCGAATTCCACTGGAAGGACTGCCCGAAGGATATGCCCCACCTCGTCCGCGATCGCAAGGGGCGCCTGCTCGAACTGGCCCGGTGGCTCAACGCCGAAAGCCTCACGCAATATCCTGGAGACAGCATTTACCAGGAGCTTGCGACGCGGATGTTGGTAGCGGAGTTACTGCGACTGGTCGTCACGCCGTCGCATGAGGTCGTGGATCGCGTGCGCGTGTTTGTGCGCGAGCATCTCGAAGAGCCCATAGCGCTGGACGACCTGGCGGCATCATGTAACCTGAATAAGTTCCATCTGGTCCGGGTCTTTCGCAGTCTCACGGGGTTGACCCCTATGGAATACGTCCGGTCCGAGCGCCTGGACACCGCACTGCGCCTGCTGCTTGAAACGAACCTGCCGTTGCGTTCGATCGCCCCTCGGGTAGGATTCTCCGATGAATACCACCTGTCGCGTCTGCTGAAGGTGCGTTACGGTCAGGGTGCGCGCGAGTTGCGCAAGCAAAAAGCCGCCGAAGTGGAGGCGTGAAGGGCCACGAATGCGGCAGGGAGAACAAGCACGGACAAGCACGAGGGGCGCACACAAGCACACACTCGCGCGACGGAGATAGTGCGCGTTTCAACGCGCGGGCAGTCCGTGTCAGTCTGTGTTCGTCCGTGTTCCCCTTCACCCTACGCCTTCGGCGCGTGGATGTGGCAGGCGACACAGTGGCCGGGGGCAACCTGTGTGAGTGTTTGATCGGTCGACGCGCATGATGGCTGCGCGTCCGCGCAGCGCGGATGAAAGTGGCAGCCGGAGGGCGGCCGCATGGGGCTCGGCACGTCGCCCGCCAGCACGATGCGCTCCTGTTTGCTTCCCGGCTTGGGCACGGGCACGGCTGACATCAAGGCGCGGGTGTAGGGGTGCGTCGTGCGCTCGAAGATATCTTCGGTGGCGCCGTATTCGACGATGCGCCCGAGGTACATCACAGCGACAAAGTCGGAGATGTGGCGCACGACGCTGAGGTCGTGCCCGATAAAGAGATAGGTGAGGTTGAGCTTCTCCTGCAGGTCTTCGAGCAGGTTCAGGATCTGCGCCTGAATGGACACGTCCAGCGCGGATACCGGTTCGTCGGCCACGATGAGATCCGGCTCGACGGCGAGCGCGCGCGCGATGCCGAGGCGCTGCCGCTGCCCGCCGCTGAACTCGTGGGGATAGCGGTCCGCGCTTTCGGGCGGCAGCCCGACGAGGTCCAGCAGTTCGAGCACGCGGTCGCGCCGGTTGGCGCGTTGGGTCAAGCGGTGAACGCGCAGGATCTCGGTGAGCATCGAATGCACCGTCATGCGCGGGTTCAGCGAGCCGTAAGGGTCCTGAAAGATGATCTGCATGCGCTTGCGTATTTGACGCAGCTCGCGTTTGGGCAACGCGGTGACGTCGATTCCGTCGAAACGCACGGTGCCCGAAGTCGGCTCGATGAGGCGAAGGATCGCGCGTCCGCAGGTGGTCTTGCCGCTGCCGCTTTCGCCCACGAGACTCAGCGTCTTCCCGCGCGGAATCGAAAAGCTCACACCGTCCACCGCGCGCACCGCGCCCACCGGAAGCGAGAACACGCCCTTGCGCACCGGGAAGTGCTTTACGAGGCTATCGACGACGAGCAGATCGCCGTTTGACGCCGCGCCGCTCATAGCGCGTCTCCCGCGATTGCCGGAATGCCGCACGGGCGTCCTTCGCGCGCCATCGTGGCGGCATCGTGCAGCCAGCATGCGGCGCGGTGATCCGGCGCGACGGTCTCCAGCGGCGGCTCTTGCGCGCGGCAAACGCTCATTGCGTGCGGGCAGCGCGGATTGAATCGGCAGCCCGCGGGGAATTGCGTCGCCGCGGGAACGATGCCGGGGATCGTGCGCAGGCGCTTGCGGCCTTGCTGCACGCTCGGCAGCGACTCGAACAGGCCGATGGTATACGGGTGGCTGGGCGACGCGAAGAGCGCGCGCACGGGCGCCTGTTCGACGATCTTGCCCGCGTACATGATGGCCACTTCTTCCGCGGTCTCCGCGACAATGCCGAGATCGTGCGTGATGAGGAGGACGGCCATGCCCTCCTGCGCCTGCAACTGCTGCAGGAGTTCGAGGATTTGCGCCTGGATCGTCACGTCGAGCGCGGTGGTCGGTTCGTCGGCGATCAGCAATCGCGGGCCGCACGCGAGGGCCATCGCAATCATGACGCGCTGGCGCATGCCGCCGGACATCTGGCGCGGGTACTCGTCGATGCGCTCTTCCGGCGCGGGGATGCCGACCTTTGCCAGCAGCTCGATGCTGCGGTGGCGCGCCTCTTTCTTCGACACCTTCTGGTGCACGCGAATGGCCGACCCGATCTGGCTGCCCACGCGGAACACGGGGTTCAGCGAAGTCATGGGCTCCTGAAAGATCATCGAGATCTCGTTGCCTCGGATGCCGCGCATCTCTTTCTCGGAAAGCTTCAGCAGGTTCTTTCCATCAAGCAGAATCTCACCGTCCACGTAACGGCCCGGCGGTTGCGCGATGAGCCGCATGATCGACAGCGCGGTCACGCTTTTGCCGCAGCCGCTCTCGCCAACCAGCGCGACAGTCTTGCCGGCCGGAATGTCGAAGGACACGCCGTCCACGGCATGGGCCTCGCCCAGTTCCGTCTTGAACCAGGTCTTGAGATTGCGCACGCGCAGCGCGGGCTGTGTGACGGCGTTCATGGTCATTGCCTCAGCCGCGGGTCCATGGCATCGCGCAGGCCCTCGCCCACGAGGTTGAAGGCCGTGACCGTGATGAAGATCGCGATGCCGGGGAACGTCACCAGCCACCACGCGCCGCGGTGGAGATAGAGTTGCGATTGCGACACGAGTTCGCCCCAGCTCGCCGTGGGAGGCGGCACGCCGAAGCCGAGGAAGCTGAGGCTGCTTTCGGTGAGGATGGCCGTCGCGACTTCGAAGGTCGCCGCGACCAGCACCGGCGACAAGGCGTTCGGAAAGATGTGGCGGAAGATGATGCGGAAGTCGCGCAAGCCTGACGCGCGGGCGGCCATGGCGAACTCGCTGTCGCGCAACTTGAGAAACTCCCCGCGCACCAGCCGCGCGGCGCTTGTCCATCCAAATAGACCCAACACGATCATTACGTTGTAGATGCTCGGCGGCAGAAACGCCATCACCGCGAGGATGAGAAAGAACACGGGAAAACACAGCACGATCTCGATGATGCGCAGCACGATGGCGTCGATTATGCCGCCGTAATATCCCGCGAGCGATCCGAGAATGACGCCGATGAAGATCGAAATGCCCGTGGCGACGAAGCCGACCGTCATCGAGATGCGTGTGCCCCAGATGACGCGGCTGAGCACGTCGCGGCCGCGGTCGTCGGTGCCGAACCAGTGAACGCGATCGGGCGCGCCCACGCGGTTGCGCAGGTTCGAGCGCTCGGGCGCGTGGGGGATTGGCGGGCGCACCGCGCGTTCGCCCTCGCCGGGCTCCCAACGGCTCCAGTCGACGCTGACGAGCGCTTTGTACGGGATGACGTTGGGGAACCAGTAGCTCTGCCCCTGGTACACGCAATAGATGGGTTTCTCGCCCGCGAGGAACGGCGCGGACAACGCCAGTACGGCGAGGAAGAGCAGCAGGAAGGAGGAGACGACTGCCTGTTTGCGCTTGCGAAACTGGCGCGTCACGAGCCGCCAATAGCCCTGCTTGCGCGCGCGTTTCGGCGGCGCTTCGGCGGCGGGTATTTCGCGTACGGCGTTCATTCGAAGCGTATCCGCGGGTCGGCCAGCGCATAGAAGATATCGGAGAGGATGAGGCCCACCAGCGTGAGCAATGCGGAGATGGACAGGATGCCCATCACCAGCGGATAGTCGCGCGAGAGGATGGCCTCAAAACCCAGGCGCCCCATGCCGGGGATGGAGAAGATCTGCTCGATGATCACACTGCCTCCGAGCAGGGCCGGCAACAACATGCCGAGCAGCGTGAGGATCGGGATCAGTGAGTTGCGGAACGCGTACTTGAAGATGACGACTTTGTTGGAGAAGCCGTAGGCCTTCGCCGTGCGGATGTAGTCCTGGCGAATGACATCGATCATCCCCGAGCGCGCGTAGCGCGAGATGTACGCGAACCCCCAATACGTCAGGCAGAACGTCGGCAACACGAGATGCCAGAGGCGATCCCACAGCCAGGGCCAGAAAGTCATCTTCTCCGCGCCGAGCGAGTTGATGCCGTAAATGGGAAACCAGTTGAGATGCTGGCCGCCGCCGAGGAAGTACATGAGCAGCATGGCCACCCAGAAACTGGGGAGGCTGTAGAGCAGGAAGAGAAATAGCGTCGTGATGGCGTCGCCCCAGGTGCCCTGTTTCACTGCGCTGATCACGCCCAAAGGGATGGAGAAGACATAGATGAAAAAGAAGGACAGGAGGTTGATTTGCAGTGTGACCGGCAGCGCCTCGCCGATCTTTTCCAGAACAGGACGGCGATCTTTGTATGAAGTGCCGAAATCGAGCGTGGCGAGTCGCTTTAGCCAGCGTCCGTATTGTATGTAGATGGGCTTGTCGAGTCCGTAGAGGGCTTTGGTCTTTTCGATCACCTCGGCCGGTACGCTGTTCGCCGCCATCGTCCCTTGCATCTTCATCAGGCGTATGCTGACGGGATTTCCCGGCGCCAGTTGAATGACCAGGAAGCTGAGGATGCTGATGCCCAGGAACGTGGGAATGAGCAACAGAAGACGGCGAATGAGGTAGGCTTTCACGGATCCTGGCCTCCATCGCCCGACATTCGATGAATCCAACTAACGCGTATCATCCGCACATCACTTCCACTTGCACTTAACCGCGCGCTGAGCGCGGTTCTAACTCAAAGAGAAGAACATCCCCCTACACCCCCTTCAAAGGGGGAATTGCCCAACGCTATGTCTACAGACTCTGAGATATCTTGAGGGCAGCATACAGACATCTGTCGCACACAACACGCGGCCCGAAGGGCCCTCCAAATTCCCTCTTTGAAGGGGGCAGGCCCGCAGGGCCGAGGGGGATGTGTAGCCCCAGCGCCGTTGTCTATCACGTGAGCCGGAAAAAGGGGACAGTCCCGTCTCCGCTCGAAGACACGCAACGCTTGGTACAGTCCCCATTTTCCGTAGACTCGCTGCGCTTGGTATGGTCACTATTGTCCCGAATACCGTTGTTGATCCTTGGGCACCCACCATTCCGAAAGATCCAGTCCCAAGTTGTAGACTTTCACGCCGCGGAACCGCTTGTCCACCGCGACCAAAGCCTGCCGGGTGTAGAGAAACGTATACGGCTGCTCTTCGTGCAGGATGGCGTCGATGCGGTGAAACATGGGGATGCGCTTGTCCCGGTCGAATTCCACGCGGATATCTTCGAGTAGTTTGTCCACCTCAGCGTTGACTAGGCCGGGGTAGTTGGATCCTTTTTCTGTCTGCGTCGAGTGGAAAATCTGGTAGAGATCTTCATTGGGTGGCACGGCCCAGGATAAGACGACCGCGTCGAAGTTTCGCTTTTGCACGCTGTCGAGGAAGGCGGCCCACTCGATCCGCCGGATGTTCATCCGGATCCCTGCGCGCTTGAGTTCTTCCTGATAGAAGGTGGCCATTTGGTCTATCACTGGAAGCCCAGGCGTATAGAGCAATTCGAACGTGAATTCGACGCCGTCCTTGTCTCGGACACCATCCGAATTGTGATCGGTCCAACCCGCTTCGTCCAAGAGCGCTTTTGCACGTTCCGGATCGAAGGGCCATGGTTCTATCGAGGGATTGGACTCCGGCGTCTTGGGGTCCGTCGCTCCCGTCACGACCTGCGCAAGGCCATAGAACAAAGTCTCCACCACCTCGTCGCGATTCAGCAGCATGGTGAGGGCTTGGCGGGCTCGTTTATCCGAGAGTTGTGGCTTCCGCATGTTCCATCCGATATAGGTGAAACTGTAGGAATACCCAGTGCTTCCCCAGTATTTGAGTTTGTCGAACTTCGCCTCAAACTGGGGCGTCGATGCGCGGGTCACCCATTGTTCGGGCATCAACGGCACCGCGTCAAGCTCCTGACGTTCCAACACCTGGAACGCGGCATTGTCGTCCGAAATGATCTTGTAGACGATCTTGTCCACGTGGCCTTTCTCGGCCGGGTTCCAGTAGTTATCATTTCGTCGCAGCACGATCTGCTGATTCGTTTCCCATGACTCGAACGCATAAGGCCCGGAACCAACGGGATGCCGGTTGCTTGGGCTCGTGTTGAAATCGTTCTTTTCGTAAATGTGCTTGGGGAGCACGCACATGGCATACATGCTATTTCCCAGTGCACCGAGATGCAGGTAGTAGGGTTTGGTGCAGGTGAACCGTATCGTGTAGTCGTCGAGCACTTCGGCCCGAGTCACATCCTGGATGTAACTGCGCCTTTCCTCCGTTTCGTTGCTGGGATTCATGATCGCGTCGTAGGTGAATTTGACGTCATGAGCCGTCACGGGTACGCCGTCGGAAAACTTCGCGTCTTTCCGCATATGAAATGTATACGTGAGATGATCCTCTGAAATCTCATAGGACTCGGCGAGCATGGGTTTGAGTTCGAAGGTGTCCTTGTCCACGTCGAGCAGCGACTCAAAAATGTCCAGGCCAATCCGCTGCGTGTAGGCATCAGCCCCTTCAAGGAGCGGATTCAAATGCTGAGGCTCCACGGGAAGAAGGTTGATCACCCAATCGCCATCGACCGGTGTGCCTTCATCCGCGGGAACCGTGCTGTTCCCGGCGACGCTGGTTTCGGGCGGGGCCGTGTCGCCGCCCGGCGCGGGCGCGGGGCCGCCGCAGCCCGCCAGGGCCAGCATGGCGCAGAGGGTGATCACGTACACGTGGGGGCGTCGCATCATCGTGAGTTGCTCCATCGTTACCGCTTGGAAACCGCTATCGGGGGCTCATAGTAGCACAAAAAGCAGGGTGGAGACCCGGCATTGTTGGCGTGGAGAGGGGTGGGTGGCGCATGTTACGCAGGCGCGCTGGCAGACGCCAGCAGCGGCTTGATGGTCTCTTCCAGTTCCCCCGGTTTGACCTCTTCGAGCCAGTGCTTGACGAGCTTGCGGTCGCGGTCGAGAACGAAGGTGGCCGGCAGCTCGCCGTCCCACGTCGTGGATTCCGCGCCGATCAACTGCTTGAGCACTTTCGGATCCACCGCGCTGATCACCTGCACGGGGAATGGAAGCGCGTGATCTTTCATGAAAGGTTTCACGGCTTCATCGATGCTGTACTCAGCGTCCGCGGAGAGGCTGAGAAAGGCGACGGCTTCGGGGTCCCGCGCGCGGTATAATTCCTTGAAGATGGGCATCTCGGCGATGCAGGGCAAGCAATAGGTCGCCCAGAGATTCACCACGAGCACCTTGCCCTCCATCTGCGCGAGGAGCCCGCGAAGCGCCTGCTCGTCCGCGACGGTCACGTCGCCGAGCGCCGCGTCGGCGGCCTTCGGAGCAGGCGTGGCCTGTGCGGGCGCCGGTTCCTCCGCGCCTTGCGCGCGGGCCGCCACGTCCGTGTCCGTCCGTGCCAGTCCGTGCTCGTCCGTGTCCGCTTGAGGCGCGGGCGCCTGCCCGCAACCCACCGCGCACAGCGCCACCACCAACACAAAAGCCGCGCGCCACGCCTTTCCAGGCGAGACGCGCAGCCCAAATTCCAGGAGGGTCCCGCGCATCAGCTTACCCGCTTGATGCCGCACCCGTACGCGCTCTTTTGCGGCTCGCTGACGGGCTTGCCCGCCAAGAGTTCTTCGAGCGCGTTCTTGACGTAGCTCACGTACTCGGGGTCATCGGCTTTCTTGTTGTTGTCGATGGCGCCGTGGTAGACGAGATTGCCTTCCTTGTCCTTGATGTAGATTTCCGGGGTACGC
>JADLGB010000051.1 GCA_020849535.1 Candidatus Hydrogenedentota bacterium
CGTTCGTACCTGAACTGACGCAAGAGCCAAGCTTTTTGCAAATGGCGTTGCGTATTTCCCAGTACGACCCAGGGGCGTTTGACGCTAGCTTCGTGTTCTCAATGGTGGGGCGACTATGATGCGTCCGAAACTCGATCCAGCCGGATTTCACAGCAGAGTTTCGTTGGCACCACACCAGCTCTCCTCCGACGTGACGCCCCGCGAGGACCTCATCGTACTGTGTCACGTCGGTGTTCCTCGTATCGAGCGTTTGGACTGGTCTTTAACCGTTGACGGCTTGGTCCAAAAGCCAGCGCGACTGGCCTTTGCCGATCTTTCGCGCTTTAGGCAACGTCACGTGAGCGCAATTCACGAATGCGCAGGAAGCCCGCTTGCCCCCCAGGAGCCCAAGCGGCGCATCACCAACGTAGAGTGGAAGGGCGTTCTGTTGGCGGACCTTCTTGAAGAGTGCGGCTTATCCGCCGACGCCAACTATATCTGGTCCATCGGCGCTGATTATGGCGAGTTTGCCGGCGTGTCCATTGACGAGTACGTCAAGGATCTTCCGATCGAACGGCTTTCCGACGACGTACTGATAGCGACGGAGTTGAATGGAGAACCGCTTACTCCGGAACACGGCTTCCCTGCGCGATTGGTTGTCCCAGGCTTCTATGGAACGAACAGCGTGAAATGGCTGACGCGTGTAAGTCTACAAAAGAAACGGGCTCAAGGCCCATTCACTACCCGTTGGTACAACGACGTGGTGCTGGACGAACACGGTCGAGCGACTGGGCAGATGAAGCCGGTGTGGAATGTCGCGCCGGAATCGGTAATTGTCTCGCCTGCGCCTTCTGCTCAACTCAGCATAGACCAGCCGTGCGAGGTCTGGGGCCGTGCGTGGGGAGATACGCCAATCGAAGTGGTTGAAGTAAGCTTTGACGAAGGCGAGACGTGGATGAGGACCTTTCCTTCCACTCGACTGAGCCGATCATGGCAGCGCTTTTCCATTGAGTGGAAGCCCCGCCGGAAAGGCATTCATCAACTGATGTCCCGTGCTTGGGATAGCCGCGGAAACGTCCAGCCTCCGAAAGGAGCGCGAAACGCCATTTATTCTGTGCAGGTTGAAGTCGTCTGACTGCGCGTATCCGCGCAATGCGCCGTGCAGTTTTCTGGTGTTTCCAACCCGGGTGTCGTGAATCAGGATGAGCCAACACTCAGAGAGAGCACATGCCGCAACGACAATATCCGCGATTCAAAGCCGCAGCCTGTCACGCTGCTTCGGTATTTCTGAACACCTCAAAATCGGTCGATAAGGCGTGCGACTGGATCGCCGAGGCCGCGCGCAACGGAGCGAGTCTGATCGCGTTTCCGGAGTCATACGTTCCCGGGTTTCCAGTTTGGGCATCCGTACAGGCGCCAATCCTTTCTCACGATTTTTTCAAGAGGCTCGTGTCGGAAGCAATCCGGCTCGGCGGGCCGGAAATATCGAAGCTTCGGATGACGGCGAAGGCCCATGGCGTGGTTATCTCGGTTGGCATTACCGAGGGCACTGAAGCCAGTGTTGGCTGCATTTGGAACAGCAATGTTCTTATCGGGTCAGATGGCAGCATCCTTAATCACCACCGCAAGCTCATGCCAACGTTCTATGAGAAACTCGTTTGGGCGAGCGGCGACGGACGGGGTCTGCGTGTCGTCGAGACGGAAGTTGGTCGCTTGGGTATGCTGATTTGCGGAGAGAACACCAACCCGCTCGCGCGGTACGCGCTAATCGCACAGGGCGAGCAGGTTCACATCTCTTCGTATCCGCCGACCTGGCCTACCCGCCCGGTGGCGGATAAGGGCGGATACGACCTGAGACGCGCGATCGAAATTCGCGCCGGCGGGCATTCGTTCGAAGGCAAAGTTTTCAACATTGTTGCGTCGGGCGCGATCGATCTTTCGATGCGCGATGCGCTCGCTCACCTCGATAAGGCGGCCCTGGAAACACTCGAAAAGTCGCCCCGGCCAGTTTCGATGATTCTCGATCCGACCGGCACCGTGATTAGCGGCGTGCTGTCGGACAATGAGGGTATCGTTTACGCCGACATCGATGTTGCCACTTGCGTTGAACCCAAGCAGTTTCATGACATCGTGGGGTATTACAATCGGTTCGACATCTTTTCGTTCAATGTCGATCGCCGCCCGCTCGGTCCAGTTGTGTTCACCGACGCGAAGCCCGACGATGGGCAGGCTGCCGTCAATGGGGCAAACGAGCTGGGCCTGCACCTGACGCCCTTGCCTCAGAGTGACGCGGCCGAATAATTCGAGTCGGTGATGCAGGAACCTTTTTTAAAGCCCTGCTTCAGACGATCTCTGACCGGGGCCTTGCTCTTATGAGATTGCGCAATCGTCATGTAATCGCGGGTATCATGCCGCTCGGCAACAGGATCGGCAACCCCACTCCTCTCCAGCTTTGATGATCCCACCCTATCTGCACCATAAACGAGACGGCGAATCTTTGACTTGCTTGCACTGCTTCGGCGTGGGTACTGCCCA
>JADLGB010000052.1 GCA_020849535.1 Candidatus Hydrogenedentota bacterium
GCTGGTTCTGTTTGAACCAGAGGATCTTGTTGATGGTGTACATGCCGTGAAGGGGCATGCCGGTAATGCGGGCGAGGTCGAGGCGCGACTTGCGTTCGAGCCACCATTCGGGCATGGCGGCGGTGCGCGCATCAAACGTGACCACGCTGGGTGTTATGCAGGAGCCATCCTTTCCGACGGCATGAACGGCCTCGCCCTGCGCAGATAGGGCCATGGCGGTGATGGGATCGGACTTGGTCTTTTCGGCAACATCGCCCAGCACTTCGCGGACGCAACGCCACACTTCTTCGGGATCGAGTTCTTGCCAGCCGGGGCGAGGGGAACGCAGAGGGTATTCGCGGTAGGCTGATGCGATGACTCGGCCTTCCTTATTGAAGGCCACGCCCTTGGTGCCCGTGGTGCCGACATCCAATCCCAAGAGACTCATAGATTTACCCCTCCCCATGTAATGCACGTGCTATTTTGCGTATCATCGGCGGCGCTGTCAAACTTTGCGCAAACAAGCACGGGAAGGCACGGGCGCAACCAAACTAAGAGCTTTGTCCACCGATTTCACCGATTACTGCGATGAAGAAAGAGATAGGGCAGAGGCAGGTCTCCGCATTCCACAGTGCGCTACACGCGCAGACTCGGGGTGACACCGTGTGGCGAAACATATCAGCCCCGGAAAGAGCGCAGGAAGACTTCTCTCGCCAAGTCGCGGAGACGCAAAGGATGGGAAACCGGGAAAGGCCTTGTTCTCCGGCACTTCTTTGCGTCGTTGCGCCTCTGCGAGAGAACGCTTCTGAAATGACGTGCGAATGGACGAATGGTCCACCTCTTCGTGCGTTCTCCCGTCCTGTCGAAGAAAGAGAATTGGACGGGATTACAGGATGTAATTCAGGGAGGACAGGCACCCTCGCCGGATTTCTTCCTGGACACAGTCACGTCGTATGGTGTTATCCACAATAAGACGCATGACCAGAGTTAAACGGTTTGATTGACAACAATGAAGAAGCATTGACCGGCAAGGCCGCGTACCCCCGCCGGGCGTCTGCGTTGGGGGCATGGGAGCTTCCGCTGCAGGTGCTGGCCTTCATCGTGGCAAGCAACGTCCTGTTTGGACGCGTCTTGTTCGCGTTCTTCCTTTCGGACGACTTCGGAATGATCGCGCGCGTTATGGAGAATCCGTTTGCGTTTACGTGGGGGGAGACGCACGGTGGGTTTCTACGTCCGCTTGTCGTGCTGAGCTTTTGGTGGGACCACGCACTGTGGGGACTCAACCCGGTAGGCTATCACCTGACAAACGCGATCTTGCACGGGCTCTGCGCCTTCATGGCGAGTGTGCTGAGCTGGGAATTGCTGCGGGGTTTCGTCGAGGACGCGCGACATCGCAGGCGGCTATCTATGCTGACGGGGATCGTGTTTCTGCTTCTCCCCTGTCACTCCGAGTCCGTGGCATGGGTATCCGGGAGGACGGACCTGCTGGCAACTGCATTTGGTCTCGGGTGTACGCTGAGTTTCCTCGCGTACTTACGGACTTCACGCCTTGCACAGGCGATCCTCTGCTGGACGCTATTCGCGTTGGCGCTGCTATCGAAAGAATCGGTTTTGACGTTGCCGCTGTTCTTCCTGGTGCTTGCCGTGGTCTCCCCCACTCCATTCCAATCAAAGCGGAGCGCCGCGCTGGGACTGTGCGGCTGTGTGGCCGTGCTCGCCGGGTACCTCGTAGCACGTTACGTGGCATTGGGGACATTTATCGGTGGCTATGGGGCGCACGGGCATCTTGCCATCGACTTGCCGGGCATTGCCGACCGTTTGGTGCGGCACACGTGGCGCGCACTCGCGCCGCCGATTGGGTTCGACACAGGGGCCCACGTGCAGGCTCACTGGAAGTGGGTCTTGTTGGGGCTGACAGTTTGCGGGGTGGCGTTGTGCGCTGTGGGTGTCGTTCACAAACCGGTGCGCAAGAGCGTGCTTGCGGTAGGCCTAGCGCTCGTCTGCTTTCTGATCATGTTGATACCCGTGTTCACGCTCAACGTGAATACGGTCAACACCCAGGGTGAACGCTTTCTCTACTTCCCTTCCTTATTCGCGGCATGGGGAGTCGTGGTGACCGTTGGGGGACTGACTCCACGTGCACGAGCAAGGTTAGTGCTCGTTTTGGTCTATGCCCTCGCGTCGGGCCTGCTTCTGCTGAGGCAAGTGGAGACTTGGCGGAGCGCCGGGGGATTAAGCGAGCGAATCGCGAAGCAATTTTCCGAACACACGGCAGCGTCAGACGCGAAGATCGTGGTGCTCAATGTGCCCGCCGACCTGCGCGGGGCTTATGTGTTTCAGAATGGACTGCCGGAAGCCGTGTCCCTCCTTTCGCCGGTACCACTTCGACAAGTACCCGAAGTAGCCTCCGCACACGGCGTGCAGTCGGAAGACGAGGCCGTGAACGTTACCTGGAACGCGGAGGACCACGTAGTCGGCGTCACACTGACAGATCCGAGCTCGAACTTCGTCCGGCTGTTTGATGGGACAGCACAGGGCCCGGCCCGCGTACGCGAAGGCGGGTACAGTTTCCGGCTGGAACGCGAAGGGGACGCGTTGTTCTATTACTCGGCGGGGAAGGTTCTCAAGTGCCTTGAGCGGACGAGAATCTCCTTGTAGCGGCACGGCTTACTGTAGGGCGGGATTTGTTCCCGCCCATGCTAATCCTACAGCGCTACATCTTTCTTCGCTCCCATCAACCAAATCCGAGGAATCCGTGTCTTTGTAGCGACCGGTTTCCATGCCGGGCGAACTCGGAGCCCGAAGACGCCCGCCTTGGAAGGCGAGCGCTACCGAAGAAATTCATCTGATTCATCTTACAGCGCGCTGACTTTGGACAATCCCACGTTGTAGGCTTAAGAAGGCGGGAACAAATCCCGCCCTACTGGAGGCAAGACAAGCACGTCAAACTTGGTTTGTTGGGCGAGGTCGACTCCTTGACATCGCCGGGGATTCGTAATGGTAGACAGACGACTATGTCGGGGACGCCCGGCGTGGAAGCCGGGCGCTACAGGGATGTTGTTCTCTTATTTCGCGCTGCCCACGCTGGGGAACCGTTGCAGCACCTCCTCTCCGTGCATGATAAGCAACTCATCATAGTCCTGTCCGCTTTCCTTGCGGTCCACAACCTTGGCCGTCACGCGATTTCCCAGTTCGAAGACCGTGGTATCCCTGGAGGCAAGGTCCAAGGCAATCAGAGTATCTGCGTCGTTTCTTACAAATAGCCGATTCTTCTCCTTGTCGAGAAAGATGCCGTCAATATAGTGCCACTGCACATCTGCTTCCAGCAGGGGCACCATGAAATGGTCGTAGAGACGTTTTTCCCAAAGGAGCTGGCCGGTCTTGGAGTCAAAGGCCTGGAGGACACCTGCGTGAAGATCGTCCGGGCGGAAGGTCACCCCTTCATACGAAAGTTCGGGACGTGGAGCAAGAAAGACAATTCTCGCAATGGCAATTGGGAGGGCTGCGAATAACACCAATGCAGGGACGACATATACACTACGCATCTTCGACTCCTTGATGTTTGGGGTTTCCCCCTCGCACAAAGATCATAGCGCGCTGTAATCCAATTCGAAAAGCGCCATGTATGCAGAAAAATCGCCTGTCTTGTATCCTTCGCGGAACCAGCGCAGGCGTTGGGCGGAGGTGCCGTGCGTGAAGGAATCGGGCACCACGGTGCCTTGAGCCTGCCTTTGGAGGCGGTCATCGCCGATAGCGGTTGCGGCATTCAGGGCTTCCTCGATGTCGTTGGGATCGAGCACTTGCTTGGTCTTCTGGACGTGGTGGGCCCAGACGCCCGCCAAGTAGTCGGCCTGAAGTTCGAGACGCACGGACAGGCGATTCGACTCCACTTCCCCCACTCTCTGTTGCTGCTCGTGGACCTGTTGATTCAGACCGGTCAGGTTCTGCACATGGTGCCCAATCTCGTGCGCGATCACATAGGCTTTCGCGAAATCACCCGGCGCTCCGAAGCGCTGCTTCAGCTCGTCGAAGAACTGTAAGTCCAGATAGACATCTTGGTCGGCGGGGCAGTAGAAAGGTCCCACGGCGGCGCTGGCGAAACCGCACGCGGACTGCACTTCACCACGAAAGAGCACCAGCTTCGGTTCCACGTACGTGCTACCCTGCTGCCGGAACAACTCGCTCCACACGTCTTCCGTATCCGCCAAGACGACCGAGACGAAGCCCACGGCCTCTTCTTCGGCCGGGTCGACCGGTCCTTGCTCGACAGGCATGGAGGCTTGTTGGTTCAGGACACCCGAGTCCATCAGGACCTGAGGGTCGACTCCCATGTACATCATGACGAGAACGACGACAATAGTCCCGATTCCACCGGTCGCCAATCCGGCCTTCCGCGAGAAACGCCGGTCTTCGACGTTTACGCTTGCACGGCGTCCTTTCCATCTCATGGCAATTCTCCCGGGCAGCCGCCAATGAGGCAGGGCGTTTGAGGTTACTTTGATAGTAGCGCGGACGCCTGGATTTCGCAATGACCGCGGAAGACTTGTGAGCGTGCCCGGGGTCCCTGATCGCCGACTTCGTAAAGGAGGTTCACACTTGATGCCGCGTTCTTGGGCTAAACTGTTGGATGATAATGCTCTGGACAAGGGATGCCCCACGGCATCCCCCACGACTCCCAGATCGTGCTCGATTTTGGCGTCGCCTTTGAATTCTCCGCGTTTCCCTACGAACTCCGCGCCTCTGCGTTCGTATGAAACGAAGACCATGGGCAGGATGCGCATGCCACCTCATGTGTCTCCATCTGAATGGGTCAGATCGGTGGAGATATGTCTTCATTTGGATGCGGCTACGCCGCGATGGGCTCATCTGCGCTGTCTGTAGACTCACTCAGCCTTCGGCGAGTAGCGGTATGTTTCTCCCCACGTCATGACGACCAGGGGATAACCAGCGTCCGGCAGGTCGAAGAGATTCAACTTCAGTTGTTCCGCGTCGCCCCAATAGGGCACCCGGTCCCAGATGGGATGTCCGAGTTCATTCTGGTGACCGGGGAGGACAAGCTTGGGATCGAAGCCGCGGGTCTGCCGCAGGATGTCGTTTGACCAGCAGTTGGTCATCAAGACGTCCACCTTGTGGTGCTCGTGAACAGCATCGATCCATTTGAAGTCTTCCTGGTAGTCGGGATAGGGGTCGTTGATCTCGTCGCCATTGTGGGCAAACGACATGCCCTCAGGCGTGAACACGAGCACAACATTGTTCAGCGTGCCCTCGCCCTGGTACTGCTGTCCGGGGTAGACGACGAGGCTCAGCTCCAACGAGCCGTCCTTCACGTGCAAGGTCTGCTTCTCGTGGGCGATGCGTTCCAGATGCGTGACCTTGGCTTGCAGTTCGTTGCCTTCGAAGACATCCACAGGGGCGACGACCGGTTTGCCGAGGGCCAGGAATGCCTGCGCCACGGCGGGGTCCGCATGGTCGCCGTGCTTATGGCTGATGAAGAGGACGTCGCATTGGCGGGCGATGCGCTCGGCCCAACTGTCCGGCATGGGGAAACCCGGACACTGCACGGCGGTTCTGCCCTGCTGCGGATCGTCCACCCGGAAACGGCTGGCGCCACGGTGCACGTCGAAGGCTAGCGTGACGGAGGCCGTGCGCACGATGAACCCGTGGTTGTACATCTTCCAGATGGCCCCACCCTCCTGAACCTGCGTGCTCTCCAACTCCGCGGCCACGCGTTCCATGCGCTCATGGTAGAAGTTCTGGAGGGGTACCCGATTGGGCGCATAGATATCATGAAGTACGGCGTCCAGCAGGCGCAGCGCGAGACGGCGGTTATCCGGCTCTGGATACTGTGGGGGCACCGCGAGTAGTACGGAGTTCACCTCCTTCAGGAAGGCGTCCGCCTGGCGGTTCATGTAGGCGTCGTCATCTTGGCTGAGTCCGGGATCGGTAGTAGGCATGGGCGGAGCCTCCTGGGAATTCGCAGGCAAAACACTAAGCAGCGCCGAAGCAAGAATCATGATCATCAAGCGAACGCTGAGGAAGCGGCGGCTTATCGGGTAATTCATGTCGATGTCCTTTCCGGGCATGGCTCGAATGTGTACCGGGGAATCCTACCACGAGGCAGCGTTGCGCCGCATGTGGTTCGCGACTACTATTGCCGAGAAGGACTGCGACTGGTGTATGCGGAGAAAGGAGACAACATGCACGCTCGGCGGCTATATGCTCTTGCGTTGATTCTGGTGGCCGGTCTGCCATCCTACGGGGAACCGCTTTTCGACATAGCCGTGCGCGTCCGCCTTGGTGCCGACGTGGGCCAGTCGCTTGGTTCCCTCTTCGAGGCGAGGGACCGCGCCGGGAAGGTGCGCTTCGGCGCCGGGTTTGACGAGGGGCACTCGACCTACATCCGGGATAATGCGCGCCAGATCGTGTTTTACTGCAAGCCCCCGAAGGCCGCCGTGGCGGTCAGTCCCGTCGGAAACCCGTACGGCGCGGAGTACAATGCCACGCGAACCCTCGCCGACAAGCACGGGCTGGTGGTGTTCAGCCGCTTTGGCACACCCGCGGGCTTCCACTCGCTCGACGCCGAAGGGCACCTTCAGCCGTACGCGCCGGAGTGGGCCCCGGATGACGCGGGATTCTGTGGTCTGCAGTATGTCAATGATCGGCCCTTGGTCTTCTATAGCAACCAGATCACCTACGATGGGCAGGCCGTCTACACTTCAGACCGCGGATCGATTCTCTGCTACTACGCGAAAGGAAATCTCTTCATCTTCCACTACGAGGGGCAAACCCTGAGCGTGATTCCCTGGACGCCGGGCACGGGGCTGCCCACGAACCTAGACGGGGCCGCAACGTTCCCGTTGGAAGGGAGCATCTTTGTCTTTGGCACGTATGGCGACGAGTTTCATCTGGTGACCAACATCGGCAATTACTATATCTATACGAACGGCGCCATACGCCGCATCCGTGAGTCCGATGGCAAGAGCTGGCAGGCGTACAGTATGGTCCGGGTATACGACGATCTGTTTATTGGGCACTATCCCACAGGTTCCTTATATGTCTATGACGAGGCGGGCCTGCGCTTGTTCGAGATGCCCATCCCTGTGCCCGCGGAAGTCAGCCCCAATGCGCGTGAAGCGCAGACCCTCGCCATACACGGCGGTTATCTCTACGCGGGGGTGTGGCCGTGGGGCGAGCTGTGGCGCTACGACCCGGACAACCCCGCGTGGGAATTCGTCGGACGGGTTTTTGATGCGCCGCCGCTCAGCAAGGAGGACCAGGAACCCTATGCGGCGGCCATGAAAGGCAAGAGTGACGCCTACAATTACTGGGGCCAGCGCATTTCGAGCCTGACCAACGTGGGCAATTCGATGTACATTGCGACAATGAACAAGCAGGGGAAGCCGTTTAACCCGGCGGAGCACGATTTCATGGCGCCCGAGACGCTGGCGCAGTACGGTCGCGTCCACCGACTCGAATCTCACGCGCAGGTTGCGGCCTCCTTCACGTGGAAGGACACGACGAGCTTTCGCTTCGTGTGCAATGAGGGACGGCTGAAGGTCTTTCAAGATGGCCAACTGCTTGCGGATTCTGCGTGTGAAGTGGCCGATATCGTAGGTCCGTTCGATATGCACACCGGAAACGGAATCTACGGCCCGCTTTCGGGGGCCCTGGAATGAGAACGCCGGCGCTACTATTAACTGGCCTTGGACTTCTCCTACTTTCTGACGCGGCCTTCGCCGAGCCTTGGCTCGCCGCGTACGTACACATGCCGCAATGCTTCCCTGCATCGGGCACTCCGGAAGAGCGCGAGGCGTCCATCGGCGCGGTCCTGGACGACATGAAACGCAGTGGGCTTCGGATAATTCTCCCTTATGCTTCGACTTCAGCAGGAGAGGCACATTACCCAAGCACGGTGATTGCGAAGCGGGCGTATGGCGAGTGGGATCCCTTGGGCGTGTTCGTCCGCGAGGCGCACGCGCGCGGACTGGAAGTCTGGCCAGCCGTGCCCATGCTCATCTCTGGGCATGATGCGCCCAAGGGGATTCTGGCCGAACATCCGGAGTGGGCGCTGCGGGACGCGAAAGGCCAAGCGACGGGGTATATATCCCCCGGAGCTACTGGCGCACGGGAATGGCTCGTATCGGTGATCGACGAGATTGTGACACGGTATCAGCCAGAGGGGCTTTTACTGGACTATCTTCGCTACCCGAATCAGCCGGTAGATTTTGATGCGGAGACGCGCGCCCGTTTTCTCCAGGAGACGGGCCGTCAGGACTATGACATTCGCGACCGCAAAGACGTGCAACTCCAAGCATTCAAGGAGGAGTGTCTGACCGAACTGATGAGGGCAATTCACGAACAACTCCAAGAGACTCGTCCTCAGGTCAAGATCGGTTTGTACACATGGGGCGCGCATGTCTCGCGCGAGCACTATGTGGCGCAGAATTGGCCGGAATGGGTCCGCCGCGGATACCTCGACGTGGTCAATGTCTCGGGATACTGCTACCCCAAGAACTATGGAGACGCCTATCTCGACGAATTTCGCAAGCGTTGCCGCGACGCGGCGGCGTGTGTCGCGCACGCGGGGCGACGTCCTACCATGACGTTTGCGCTCGGCGTGAAGACGAGCCACGGCGAGGTGACATCCGCGCAGGAAATTGGCGTTTACATGAAGCCCGCGCGTGAAGAAGGGATGGACGGGCTCGCCGTGTTCACGCTGAGTTACCTGCGGCCTTATCTCGACGCGTTTATCGAAGGCGACTCCCTTCGCGAGTTCGCGCCCGCCGGTTCCAGGCCGTGAGACGGCTCGGGCACGCGGGCGGACTCCCAATCGTGGCCGGGCTGTTCGTCGCCAATCTCCTCTGGGCCGCAAATCCTGTAATGACCAAGTTCCTGCTGGAAGACCTGGACCCCCTGCAGGTGGCGTGGTTGCGCGTCACGACAAGCGCGGCAGTCCTGGGGCTGGGCTGGTTCATATTCCGTGTACGCGGGAAAATCAGCGGGCAGCAACCCAAGGGGCGTGTCCTTCTACGTGCTGCACTCATGGGGACTATCGTCTTCTATCTCACGCCACTCCTGATCACGTACGGGCTCGATGCATCCCTGGCAACGCATAACTCGCTGATTACCGGACTTGAGCCTGTGGTCACCATTGTACTGGCCTGGCTGATTCTTCGCGAACGTCTCGGGCCAGGACGATGGCTGACGGTCCTGATTGCGTTCGCCGGATTCGCGCTTCTGAGCGGGTTCACGAGTTACGGGACCAACAGCGGACAGGTGTTCGGCAATTTGCTCTTGCTGACCGCAATGGCGGGCGAGGCCATGTACAGCATTATCGGCAAGGGTATCGTGCGAGACACGCATCCCGTGGCCATCCTGGCGATCGCACTGGCCACGGGCGCGCTATGCCTGACCGTGCATCTCGCCATTGCGGGCGGCGTGCCGCAGGCATCCCAATTCACGGCGCGCGGTCTTGCGGCTCTCGTGTGGGTGGGGCCGATCGCGACCGCGGGATGCTATGCGTATTGGCTGGCGACCCTGCGGCATATCCCTGTGCATGTTGCCGCGTTCTCGCTCTTCGTGCAGCCGTTGCTTGGGGCAGTGCTCGGGTATGCCCTCATGGCAGACCGCCTCAGCAGCGTCCAATGGGCCGGCGGCGGCATGATCCTGTTGGGCCTTGCCGTGCACATCATGGCGGGTGAACGGAGCGCAAACATTAATCACCGAAACCAGCCACCGCCAGCGAACGAGGTTTGACGCACACGCGGGCAACAAAGGCCAAGTGAGCGGACTCGCGCTGTCCTGTTTCCCTTTCCCGCAGCAAATGCATAGTATTGTCTTCGGTCGCTATCAAGCCGGAGGTGCGATATGTGGGGCACGCGAACACTCATTCTCTCTGCGCTGGGTGCTTGGGCAAGCATTGCGGCCTGCGCGGATTCCGAGCAGGCGGCGCGATGGGTGGAACGGTTCAGACACACTGAGCCGCCGGTTGAAGCATCCGGCGTATGCAAAGGGTTTGTGGGCCAGCTTCCGTCGCTTACCGTGACGCCGGACCGCGCGGGCACACGCCTTGTGCGGGTCTCGGTACCGTTTGCCCCAGCGACACTTCCTTTGGGCATGGGACTCATGGCCGAAATTGATGGGAACGCGGTTGCCGCCGACATTCGCGCGTTGACGCGGCACCCTGGGCAGCCGGCGAGTGTGCGGCGTGGCATCGTGACCTTCCCGTATACGTTTGCTGACACGCAGCCAATCACCTTTCGGCTCGGGTTGAGATACGCCACTCCCCCATCTCCCGTTGGTCCAGTGCCTGCGGGTCCGGGCTTTGACGTCAACTTCGCGGGGATGACCCTGCACCTTAGCCTGGACAGCGTATCGTGCACGGCCGCGGAGTTCCCGTCATGGACTGCATCGTTTATCGCACCCCCAGTGACGGAATCGAACGCCCCCTTCTGCGAGGTCATCGAATCCGGCGAGCATTACTTGTGGCTTCGCCTGCTGGTACCCGACAGCGCGTGGCCGCGCATCATCGAGGTGCGCGCGGACAGTGAAGGTACGGTTGCGGTGCAAGCACACGTGCAGCGGCTCGGCGAAGCCGACGCTTACGCACCGACGCTCGGCTGGCGTGTCGAAGGACTCGCATTTCCGGAGGGGCAGCAGCACTCCTTCGCGTCGGGAGAAGGCTTCTCCTTGCAGACCCAGGACACGCATGCCCAGATAGACTTTCCGATCGCGCCGCTCACGCTGCGTGGGCGGGCAGTCGTGGAAACGCTTGATGGAAAGCCTGGCCTGACTTACATCCGTTGCAGCGAAGAGGACAAAGTGCCGTTCCAATCCACCGCGTGGCGCGCGGCCGCCTTTGTTGTGGGCAAGCCAGGGCACACGCCGGTCAACGCGCTCTTGGAGCCTGCGCTGGACATTCGGATCGCGCCGGAGTCCTTTGATGTCCTCTATGGATCGGGAACGCCGGATGATCTGTCGTTGTATCCCCTGCTCGACGATGCGCGCCGCTTCCATCGCGAGGGGATGGTGAAGAGCGCGCTACGCGGCGATGACTATGGGAATGTGACCGCGTTCAACCCAGGGGCACCTGCGGGGTATTACGGGATGAACCGGCTTAACCATTGTCCGGCGATCTTCGATGAGTCGTATCGGGCATCGAGCCGGGCCTTGCGCGAGACGGCGGTGCAATGGTGCTCGAACATGTACGATCTTTCGATATGGTGGGGGGACGCGCCGGACTGCGGCGGCACACGCTACAACGCGGCCGTTGCCGCGGGCGAGAAGGAACACGAGGGCGACACGAGCTATCTGTGGCGCACGAACTGGACTTCCCACTTCTGCACGAAGGGCTACGACTCGTTCTTCTATGCGTATGAAGAAACGGGAGACCCGCGCATGCTCACGGCCTTGCGCCATCAGGTGGCCTATGCGAAGGGCTTCATCCACACCAACACGGGCGAGTGCCGCAACATCGGCGACGTGGTGGACTTCATACGCCTGTACCGGTTCACCGGCGTGCCGGAGTATCGCGAAGAGGCCTTACGTCTGTTTCGCGAACTGCGCGAGAAGATTTCGACCGGCGACTTGTTCGATCAGGGCGGCAAACCCATCGCCGAGGATGTGATCTTCATCGACGATGATGCTGCCGGGCTCAAGGCTGGTTATGCGAAGCCGTACATCATCGGCTATGCACTGGCGGGTCTGCCGGACCTCTTGGCGGAGTACCCTGATGAACCCAAGCTGCGCGATGTCGTGCGCGCCGTGGGGGATTTCCTGGCCTCCTCCCAGGACCCCGTCGGCGGCTGGCGTTACCCTCATCCGAAGAGCAGCGGCGTGATCATCAGCCAGGGCATGGAACACGCCACGCAACTCGTGCGGGCCGCGAAGTCGTTGGAAGTACGGGGCGAGAATATCTCCAATATGCTGGATGCGATCGAGCGAACCCTTCAGGGCCGCATTGAAGGATATCGCATCAGCGGACAAATCCTTGCGGGACTGACCGGATGGGAACGGAGCACCAACGCGATCCCCGAAGGGAAGACCATCTACGACCTGTACACAAAACCCGGCGATCGCGATCCATCCCGCGACTATACGGAGGGCGCAGTGTCTGTGGGCGGGTCGCCTCCTGACGGGCTAGTGCATTTCGGCGAGGTGCTGCACTTCTACCTCAAGCATCGCCCCGCGGAACGCTTGTTTTACAGGAATGCACCACTCTCCCGCGTGCTCGCGCGCGTGCCTGACCAGCGGCTGCGTCTTACCCCGCAGGATGGCGCGATGATGCGGGTGGAGGACCCCACAAATCCTGAGGCCGCTGTTGTCATCCCCGCACTGGCATGGACGAACATGCCGGAGACGCAGGCTGCAACCGCGTCCGCGTGGCGAAGCGATGCGCAGTCCGGTGCGCTCTCCCTCACTCTGGACAGACCCGAAGCCACGTATACCGCGCAGTTCACACCCAATGTGAACCACGTTGACTGCACGTTTACCGTGTGGCCGAAACCGGATGCAGAACACGCCGAGGTCAGTGGCCGGGCACTGGAGGTGAATTGGGGCGACGATGCATCTCGGCCTGGATGGAAATCGATCGGGTCCCCCCGCCCGGGAGAGACTTTGCAGGTCTTCACCAGCCCCGACGGGCAGTGGGTCCTGGGATTGGCCAGCGAAACGGCGGGCATCCCGGGAGAACCCCTTGCAGTGAATCCGCAAGGGCCCACGAGTCTGCGCGCCGTCGTTTACCTCACAAAAGGGAGCGCGAGTGATCTCGGCGCAAACTACGATACCGATGCTTCGCGGTGGCGCGCTTCGTGGCCGAGCGCGCCTGCGGGCGTCGCGCGAAGCGCCGAGTTTGGAGTGCGCGATCTCGTACCCAGCTTCAACGCTCCTAGCGTGGCGCGGATGGCATTTCCTGTCTCGTGGTCCAGTTCGCACGAAGACTTTCAGGTGTGGCGAAGCCATGCACGCGAGACTTACCTCGACACACTTCAGACTCCGCCGCCGCGGGCGCCTTTCAATCCTCAGGTGATCGCGGAGGAGGATCGGGGCACTTACATCGCACGAAAGCTGGCAATAAACATTTCCTCGGACGAACGCGTCAAAGCGTACCTCCTCATTCCCAAGGGCGAAGGGCCCTTCCCTGCCATCGTCGCGTTGCACGACCACGGCGCACACTTTTCCATCGGCAAAGAGAAAGTAATTCGCCCATTCGGCGAATCTGAAGAGCGCGTCGCGGATGCCGTGGACTGGGTGACCAAGTACTACAGCGGCAATTTCATTGGCGACGAAATGGCGAAGCGCGGCTACGTCGTCTTCGCGACGGACGCGTTATTCTGGGGCGATCGCGGACGTTACGGCGGCGTGAAATACGAGGACCAGCAAGCTCTCGGCGCAAACATGCTGCAATTGGGAAGGTCCTGGGCGGGGAACATCGTCTGGGACGATATTCGCAGCGCGGAGTTCGTGCAAAGCCTCGCGGAAGTGGACGCGGATCGCATCGGTTGCGTGGGCCTGTCCATGGGCTCGCACCGAACGTGGAGCCTCGCCGCGGCCACGGACATTATCAAGGCAGGCGCCGCGATCTGCTGGATGGGCGACACGAAGACCTTGGCAAGTCCAGGCAATAACCAAACTACGGGCCAATCCAGCTTCAGCATGATCCATCCTGGTATTCGCGCGTTGCTCGACTATCCTGACGTGGCATCGTTAGCCTGCCCAAAGCCGATGTTGTTCTTCAATGGCACTGAGGACGGCCTCTTCCCCGTGCCTGGCGTAGAGGCTGCCTATGCGAAGATGCGCGCGGTATGGGAGTCGCAGAACGTGGGTGATCGTCTTGCGACGAAACTGTGGCCCGTTCCCCACGAGTTCAACGCGGCCATGCAGGCCGAGGCCTTTGATTGGCTGGACAAGTGGTTGAAGGTTGGGAATTGAGAACTCTCTACTGGTAGATACACAGCGAAGACGCGATTACCTTGCTCCTAATGTTTCGTTTGCAATCCTGTTATCCTATCCAGAGCTCTTTGACAGAATGACAGGATTCCCGGGATGCAGAGGATGGACTCCCTGCTCTCAACTGGCATCGCATGTGGAGTGTGCTGAAATGACAAACAGATTGAGCGTTCTAATCCTCGCAACAATGGCACTCATGCCGATGGCGCCCGGGCAGGCCGCGGATGACCCGGCCGCGTATACCCGGCCCGGAGAGAATCTGGCCTTGGGCAAGTCCTATGCCCTGCAACCGGCGCCGGGGTATTCGCATTGCACGGATCCCGGAGACACGACGCAGCTCACGGACGGCGCGTATTCGGATGGCTACTTCTGGACCCAGCCCTCCACCGTGGGCTGGCAGAACGCGAAGCCGGCAGTAGTCGCAATCGATCTCGGGAGCGACCAGCCCATTCGAGGTCTTTCGCTGCGCTCGGCCGCAGGCACGGCCGGAGTCTTCTGGCCTGTGGGCATTTACGTGTTCACGGCCGGCGAGGACAAGGTCTTTCACTGGGCGGGCGATCTGGTCTCTCTCAGCGAACAGCATTCGTCGCCCCCCAAGGATGGGTATTCCACGCACCGATACTGGACGGACACACTCAAGACACACGGGCGTTACGTGACCATTGCAGCGGTATCGGAACCGTACTTCTTCGTGGATGAGATCGAGGTCTACGCGGGCGAGCCCGCGTGGACCTCCACCCCGCTGCCTGGGGAGCCCGTAAATGATGTTGTTGCGTTCATGAAGCGGTTGAGCGTAAAGGTCTCAGTCGAGCGGCGCATCACACATGACGTGAATGACCTGCGCGCACTTCTCCAGCAGACACCGATTGACGAGGCGGTACGGACGGCTATCGCGGGCGATCTCGATTCGGCAGCATTGGCAATCACCAGTCTGCCCGTGGCGTACGACGAGAAGTTCCGTGCCGTGCTTCCATTGAACGAAGTCCACGCCCGGGTGTTTTGCGCGCAGGCCAGGCTGTGGTCGGCTGTGGGCGCCGCGCCACTGCTTACGTGGCAGTCGCCACTCTGGGACATGATTCCTTTGATTGGGATCCCCGATTCCTCCGCACCCGCGCAAATCAGTGTGTGGATGATGAACAATGAGTATCGGGCCGCTGCGTTCAACCTGAGCAATGCGACCCAAGCGCCAATGGATCTCACCCTCCGCTTTGAAGGTATTCCGGGGAGCCCCATGCCGTCCTGGATCACCGTGCACGAAGCGGCTTGGACTGACACCAAGACGCTGGTTCCCGTTGTGGCCGCGTTACCCGAAGCTAAACGCGACGACAATGGATATCACATACGGGTCGAGCCCGGCCTCACCCGGCAGGTGTGGATGACGTTTCATCCTGTCGACCAGCCTGCCGCGGAGCATCGTGGAGAGATCGTCGTTGCGCAAGCAGGACAGGAGCCGCTTCGCGTACCGCTCGCGGTACAGGTCTACCCGTTCCGCTTTCCCGATCAGGCAAAGCTGCATTGTGGCGGGTGGGACTACACCGACCAGCCCGCGATGTACGGCGTGACACCGGAGAACCGCGAACCACTGATAGCCCATCTGCGCGAGCGCTTCGTGGATTCACCTTGGGGTACGAGCGCCGTGCTGCCATATGGAGCGTACAATGCGGAAGGTCACATGATCGAAAAGCCGGACACCGCCCATTTCGACGCGTGGATCGACCGCTGGTCGGGTGCGGCACAGTATTGTGTGTTCGCGGCTGTGGCGGAGCATCTGAATTCGATGCCGATGGGCACTGCACCCTTCGAACAGGCCGCGCGCGAGTGGTTCACCTTCTGGGCCGGCCACATCCGCGTGCGCGGACTGAAGCCGGAGCAGTTTGCCGTACTCGTTTTCGACGAGCCGCACGCACACGAACATGACGCCGTGATCAAGGCGTGGGCCGCCGCATTGCGCAAAGCCGAAACAGGCATTCGCATTTGGGAGGACCCGACGTACGCCGATATTAATGGGGCAGACCCTGAGATGCTCGCGCTGTGCGATGTGCTGTGTCCCAATCTTCCCTTGTTTGTGCGCGGTTCGGAGGAGTCGCGTCAGCGGTACATCCAAGAGCGAGACGCCGGACGCGCCCTCGAGTTCTACTCGTGCAGCGGCCCCATGCGACTGCTTGATCCGTATGTTTATTGCCGTTTGCAGCCCTGGACCTGCTGGGAGTACAAAGCCGGGGCGTCGTATTTCTGGGCGTTTGGCGACGATGGTAATGGCGTATCCTGGAACGAGTATGCCGCGGGACGCACCGCATACACACCCGTGTTCTTGGACGCAACCTCGGTGACTGCGGGTAAACATATGGAAGCCATTCGCGAAGGTATCGAGGATTACGAGTACCTTGCGATACTGGAGGAGGCCATCGCATCAGCGTCCAGTCGCGGAGTGTCCGCGGAGACCATCGCAAGAGCGAAGGAGCTACTCGTCCAAGGTCCCGCGCGGGTCCGGACCGTCTACACACAAGACACCGATTTCTGGTGGAAAGCAGAATGCGATCGCACCGTCGCCGACGCAGTCCGCCGCGAGATCCTGGATATGCTGGTCGCGCTTGACGGGGCCTCCTAGTCGTGCTCTTCCTCTCATGTGAGCTGCGGAACCACTGTTTCATGTCGCACCTTCAGCGCTCAAGATGGGAGTCGTGTGCCCAGGGCGGCGCTTCGCTCTGCCCTGGACTACTAACTTGCAGGATCTTAAAAAGTTACGCACATTCTACGCGGCTTTCGAACTAAGTTGGCCTACAGTCGCATGCACCAGAAGCATGTTGGCCTTTCAGGCCGTTCGAGCGCCGCGTGTAGCCACAGCCCTGGCAAGGGCGTAGGGA
>JADLGB010000053.1 GCA_020849535.1 Candidatus Hydrogenedentota bacterium
CACCACGCATGGCCTAGCGGATCACGGTTATGCAAAGGAATACAAGGATTTTGCATTACCGATGGTGCGATACTTTGCATCCGTTCGCCGAAACCACACGCCACAGCCAATTGCTGCGCTTAGTTTGAAGTTTGAAAGCGAGGAAATCATCGTGCTGCCAGACGATGTATTGTTGAGACCGGACGGCAAGCGCACCTTTCGCCGGGTAAAGACTGGCCATGAGCGGTCCGACGATGCCGAAAGCGTTGATGCTGCGGCGCTGATTCTTGCAGCCCAACAGGCGTTTCCTGACGCCATTGTTGAACTGATCTATCTTTCCGATGAGAAGGCAGCGGTGGTTTCGATGACGGCCAAGAAGCTCGAATATCGCAGAGAAAAACTGAATCAATTTCTCAAGGAAATCCGCCTCGGCCAATTCCCGGCGAACCCGTCCTCGCGCACTTGCCCAAACTGTCCGGCATTCTTCATCTGCGGCACTACGCCCGACGGAAAGCTTCAGAGAAAGTTCTGAGAGATTTTACCGGTCGGTGCTCGTTCCTGCGATTGCTCTCTTGGAGGCGGCAGTTCCCTCCAGATTAAGAAAGAGATCAATATGATTGCGAACGAACCAATAAGCCAAGAGGACGTGGGAGAGGCGCTGCGCGAAGGCCGCCCCCTCCGCCTCGCGCGTACATACAAAGTGCTTTACGCGCAAGACAATCTTAACTTTCGCGCTCTCGATCTGACGGAGCCAGTGCCACTCGGTCGCGAAATCCTTAATGCGGCTGGTGCCACTCCGGTAGAGACCTTCAGTCTTTTGGCCGTCCTCCCAAATGGCGACTTTGAGGACGTGAGGCTCGACGAACCGTTCGACCTTCGGAAACGTGGGGCGGAACGATTCATCGGATTCAGCACTGACCGGCTGTTCAAGCTGACCCTGGACGAGCGGCAGATCGAATGGGGAAAACCCGTCATCCAAGGCGCCTACCGGTTCAAGCTGGGCGACCTTGGTAGAGGCTTCGCGGTCTTCCTGAAAGGCCGTGGAGAGACTCGGTTGGTCGAAAGAGGAGACTTGATAGACCTCAGTGACCCCGGAATCGAGAGATTCGTGACCGGGCCGAAGCCGGTGACGGATTACGAAATCATCGTCAACGCTCGACCTCGCATCGTTCACGACGAAGACGTGACGTTCGAGCAAGTTGTCGCGCTGGCGTTTCCTGGTCCTCACGGAGAGAACATCATCTTCTCCGTGACCTATCGGCATGCCGCTTCAAAGCCTCATGCCGGTGAACTCGGTGCAGGTGGTGTCGTGGAAGTGAAAAAGAAAGGAACCATTTTCAATGTCACAAAAACTGATAAATCTTAGTCCTGATCTGAAGCGGCTCCGCGACGAGGGCTACTTCATTCAGATTCGCAGTGGTCTCCTCGTCATGCGCGATGTTCCCTACGTGAACGCGCAACGCGAGGTTAAGTTGGGAACCCTAATATCAACGCTCAACGTCGCCGGTGACGTGGCGCGGACACCGGATACGCATGTGGCCTACTTCGATGGGGAGTTCCCATGCGCGGCTGACGGCAATCCGCTTCGCCAAATAGCCCACCAAAGCGGCGCGTTGAACCTCGGTAATGGCGTGATGGCCAAGCATAGTTTTTCAAGCAAGCCGCCATCCGGCTACACCGATTACCATCACAAGATGTCCACGTATGCAGCGATTCTGGCGGGGCCTGCAAACGTGCTCAAACCGGGCGTGTCTCCTCGAACCTTTCGAGCTCCAGAGGACGAGGAAAACAGTGTGTTCTGCTATACCGAAACCGCCTCGGACCGGGTCGGCATAGGAGCGCTTACCGCGCTCTTAGCAAAGGAGCGGGTGGCGATTATTGGTCTCGGCGGAACGGGCTCATACGTTCTGGACTTCGTGGCCAAAACTCCAGTCCGCGAGATTCGCATCATCGATGGCGATGAGTTCCTTCAGCACAATGCGTTTCGGGCACCAGGGGCACCAAATATCGACCAACTGCGCGAGGCACCCAAAAAGGTTGATTACCTGAAGGCCCTCTACTCAAACATGCACAAAGGAATTGTTGCGCATGGAGTCGCTTTGGAGGCAGGGAACCTGCACCTATTGGATGGCATCACTTTCGCCTTCATCTGCATGGATGCAAGTGAGGCGAAGAGATTGATCGTTCGGAAGCTGGAGGCTCTTGGAGCGGCTTTTGTAGACGTTGGGATGGGTCTTGAGCTCGTGGACGGTACGTTGGGCGGGATCTTGCGGGTTACCGCGAGCACGCCCGAAAAGCGTGAGCATGTTCACCAAGGCCGTATTTCCTTCGCCAACGACGGCGCGGACAATATCTATTCCTCCAACATCCAAGTCGCGGATTTGAACGCGTTGAATGCCGTCTTGGCGGTGATTAAGTGGAAGAAGCTTAGGGGCTTTTATCGGGACCTCGAAGGCGAGCACCACAGCACGTATACGACCGACGGCAACTTAATGTTGAGCGGAGACTTCTATGCTACGCGACGCGCGGCTTGAACACCGCTTTGTTCAGTTCATCCCTGACCAGCTCGAGCCGGGAATGATCTACATCTCGATGGATTTCGCCACGGCAGCACATTCTTGTTGTTGTGGGTGCGGAGAACAGGTCATCACGCCGTTCACGCCGACGGACTGGAAACTGACCTTCGATGGCGAGACCGTGTCGCTATGGCCTTCGATTGGTAACTGGAACTTTCGGTGTCGATCGCATTACATCATCCGTCGCAGCCGGATACTCAGCTCTAACCTATGGGACGACGAGAAAATCGAAGAGAATCGGCGCCGCGATAAACAGCGAAAGCAGGACTTCTTTACCAAATCCGAACCCAAGTGTAGCGACCCGGCGGCCCCGTCGGAATGTTCGGTTGATGGTCAGCCCGGTCCTTTAGGTCTCCTGAGAAAACCTTGGGCTAAGAATCCACTCTGACCTCGGATGCCCCCCTTCCCCTACTATTTCCCATAACATAGTTTATGGGAAATAGTAGGGGACTGTGTTAGGTTCTTCTGGGCGGTAGGAAGAGAGTGATTATGTTCATGGATGGAGTCATCGATGACAGACGAGACACAGGGCGGTCTGACAGAACAGCGTTTGCCTGAGATGGAGGATGCGGCTGCGCCGGTCAAAATTCGAGGCATCGAACCAGAGCGGCTTCTGACTCGGGCCGAGTTCCAAGGCCTGCAGGAGGTGCCGCCCGAGGCTGAGTGGTTCGCGAACATCCAGAATTCTAATACCCGCCAAGCCTATCAGACCGACATCCGCGGATTCACCCGTTTCCTCGGGATCCGCGAAGCGAGGGAGTTCCGAACCGTGACGCGCGCCCATGTCATCGCTTGGCGCAAAGAGCTCGAGCGTCGCGCGCTCGCGCCGGCAACCGTCCGCAGAGAGCTCTCGGCCCTGTCGGACCTGTTCGACCACCTCTGCGACTCCAATGCCATCACCCATAATCCTGTGAAGGGAGTTGCGCGGCCGAAGGAGGGCGCCAACGAGGGGAAGACCCCTGCCCTCTCGGATGCGCAGGCGAAGCAGCTTCTTGCTGCACCGCCCGACCACACGATGAAGGGACGGCGGGACCGGGCGATCTTGGCCGTGCTGTTGTATCACGCTCTCCGGCGCGCCGAGCTGTGCTCTCTGCGGGTGAAGGACTATTCAATCCGGCGGGGCGTCCAGACGCTAACCGTTAGCGGCAAGGGCGGTAAGGTTCGATATCTTCCGGTGCACCCGGCGGCAGTGCGGCTCATCGAGGAATATTTGGAAGCACGCGGACACCGCCTCGATGGTCCCGGAGCCCTCTTTCAGCCGGTGAAAAATCCGTACGGCAAAACTGAGAAGCCGCTGACTGGGAGGGCGATTCACGCGGCGGTCGTTCGGAAATGGGCGCTTGTCGCTGGAGTTCACTTGAGCGCCGTCCGGCCGCATGCGCTTAGAACTACGGCGGCAACGAACGCGCTCGAGCACGGGGCGGACATCGCTAAGGTTCAGGAATGGCTCGGGCACTCGAGTATCTCGACGACGCGGCTATATGATCGCCGGAAGTCCCGGGCGGAGGATTCGCCAACTTTCAAGGTGGAATACTAGTTGATAGACGGCGAGCCGATACCCTTCGAGGCTTGCAGGCCCCGCCGTAGCCTGTCCCTACGATAAAGCCTGCGCCAAAATCCGCCTGACCAATACGCGAAGCTTCGTCCGAACGTTCTCGCGCCAAATGCGCGCTCACGGTTTGAAGAAGCGGTCGAGCAGCGAGGAGAGGAGGGCGTTCAGCGCGGCAGCTTGTGGGGCGCGCTTGGTCCGAATCTGCTGGACCTGTTGACACAGCTCCTCGAACGCATGCTGCTGTGCCATGGATGGTACTGGAACTCGAATTGCCATCAGGTTGTCAGCCTTGAGGGTCTTATTCCGGGCGGCAGTTCCCGGCGAGGCCTGAAGCACCTTTGCGAAGCCGTCGGCGGTCATGAAGTGGAGGCAACGGGGTCAGGTATCGAGGGCGTGTTGCCCAAATGAATGAACGTGGAGTGAGTTTGGGACGTCTATGAGACGTTGCCATGATGGGGATCCACCAATCTCAGAAGGACCTTTTCACATACGGGATCGATCTGGATCTACGGGTCAGGGCGGATCACCCGTTGCGCCGTCTTCACGGCATCCTCGACCTCTCGTTCGTCCGCGCGGAGGTGGCCCGATGCTACGGGCGCAAGGGCAATGTCTCCGTTGACCCGGTCGTCCTGGTGAAGTTGATGATCTTGTTGTTCATCGAGGATATCGCCAGCGAACGGGAGCTGATGGACCGGTTGCCTGAACGTCTGGACTACCTTTGGTTTCTGGGCTTCAACCTGGACACACCCGTTCCGAACCACAGCGTGCTTTCCAAGGCCCGGAAGCGATGGGGTGCAGAGGTCTTCCAAAAGCTGTTCATGCGTAGCGTGCGTCAGTGTGTGGAAGCTGGGCTGGTCGACGGACGCAAGCTGCACGTGGACTCCAGCCTCGTGGATGCCAACGCCAGCAAGGATTCCATCGTCGAGGGACCGGTGGAACTGATCACCGCGCTCAAGACCGCCTGCGGAGCCGTGGAGGCGAAACTGGACGAGGGCATTACGACGCCCGAGAGCTATGAAGCCGTGTCGGAGCGGACCTGTTGCACGACCGACCCTGATGCCACGGCGGTGCGCAAGAGCCGAAGCGAAGGGGCCCGAGCCCGGTATCATCACCATCGTGCGGTGGACGATCAGTGCGGCGTGGTCACCGCGGTGGAGACGACGACCGGCGCCGTGGCGGAGAACCGGCGGTTGATGGCGCTGGCGGCCCAGGCGGAAGGGAACACTGGAATGAAGGCAGAGACCTTGGTGGCAGATCGCAAGTACGGAACGAGCGAGAACTATGTAGCGGCGCAGCAGGCGGGGTACCGGACGCACATGGGGGATCTGCGACGCAGTCAGGTCAATCCGCGAAAAGAGGGCATTTTTGACGAGGACGAGTTCACCTATGACCCGGCGACTGACACGTTTCGATGTCCTGCCGGACAGGTGATGAGGCCCCGTCGCGTCCATCCGGTGCGCAAGACGAAGGAATACATCACCGCGGCGAAGACCTGTATGCGCTGCCCCTTGCGGGAGCGTTGCACCCGATCACGTACCGGGCGGACCGTGCACCGGCATGAACATCAGGAACTCCTCGACCGTGCCCGAGAACAGGCCCATGGGGGTCGGGCACGCGCCGACCGGCGACGACGACAGTATCTGCTGGAGGGGAGTTTTGCAGATGCTGCAAACAACCATGGGTTCAAGCGGGCACGGTGGCGACGACTTTGGCGGCAACAGATTCAGGACAGTCTGATCGCGGCGGTGCAGAACTGGCGAATCATGCTTCGGGAGCAAATGCCCGAGACGAAAGTGCCGAACGGAGGAAGCGTTGCGCTGAAGGTGATACCCGTTCTGAGCGTGGTTCGGCCAACCGGCCTGAACCCTCAAGATTTGAATGCCAGGAGAAGCTGCCGTTCACGAAAACACCGAAACGGCAGTCGAGGGTTCGCCCTGTCCTGGGAGGGAGATTCGAACAAGGAATCATCGGGGGCGTGTAACAGCAGCTGGGAGGGAGCGGAATAGCAGAATGGAGAATGGGCCGGGTCCTGATGGGATCGTCCCCGGACGCTCCAACATTTCCTGAATCCAACCCCTTTTGGGCAACACGCCCTCG
>JADLGB010000054.1 GCA_020849535.1 Candidatus Hydrogenedentota bacterium
CGTCATGCTCACCGATTACGGCACCGATTCCATCTACGTCGGCATTATCAAAGGCGCCATGTACAGCGCGTTTCCGGAAATCCGGATCGATGCCATCACGAATGGTATCCCCCCGTACGACATCGTCACTGGCGCGTATTTGTTGGCGGAGGCAGCCCCGGTCTTCCCCAAAGGCACGGTGTTCTGCTGCGTCGTGGACCCCGGTGTGGGCACCAAGCGTAGGTCCATTGCTCTGGCAACCGAATCGGGACACTACTTTGTGAGTCCTGACAATGGCCTTCTTACACTGATCGCCGAGCGCCTTGGCGTGAAGGAAATCCGCGAGTGCACCAACAAGGCCCTCTGGCGCTCGGAAACCACGAGCACGGTATTTCACGGCCGCGATATCTACGGACCCGTCACGGCCGCGCTGGCGAAAGGCGTTCCGTTCTCCGAAGTGGGGGAGAAGCTGGACAAGCTGGTAGCCATCGAGCTGCCAACGAGTGTGGTCGAGGGCGATACCGCGCGCGGCTCGGTCATGCGCGGCGATCCCTACGGAAATCTCGTGACCACCATCACCGGACGTGACCTGGAGAAGCTGGGTATTAAGAAGGGTGACACGGTCGAAGTGACCATCGGCGCGTCTTCGTACACGGCGCCTTTCGTGAACACCTACGCCATGGTACCGGAAGGCCAGCGTCTGATTGTCCTGCAGAGTTCGGGCTTCGTTGAGTGCGCTGTGAACAGAGGCAACCTGGAGCAGGAACTGGGCGAGGCGCCTCGCGCCACCGTGATTCTCAAGAAGGCGAAGTGAGCACCGCCCGCACACTCAGGAGCATTTACGACCGGCTGGAGAAGCACTACGGCCCTACGCATTGGTGGCCCGGTGATACGGCGTTCGAGATCGCTGTCGGCGCCATCCTCACGCAGAACACCGCCTGGACCAATGTAGAGAAGGCAATCGCCAATCTGAAGCGCGCCAAGCTGTTGAACCCCACGGCTATTCTCAAGGCCGACGACGCCCTCCTGCATGAGGTCCTGAAACCCTCGGGATACTTCCGCGTGAAGTCCGTGCGGCTTCGCAGCTTCTGCCGGTACCTCCGCGAACGCTACGGCGGCAGCATGGCGCGCATGGCGAAGCGGCCCTTGGAGCAACTCCGCCCGGAATTGCTCGCCGTGGACGGTATCGGACCCGAAACCGCCGACGACATCCTCCTCTACGCGTGCGGCAAAGCCGTCTTCGTCGTGGATGCCTATACCCGCCGTATCCTGAGCCGTCACGGCATTGTGGACGCCTCAATCGACTACGAATCGTTGCGGGCGATCTTCGAAAAGCATCTTCCCGGCGACCTGCCCCTGTTTAAGGAGTACCACGGCCTTATCGTGTACACGGGCAAAGACTTCTGCCGCCGCAACCCTCGGTGTTCCGAATGCCCCCTTGCTCCGCTCCTCAAGCCTGGACAGCCTATCCTCACCTGAGAGTCTCACCCCGGTTGTTTTCCGCGGGCAGGCCCCGTAGGATCGAACTTGAGCGTGTCCTGTGACATCACGTATGGAATGAGACCGTTGTGGGCACGTGTTAGCCTCAACAGAGGGTGTGTTGTGTTTCCGGGGCATTGCGGCGCAAGCTCGGGGCGATGTGAAAGGCGGGCATGTTGGAAGACCCAAACAAGTTAGGCACGATAGCGCGATTGTACCGGGTGGTCACGCGTGCCTACACGGCGCTGCCCTACCGGTTCTCGCGCAAGGCCTGGGGTCCGCCCACCTGGCATTACTATATCGAAATCACCCGGCGCTGCAATCTGCGCTGCAAGATGTGCCAATACATCGACTGGCTGGAGAGCGTCCCCACGCGGGTCCAGGCCGATGGCGAACTCACCACGGAAGAGTGGCTCAACGTCATTGATCAAACCGGCCGCTTCAGCTTGATTACTTTCACCGGCGGCGAGGTGTTTGTCCGCAAAGACTTCATGCAGATCTTCGAGCATGCGTGCTCCAAGCGCCGCGTCCACTTCATCTCCAACGCGACCATGCTGACCGATGAGCGCGCGCGCCGCTGCGTCGAGTTGGCGCCGCGATGGTTTGGCGGCAGGGGATTCAACTTCGCCGGGATTTCCATCGATGGCACCCGCGATGTGCACGATGTCATCCGCGCGCAAAAAGGCGCTTACGACAAGAGCATTCGCGGTATCGAAGCCCTTGCCCGATACCGCAAGGAGATGGGGAAGAAGTCCCCGCTCATCCACATCAACACCGTGATCCAGGACGCCAGCCTCGACTGCTTGCCCGAGATGCCGCGCATCGCCAAAAATGCGGGCGCCAATGTGTTGAACCTCTTGACCGAAACGCGGGTGCACGACTTGCCGGAGTTGGGCCGGGTCGATCCCTCGAGTTTCAGCCGCTCCGATTTTCGCCAGCCGGTCATCGAGCGCAAGCGCCTCGATTCCGCGCTGCGGGCTACCTTGGCGGAAGCCCGGCGCCTCGGCATCGAAGTGCGCATGCCACGCATGCCCTTCGAGGAAGTGCTGAACCACTACGATCAAGGCTACAACCTGCGCGAATTCGAGTGCCGGTCCATCTGGTCCTCGCTCACCATCGGGGCCAAGGGCGGCGTGTACCCCTGTTGGCTTCAGATGGTTGGCAACGTGCGCGAACACTCGTTGAAGGAATTGAGGAACAATGAGGTGATCCGCGCCTTTCGCCAGAAACGCCGCGAGAGCGGCTTCGCCGTGTGCCGGGGCTGTTGCGAGATCGAGTTCAAGGGCAAAGTGCCCGCGAGCGAAGCCACTCAGCACGAAGCACCGGAAAAGTCCGAGAGTGCGGAGTCCAAGAAAGAAACCGTTGCGGCTGAGTGAACCCGAGCGCCACCCCGATGCCGTCATTCCCGCGCAGGCGGGAACCCATCCTCCTCGCCGGACTCGTGTGTGAGACTCACGCCTTGGAGGGCGGGTTGTCCAACCCGCCAGGATTTCGTACGAGCACGGCAGCCAAGTTTTCCCTTGCCGATGCCGGTGGTTGGTGCGGCGGACAGGAACGTCCGCCCTCCCGCAGAGGAATCACCTGGCACGTAGCCTTGAACCAAGCGCGCGTGCGCGGACTTGGCCGTTTGTGTGCTACCGCTTCAGGCAGCCATGTTTTCGGCATGTCCACCGTGCATCTACTTGGGGACACAGTATGCGTGTCGAAACCGTGTGCTGGCAGTCCTTTCCGCCGGGACGGCACCCGTTAACAGAGCGCGTACGATGCTGGAATTTCGGATTCCGCCGGCCCCTATGATTCCAGGGCCATTCCTCCGGCGCTGTCCACGAGGACCACTCTCGCAAGCCCGTGAGTGAGTAGCTCCATCCGTCTGTAGAAGTCAAGCTCTTCGCCCTTGTCCGGCACTTGAAACCCGAGGAATACCAAAGCAGCGTCTTGCGATACTGTGGTGATTGCGTCGCTCACATCATCGGCAACGGTCACGAGGGCGGTTGCACGGATACGCGCGGCCCGGATTAATCCATTGAGATGTGATGTGACTTCCGATTCCCCGGCCCTGTTCTGAATGACCCGGAGAAGCCGAATAGACCGGCCTCGCCATTCATCGTTCCTGGTGAGGAGATATGCCAGGAGGAGCATGAGTTCCCCGTTCTCATGTCCCCGCCACCACACATCAATGGGGCCAGACGGAGGAACCCAGGCGTCAGAAGTGTCATCCCTGAAGTGCAGGCAAACAATATTGAGATGAAGTTGGGCCAGTGTATTGAGCGTCGACCAAAGCGGCGTAAGGCGGTCGGGATCCTGCGGCCAACCCAGAAGTACTGTATTGGGACGGACTAAACCTATTCCGTGACACTGCACCAAAGAGGCAATACCCTCAGCGAGGTTGGGTGCCACGACGACAGCCGGGAACGCCAGGAGTTCTTCCTCGCGGATGAAATCGCGGAGAATCTTCTCTTGATTCACTCGCCTCTCCAGTCGATTGTCCATCTCTCCCTCAATAACCTGGCCCAGTGAAAGCACTCCCGTTCCTCCGGCGAACCAATGGCCGTATACGGCCAGATACAATCGACTCCAAGCCTCCCCGCTTAATGCAATCACTACCGGGCGCCAATTCTTGGGATGATTCTCCTCTTCCTCAAGTTTCAGGAGATTGCGGCGCACACGCTCGAAGAGGAGGCCACTGTGCAAGTCTCCCCAGCGGGCAGTCAATTCACGGCTCTTGATATACCAGTGAATGGCTGCCATAGAAGCGATCGACACGCTGGCCCAAAGTGGCGCGATAAGAAACATTACCGCCACGCATCCCAAAGCGCCGGCAAGCGACGTGGACCAGTGACAGTAGGCAAAGCGGGGTCGGTAACTGGGATTGCGTGTCACGGCCTCATAAAACGTGGCGAGATTGAGCGTGCCGTACGTGAGCATGAACGACATCGTGATGACCGGCGCAACCGTGTCAAGATCTCCTCCGAGAATGCACGCTTCCGAGATGGCCCACGTCAGGATAATTGCCGTCCGGGGTTCATTTCGTGTTCCACTGCCTCGACCGAATACTCTCAAGCTGCGGAAAACGTTGTCCCGGGCAAACGCCTGAAGAATTCGGGGGGCGCCCATCATGCTTCCCAGTGCGGATGACAAGGTGGCCGCAAAGACTCCAGCTGTGATTAGGCCGGGGAACAAGGCAATATCGCGTACAACCATCGTATCTGCGAGTAACGAATCCGCAGGGCGCACGCAACCCAGAGCCACGGCCATGGCGATATAGACAACCAAAGTGACGCCTATCGCCGCCAGAGTTCCGGCCGGTATCGATCGTGCCGGGTCCCGGAGATCCCCCGACATGTTTGCTCCTGCCATGATGCCCGTCACCGCCGGAAAGAAAAGTGCAAACATGGCATAGAGATCTTCCGAAGAGTCAAATCGTGAAAGGAAGTTCTCGTGTGCGACGCCAAGGTCTACCGAAGGCAATACCCCCGCAAAGAATGAAACGAGCGAAAGCCCCAGAATGGCCAGAATCCCATATTGAACGCGAATGGTCCAACCCGCTCCCACATACACACACGCAAAAACCGCCCCGTTGACCACTGTTCCGACGTAGATTGCCGACCCGGGCGGGAAGGGAAACGTGGCCATCAACGCCTCTGCGAAGCCGATCACATACATCGCAACGGACGCGGCCTGCGCGAGGTAGAAGACGATCCCTATGGCTCCTCCGAACTCGACCCCAAGGCTTCTGCTGATCAGATAGTACGCGCCCCCTCCACGGACACGAGTATTTGTGGAAATCGCGGAGAGGGAAAGAGAAGTCAAGAAGGTAATGGTTGTGGAGGCAAGAATGATACCCGTGGCCCACAGTATGCCCGAACGGCCTACAATGTGGCCAAGCCTGAGGTACATGATTACGCCGAGGATGGTCAACGTGCAGGGCGTGAAAACGCCACCAAATGTACCAAACCGGGCATCCGATGCACCCGGACTTCTCGCTCCATTACTCAACGTACGTAACCCTTCGTGTCATCCGACCGTGTTCACAGTATTACACGCAATGTGGCATTTGTATCAAAGGCACGTTTCTTATTCGAGCAAGGCTTACGAAATCACTTGACAGACACCGTACATCGCCGCGGCAAAGACTATCTCTGTCATGGCTGGAATATCAACGTCCGGCAACGCTTTGATAATGGCCAGCCAAGGGTTCTGGTTACACCTCTGCCGCGACGCCGGTGGCAACGGGTCTATCGGCGACATCTAAGGAAACAGTCCTCTTCTTCTACTGAACGGACCCCCGACGAGATTCCTCCTCAGAAGGAATCTTCACTGTTCGCCGTAACCAAATTGGCTACATGGCGGCCCGTATAGGGCCCCGCCCGCTGCGCGAGGCCCCTTGCTTCCTTTCGCTGAACACCTAGCAGACCGGCCATAGAACCCCCCTTACGGCAAACAACGGCAAAAGACAACAACGGCAAAAGACACTTGCCAACAAACCTTCTGAGTGTTACCCTATGTTTCCAGTAGGTGGCTATCAATAACTGGGGGGCAACGGACAATTACCCAGGTCTGGTGAACAGGACGCGTATCTCAGCGCCTGACGCGGCACCTGCGCGATGCGGGCGGTGCTCTACGTGACATCCATCAGACGCCTTTTTCTCAACTCTAAATTGCACTAGCAAAGAATCATCGTACGAGTCGCCGCAACTAAGGGCCTTCGGTTGCTACTGAACTCGAACGTGCCAGCATGCGAAAGCTACCTTAGGAAAGGCAGCTATGATGCGAAGTATTCATGATATAGATTTGAAAGATCTCATCCAAAACAAAACCTATTTCCCCTCCCCTGAAGCGTGGGAAAATCAGGTCTTGTATTTTCTTCTTGTCGACAGGTTCTCCAACGACAATAAGGAAGCTAGTACACCCGCCTACGCTTCTCACGCTGACTATGAAAATGCACTTCGATATGAAAACACTTGCAAGGAGTGGGAGGAATATGGCGACAAATGGAATGGAGGCACCTTACTGGGCATAAAAAGACGAATTCCCTATTTGAAGAAACTAGGAATTACTGCGATCTGGATTAGTCCTGTTTTCAAACAGGTAGCCTTTGAAGAAACATATCACGGTTACGGTATACAGAATTTCCTGGCGATTGACCCGCATTTTGGCGCCCCAAACGACATGGTAGAGCTAATACAAGAAGCTCACAACAACAATATGTATGTAATTCTTGATATTGTTCTCAATCACACTGGAAATGTCTTTCGATATGAAGAGGAAGCGCCCAAGTACAATGGCAATGAACTTCCGGTCAAAGCATTTAATGACCGGGATGGTCAGGCTGTAATATCTCCAGACAACATAGATATTGATGGCATCTGGCCGGATGGAGGAGTCTGGCCCCTTGAATTAATGGCCCTTAGTGCATTTTTCCATAAGGGACAAATTGTGAACTGGGACAGTTTCCCCGAATACATTGAAGGAGACTTCTTTTCTTTGAAGAAGGTCCGAACCGGAAGCGGAGATTACGATGACTTTCAACCATCAGATGCCCTGCAAATCCTCATCGACTGCTATAAGTACTGGATCGCATTTGCTGATGTGGACGGCTTTCGTCTTGATACCGTAAAACACCTTGGAACCGGTACAGTTCAGCATTTTGTGCGGGAGATTCATGAATTTGCTAAGACTATTGGAAAGAACAACTTTTATATCATCGGTGAAATTACCGGCGGTTTTGAGTTTGCAATAGATACACTTAAAAAGACAGGAATTGACGCCGCATTAGGCATAAACAAAATACCGGAAAAACTGGAATCTGTCGCCAAGGGCTACCTTGACCCAATCGAGTTCTTCCGTCTGTTTAAGAATTCCGAATTATTGGGTGAGGAGGAACATAAATGGTACAAGGACAATGTCGTCACTATGTTCGACGACCATGATATGGTAATTCAGAACGGCCAGAAGGCCCGCTTTTGCGCGGACAAACAGACGTCGCAGCTTCTCTTGAATGCATTGTTCCTGAACCTGATGTCTCCGGGAATTCCCTGTATCTATTATGGAACCGAGCAGGGTTTTGATGGCAGGGGGGAGGGTGACAAGTATGTGAGGGAAGCAATGTTCGGCGGAAAATTCGGCGCTTTCCGCACATCGGGCGTGCATTTCTTTCGTGATGAGAACCCCATTTATACGGAACTCAGCAGGATGATTGATTTCCGACAAGACAATCTCACGATCCGCCAAGGACGGGTATATCAAAGGGAAATATCCTATAACAAGCACGACTTTGAACTGCCTCATAAGCTTGGCAAGGAGAGACATACAGGAGCAATTGTCTGGTCCCGTATCTTAAGCGATAGTGAAATTGTGCTTGCAATCAATTGCGACTTGGAGCACGACATCGAGATTGACGCAATAATTGATGGGACCTTACACAATACTGGATCAGAGTTCGAATGTGTTTATTGTTCAGAGATAGCGATGGAGGGAACCTTTGTTGAGGTCGTCGATATTGAGGGAAAAGCGGCACTACACTTAACGATTCCTCGGCATGGTTGTGTTGCGTACTGCAAAAAGAAGCTAGTGTAGTTGGGTGTGCAACGAGACACCGTGGCCAGATGAGGGAGCTGAGGGCATCGCGGAACCAGAAATGTGTAGAGGTCAGGGCCGACGAGTATCCCTTGTCGTTTGGACAATTGGCGTTGCTGCGAGAGGCAAGCGGCGGAGTATTGGCTTGCTTCCATGCCAAGAGTTGTGAGGTGTGTAGACTTGTTGCTAGTAGTTGGCCCTTTGTGAGACAGGCAGTGGCCTGCAGTGGAGCAACGTGCTGCAAGTTACTCGTGCTCTATGGCGCCATAATTCTAATGAACGCGAAGTTCGTGCTAAGCGAAAAGGGGCATATGGCGTTGTGTGGGAGGTAAACATCCATGCCGTCGGCCAAAGAGAGGAAAGTTACTACCCGTCCGTGGCGGGAGGAAGATATTCCGGATATCTTGGAGTGCCAATTCGCTGCCTACAGCGATTTTCCACGCCATCGGCTTTGTGACGAACGGCTTCTGAGAATGCAATTGGCTGCATTCCCGGAAGGTCAGTTTCTTGCTCTTCTCAACGATAAGGTGGCTGGCTATTGCGCTTCTCTCATTGTCACTCTCGATGATGAGGCGCCTTGGCATTCCTATTCCGAGATAACGGGTAGCGGCACCTTCAACACGCATGATCCGAGCGGCGACACACTGTATGGGGCTGAGATTGCAGTTCGCCCTGACTGCAGGGGGATGGGGGTTGCCGGAGCGCTTTATGCTGAGCGCAAGAAGCTGATGGTGCGCTTGAACTTACGTCGCATGGTGGCCGGAGGGCGCATTCCTGGATACCGGGAGCATGCCGGCAGACTTACAGCGGAAGAGTACGTAGAAAAGGTAATCTCCGGCGCGCTGAAGGACCAAGCCTTGAACGCTCACCTAAAGGCCGGTTATGAGGTGCGGGGCATCTATTTCGATTATCTCAGTGATGAAGCCAGCGTGAACTATGCGACTCATCTCGAGATGCTCAACCAGCGTTTCCGGCCGGAGCGCCGCAAGATTGCCGCATCGCCTATCACGCGCACCGTCCGGCGAATTCGCGTATGCGCAGCGCAGTACAACCTGCGCCGTGTCGAAGGATGGGAAGATTTTGAACGTCAGGTGGACTTCTTCGTCACGACGGCTGAAGAGTACCACTGCCATTTTCTTGTTTTTCCGGAGTTATTCACAGCCCAACTAATTAGTACAATGGATCCGAACCTGGGTACCCTACAAGCATTGCAGTGTATGATAGAGTATACTGACCGCTACATTGCTATGTTTTCTTCCATGTCGAAACGTTTTGGTGGGTACATCATTGGAGGTTCTCATCCAGTGGTGCGCGACGGGGCAGTGTACAATGTTGCACACTTGTTCTCGCCGACCGGGCAGGTCTACACTCAGGATAAACTTCACATCACACCGGATGAGCGCCAGCTTTGGGGGTTTCGACCGGGCTCGGGTCTCGCGGTCTTTGAGACGGAGTTCGCTCGAATAGCCGTCTTGATTTGCTACGATATCGAATTTCCGGAATTGAGCCGCCTGCTCACTCTATCCGGTGCGGAAGTCATTTTCGTGCCTTTTATGACAGACGAAAAGAAAGCGTACTTCCGGGTACGCTATTGTGCCCAGGCGCGGGCCGTCGAGAATTACATTTACTCCGTTATCGCAGGAAACGTGGGCAATCTTCCGCAAGTGCGTAGTTTCTTAATCAATTACGGCCAAGCCGCGGTGTTTACCCCGAGCGACTTTGCGTTTCCGCCCCACGCGACGGCGGCCGAGGCGGAACCAAATACCGAGATGGTCGTCATTACCGATCTCGATCTGGCAACCCTTGCCTTGCAGAGGGATGTGGGAACAGTGCGACCGCTGCGGGATCGCCGTACTGACCTCTATTCTTTGAAGGCGACAACACCTGTTAACGTGATTCGTACCCAGTAAGTGCGCGCACGTTGTCGAGACCGTACGTGTTCATAAAAGTGGTGATGCGCCGAGGACCACCACAATACGCCGCGCCCCTGGAACCATTACGAGTGAAAACGCAGAATGCGGCCAGCGCAGCCGAGTGGAATCCCGAGATAAAGGTATAGCGTACGTCAATCTCGTTCGGGCTTCGCGTCGCGAAGCATCAGGGTCGTTACCGCTTCGCGCGGGTCCGCGCCCTCGTACAGCACGCGATAGACTTGCTCTGTAATGGGCATTTCGACGCCGTGACGCTTGGCCAGCGCGTATGCCGATTTGGCCGTGCGCACGCCTTCCGCCACCATAGGCGACGAATTCAGAACCTCCTCCAGGCGCATGCCCGTAGCGATCTTCTCGCCCACGAGCCGGTTGCGCGAGTGCCGGCTTTCGCACGTGACAATGAGATCGCCCATGCCGCTGAGTCCCGCAAAGGTCAAGGGTTCCGCCCCCATCGCCGCTCCCAGGCGCGCCATCTCGGCGAGGCCGCGCGTGATCAGCGCGGCCTTCGTGTTGTCCCCCAATCCGAACCCATCGCATGCGCCCGCGGCAATCGCGATCACATTCTTCAACGCGCCCCCGAGTTCCACGCCAACGACGTCCGAGCTCGTGTACACCCGAAATGTCCTGCACACGAATGCGGACTGGGCCATCTCGCACGCGGCGGCGTCCTCCCCCGCGACCACCACAGAAGCCGGCAGATCGAGCGCGACTTCCTCCGCGTGGCTCGGCCCCGAAAGCGCGAGCACGGGGCAAGGTCCGCTTACCGCGTGAAGGACTTCGTGCATGCACTGAAGCGTGTCGTTCTCGATTCCCTTCGCAACGCTCACCCGGATTGTCGTGGGCGAGAACGGGAATTGCGTGGCAACTGCCCGCATCGCGTGCGACGGTACCGCCAGAACAGCCAAATCACACTCCCGATCCACTTCGCGGGATACTTCCACGTCTTCGGGCAGCGTCATGTCGCGCAGAAAGAACGGGCTCCGCCGGGTGCTGCGGAGCTCGTCCGGGCGATCTTCTTCGCGGCACCAGAGGCGCACGCGGTGTCCGTTATGCGCCAGTAGGCGCGTGAGGGCCAGTCCCCAGCTCCCGGCTCCAACAATCTGGATGTTCAAAGGCACAGGCATTCCTACTCCCGAATCGTGGTTGTGACTACGCTACAATCCCGCGCGCCCGTTTTCAGCGCGGAAACGGACCATCGGTCCACGCCCACACGGGCCACCGCGTGTTGGCGGAGCGCATGGTGATTTCGCCGTTGGTGATAGAAGCCCCCGCAAGGATGAGCACGTACACCACGGCACCGGTCAGGGCCCAACGCGGCCAGGGCACGCGCTCAAAGTCCGCGTCCGGCAAGCATTCTCCCTTGCTCTGAATGACGAAGGCCAGCACCATCATGAGACCGAAAAGCACCCAAAAGACGAAATGCATGTTGATGGTGCCTTCCTGGCGGGGATAGAAGAAGTAGAGCGCGTTAAGATTCTGGATCAGCAGCATAACCGCCCCCAGATACAACACGGGAAAGGCACTCAGATGGCTCTTGCGCTGCACGAACGCCAGAATCCAGATCAACGCTCCCAGGAATGCCAACACGCAGGTCGCGTGGATGGTGGCCAGCACCGTCTGACTGACCGCTTCCGCGTCAACGTATGAATACCCGGACAATGCAGTGACCCACTCCTCGAGTCTCTTTTCGGGGTTGATTCGCAGCAACCGGTGCAGGAGCGGGATGAGTCCCATCACGTAGACGGCCGCGGATGCGCTTGCGATCGTGAATCGCAGATTCCGTGGTGCTTCCGGCGCCTTGTGGCCCAGCATGCCCCACGCGAAAACGAGTCCTCCGAAGAATCCGGCCCCGACTTCCATAATGTTCCAATGGTTCACGGGAAACGGTTGGTGCACGCTGGCATTGGCCAGCAGCCGCGCCCCGGCCATCCCCAGGCCGAAACCCAGATAGCCAAGGATCGCGCCCCGCAGCCCGTAATGCCGCTTCGCGAACGCGAGCCACGCGATCCACCCGATGGCGCCACCCGCGAAGGCGATGGAAAGATCGGAGCGGGGTGGATTGATGTGGAATCCGCAGACGCGCACCACCACAAGGAAGAACGCGCATCCCGAAAGAACCACGACGATGGGCGCCGTCAGCCATTCCCGCAGTTTGACGCGGTCGTGCTCCAGCAATAAACCGAGGATACCGCATCCAAAGGTGCCCCACGCGCCGCCTTCCAGGATCAGCGTGAAGAATCCGTAGGAGTAGTTGATGAAGGTATCGGACTGGGCATAACCATGCAGGATGCCGTAGCTCATCATTCCGCCGGCGCCGATGGCTAAAGCACTGGCAGCCGCCATGACCGGCATCCACCGGAACATGGCGCGCTGCCCAGACACAAATGCGAATGACAGGCCCAACATGGCGCCGGGAAAGGAGGCGCCCAACACGTGACCAAAGTCGCCGCGGATGCCCCACGCCAGACCCACGGCCAGTGCCACGAACAGCGACCGCACCCCCCGGTCAAATGGTTTCACCGGCGCTTACTCCCCAATTTCCCTCAAGCGACCTCAGCGGACTTCGTGGCGAGACCCTCGGAAACATACTCCCGCGCGGTGTCTCCCAGTCCGTGAAGAGCCTCAATCTTGGGCTCCAATCGCGCGATGATCTCTTCCTGCTCCTTCTTGATCTTCGCTTCTTCCGCGAGGATCGCGTTGATCTGATTGTTGAGTCCGGAGAACGCCTTGTCGAACGCGCCCTGCAACGCCAGGCGGAACGTGCCGCGACGGCTGTCAAGCGCCTGAAGGATCTGCTCTTTCGTCGCCTTCTGCAAGACTTGTTCGACGCGATCGCCGATGCGCTGGTTGAGCTTGGCCTTGCGCGCTTCATTGCTGCCAAACGTGCGGGCGATCAACCCGAGAATGAGACCGAGAACCGCCCCCTTCGCGGCGCCCACGGCCGTGAAGGCCTCCACAGTCTGCGGGAAGGAAGGCAGGTTGGTGCTTATCAGTTCCACAATCGGCGGAGACTGAAGCGAGGCGTACCCGAGGCCCGCGCCTGCTGCCGCTCCCAGGAGCAGTCCCACAAAACCGAACGCCGCGTAGGATTTGCCCATGCCCGCGTCCACCGCGACGAGGCTGGCCCGGCTGGCTTCCACCGACCCGCGCCCAAGGATAGTCGAAGTGTCGGCGACAATCTGGGAAGCCCGCGCACGCGAACGGCCTTCAACTTCTTCCACGTACCGGTCAATCTTGACTTGGAGTGCTGAGATGAACGCGTCGATCTTGGACTCCAACTCCTTGGTCAGCGGTTGGAAGTCCTCCCTCTTCGCGGTCTTCAGGTTATCTCCCGCGTCGAGCCACGCGCGCAGCGGCTTGAGGATCTCTTCCTCGATGGCCGCCTTGCTCACATAGTTCTCGACGAGCCCTTGGTAACCCGGGAACTGCGAACCATCCAGGTTGCCGCCGTTCGACATGGCATCGAACTCATCGGTGACGCGTTGTCCCTGTGCTTTGTAGCGTTGCAGCGTAAGCGACAACTGCTCGCGCTGACGCCGCAGATCGTCAAGGCGCGGCACGTTGCGCGTCAGTTCCAGCTTCGTCTCCAACGGACGCGCGTACCGGTATGCCGTCGCATCGATGAACGTGCAGATCGACTCGACGATGGCGCCTTCGCGATTCTCCGTGTACAGATAGTTCATCAGACGGTCGCGGAGCGGCCCGAAATTGCTGCGTTCCATCAGATATCCCGCCGCCGCCTTCGCGGGGTCGTCCGTTTCCATGAATCCCTGGTGCACCTGGAACGGAATCTTCACCTTCGCGTTCTTGTCCACATCCTCCAGGCTGACGTGTTGCTCTTGGAGGTGGGTCGCAATGAGCGCGTACAAGCTCGAAACGAAGAAGATCTCTGGATTCTGAACGATGCCGTCCAGGCTGCGCATGAGATCCTTCGCCGGACCGCGGCGTCCCATGGGATCGATCTCGTGCGGGTTCAGTTGATCCGATTTGTTCAGCACGAAGAACACCTTGCGGTGCTTGTGCTTGATGATGCTCTCGATGAACGCGCGATTCTGTTCGTTCCCCGCGCTCTGGCTGTCCAGCAGGCAGATAACCAGATGGCAGTTCGGGATGATCTCCTGCGCGATCCGCTTGTTCGTGTCCGAGATCGTGTGCGCTCCCGGCGAATCGACCAGCGCGATGTCCTCGGCTATGGTCTCGTTGGGAAGGTAGACCACCAGTTCGTCGAATCTGCGCCGCAACGATTCGAGCTGGGGGAAATCCTCGCTGGCATTCATCGTGACCAGGGCGCGCAGCGTGTTGAGCAACGCCCGCGGATTGCACTCCGCGTAGTCAAGCGCAATCTCGTCGTTTTGCTCGTTGCACGAAACGGCCGCACCAATGCCGAACGCTTCCAGGAGATTGCGCAGCCCGTCCACCTCCTGCACGAGGCACGGCGTGTGGAGCCGCACCACGGCCCGCATGGTGTCCCCGCGCAGCACGTGGGTGATTTTCGTCGTGCACTCTTCCAGGACGGTCGGCAGATACTCGTCGCCCAAGAGCGCGTTGATCATCGTGGACTTGCCCACATTGAAGGCGCCCAGGAAGACGACCCGGTACTTGCCGTCGCGCAGCTCGATGCGCTTGCGCTCGATGCCGGCATCTTCTTCTTCGAGGCTGCCCTCAAAATCGGAGTCTTGTACGAAGTTCTGAAGTTCGTCCAAAGCCTGGAACGCCCAGGCGCGTCGCTCGGTATGCTTTTCAATGCTCATGAATTGTTTCCCCTAATCCGTGCGTGTCCGCGATTGCGCCACGATCCTGATGAATTTCTACACCATTTGCAAGCGAAATCGTAACTCTTTACAAAAGCGATTCGGGGCGGAAAGCGTGCGATGATTCCCCGATCGGCTCGAAGGGGCGAAATCCCCACGCACGGAACACTTACACGCTGGGAGGAATTCGATTGACAGAGTCGAAAAAGTCACGAACCGTGCGCTACACTACGCTCGTGTGCGCGTCCTCATGGGGTCTACGCACCGCGAGACTGCGCGCCACGTTCCGGCACGAGTCGCGGGCGCTATCCCTGGGTGTTCTGCTTCCACGATAAGGATTCTCCGTCATGAGCTACTTCGTGACCGGCGCAACCGGATTCATCGGCGGCCATCTGGTGGATCGTCTGGCCCGCCGCAAGGGTGTCATCTACTGCCTGGTGCGCAAGGGGTCCGAGCACAAGTTGGATGCCCTTCGCCATCGCCTTGGCCTCAATGCCAAGCGCCTTGTCGCCGTGCGCGGCGATGTGCTGAAGCCCAACTGCGGACTCCGCCGCGATGAAGTGGCCAAGCTCAAGGGCAAAATCACGCACTTCTTTCACCTTGCGGCTTATTACGACATCATGACCGGCGACGATGCCCAGTTTGCCGCCGCCAACATCGAGGGTACGCGCCACTCCGTCGAGCTGGCTACCTCCCTGAAAGCCACCTGCTTCCAGTATGCGAGTTCCACCGCCATCGCCGGGACCTACCCCGGCTACTGGCGCGAAGACATGTTTGACGAGGTGGAAGACTTTCAACATGCCTATTTCCGCACCAAACACATGGCGGAACGTGTCGTGCGTGAGGAGTGCTCGATCCCATACCGCATTTACCGGCCCGGCGCCGTCGTGGGTCACTCCAAGACCGGCGAAATCTCCAAGATTGATGGCCCGTACTACGTCTTCAAGTTCCTCCAGAAGATGCGCAATGCGCTCCCCTGCTGGGTGCCCCTCATCGGTCTCGAAGGGGGCCGCATTAACATCGTCCCCGTGGACTTCGTAACCGATGCCATGGACTTCCTCGCACACAAACGCGGTCTCGACGGCCGCTGCTTTCACCTGACAGACCCGGACCCGTACCGGGCGGGCGAATTGCTCAACCTTTTCGCCGAGGCCGCCCACGCGCCTCAGTTTGCCGTGCGCGTCAATTCGCGCATGCTTGACTTGATCCCCAGCGTCATCCGCGACGCGGTCATGGGCTTGCCGCCTATCCGCCGCATTCTGGACGCCGTCCTCGACGACTTGCACATTCCGCGGGAAGCCTTCACCTATCTCAATTACCCCACGCGCTTCGACTGCCGCGACACCATGGACGCCCTCAAAGGTTCCGGGATTTCCTGCCCGCGCGTGGAAACCTACGCGCCCAAACTCTGGGACTACTGGGAGCGGCATCTCGATCCCGACCTTTTTCGGGATCGCTCCCTGGCGGGCGCCGTCCGCGACCGTGTCGTCGTCGTGACAGGCGCCTCTTCGGGTATCGGCAGGGCCGTTGCCCTGAAGGTCGCCGCCGCCGGAGCCAAGACCGTGCTGGTCGCACGCAAACGAGAAGAACTTGAAGTGGTCCGCGAAGAAATCGCGTCAAAAGGCGGACTCGCCTATGTCTACCCCGCGGACATCGCCGACATGGCCGCCTGCGATTCCATGGTAGACGCGGTCCTGAACGATCTCGGCGGCGTGGATATCCTCATCAATAACGCGGGGCGGTCCATCCGCCGCTCGATCCGCCAGTCCTACGACCGCTTTCACGACTTCGAACGCCTCATGCAGATCAACTACTTTGGGGCTGTCCGCCTGACGCTTCGGGTCCTGCCATCCATGGCGGAAAACCGGCGCGGTCATGTCATCAACGTGAGTTCCATGGGCGTCCTGGCGAACCCGCCGCGGTTCTCCGCGTACGTGGCGTCCAAGTCGGCGCTTGACGCCTTCTCGCGCTGTGCGCAGGCCGAGTACCTGGACAAGGACATCAACTTCACGACCATCAACATGCCGCTTGTCCGCACCCCCATGATCGACCCGACCGGGATGTACGACAATGTCCCCGCGCTTACGGCGGATGAAGCGTCGGACATGGTGTGCCGGGCCATCATCGACAAACCGAGGCGTATCGCCACCCGGCTGGGAGTCTTCGCACAGGTCATGCATACGGTCTTGCCCAACGTCGCCCTGGTCGTGCTCAATACCGCATACAAACTGTTCCCCGATACCGGCGGGCCCAGAAAGCCGGACAACGGCGTGGACGCACCCCCCTCCGCCGAGGCCGTGGCGTTCGCGTCGCTGATGCGCGGGATATACTGGTAACAGGCACGAGGAGCCGGAGTATGGAATTCAGGACAATAGGCAAGAGTGGCATTCAAACCCCCGTGGTCGCATTTGGCGCCTGGGCTATCGGTGGGTGGATGTGGGGCGGCACGGACGATGCCAAGGCCGTGCGCGCCATCCATCGCGCTATCGACGTGGGCATGACCATGATCGATACGGCCCCTTCTTACGGGATGGGGCACAGCGAACGTATCGTCGGAAAGGCAATTGCCGGTCGCCGGGACCAAGTCATTATCGCGACTAAGTGCGGCATCCGCTGGGACCTCGAGGGCCGGCACGACGGCATGGAAACCACCACCAATGAAGGCAAGCGCGTCACCATGGTGCGCTGCCTGGGCCCGGAGTCGATCTTCCACGAGGTCGATCAAAGCCTCCTGCGCCTGGGCATCGACCGCATCGATCTCTATCAATGCCACTGGCCCGACCCCAGCACGCCTATAGCCGAGACGATGGATGCCCTCCTGGAAGTCCAGCGCCAAGGGAAAGTCAACGCGATCGGGGTGAGCAACTACACCACGGACATGATGCGCGAGTGTCTGAAGAAGGGCTACATCGCCAGCGACCAGCCGCAGTACAATCCGCTGGAACGCGAAATCGAAAGAGACGTGCTGCCGTTTTGCAGGACCCACGACATCGGCGTGCTGGCTTACAGTCCCATTGCGCAAGGATTGATGACCGGCAAGGTCACCCCCGAACGCGTGTTCCACGAGGGCGACGCCCGACAGAAGAAGCCCTGGTTCTCCGTCGAGAACCGCCGGCGCGTACAGGCTATGCTGAAGACCATCCAACCCATCGCAGACGGACATCAGGCAACCTTGGCCCAGGTGGCTATTCAATGGGTCGTGTCGCAGCCCGGCATCACCGCCGCGCTCGTTGGCGCGCGCGACGAAGCGCAGGTCGAGGAGAATGCCCGGGCCGGGGCGCTCAAATTGTCGCAGGACGAACTGGCCATCATCCGCAAGGCCGTTGAAGACCTGGGACAGCCAACGTGATCGCCCTGTGGAGGAACCTCGAGTGAGTCTATCGTGCTGAATACGCCGGTCACCATCATCCAGCCCTCGGACGGCTGGCGCTCGCTTGATCTGCGCGAACTGTGGGATCGCCGCGAGCTGCTCTACTTCTTCGCGTGGCGCGACCTCAAGGTCCGCTACAAACAGACCCTGTTCGGTGTGTTGTGGGCCGTCGCGGGTCCGCTGGCCAGCATGGTGGTGTTCACGTTTGTCTTCGACAAGATGGCCGGCCTTCCTTCCGATGGACTGCCGGGTCCAATCTTCTACCTCAGCGGCCTGGTCATCTGGCGTTACTTCGCCAACGCTCTCAGCGCCGCAAGCAATAGCCTCGTGGGCAACCAGGCCATCCTCACCAAGGTCTACTTCCCGCGGCTGATCATACCGCTCTCGTCCTGCATCACGGGCCTCGCCGACTTCCTCATCGCGCTTGGCGTATTGCTCCTCTTGATGGCGTATTACCACGTCTTTCCGGGCATCGCCATGCTACTGCTGCCAGGTCTCCTCCTGCTCGCCATGGCGGCCGCGCTGGGGTCCGGACTCTTCTTCGCGTCGCTCAACGTGAAGTACCGCGATGTGGGGTACATCCTGCCCTTCTTGCTTCAATTGTGGATGTTCTGCACGATCATCGTTCCCTACAGCGAAGTCGCCCAGCGCGGTGGCGCGTGGCGCTTTGTCTACGGCCTCAATCCCATGGGCGGGGTGGTGGAGGCCTTTCGCTGGTGCCTGCTGCGCGGCGCCATGACCGGCCCGGGAAACGCGGACGCGCTTTGGATGTTGCTCGGTACAGGCGTGCCCGTCGCCTTGTTCCTCCTGGCCGCGGGTCTCCTGTACTTCAAACGCTTGGAGAAGATGTTTGCGGATATTGTGTGACAGATTGGCCAAGCGGGGATGGCGTCCATGAACGGCGAAGCCGCCATCCGCGTCGAAGGTATCGGTAAACGCTACCGCCTGGGCCAAACCCTGGATTGGGGCAGGAGTATCCGGCGCGCTTTTGGCAATCCGCCAGCAGACGCCTCCGGCGAAATTTGGGCCTTGCGCGAGGTGAGTTTCGAGGTGCCGCGCGGGACTGTGCTCGGCATCATCGGCCGGAACGGCGCGGGCAAGAGCACCTTACTCAAGATCCTCACCCGCGTGACGGAACCCACCACCGGACGTGCCGAACTGCGGGGCCGCGTGGGCTCGCTGCTCGAGGTCGGCACGGGCTTCAACCCCGAACTGACGGGTCTCGAAAACATCTACCTCAACGGCGCGATCCTGGGGATGCGCAAAGCGGAAATCGGGCGCAAGCTCGAAGAGATAGTCGAATTCTCCGGGGTGCGCGCATTCCTGGAGACCCCGGTGAAACGCTACTCGAGCGGGATGTTTGTCCGGCTCGCATTCGCGGTCGCCGCTCATCTCGATCCCGAGATTCTGCTGATCGATGAAGTACTCGCCGTCGGCGATGCTTCCTTCCAGCGACGCTGTCTCGGCAAGATGGACGAAGTCGCCAAAGGCGGCAGAACGATCCTCTTCGTGAGTCACAACATGGGCGCCATCCGCCGCTTGTGCCCGCAGTGCCTGTGGTTGGATGGAGGCCGCGTCGCGGCCATGGGCAATACCGAGGATGTCATCGCCCAGTATTTCGATGCGGTCAATTCCGACTCGCCGCCCTTGGACCCAGATGCCGGCCGCGGCGGACTGCGCATCACGCGTGTGGCGGTGCTCGATGCCCAAGGCGCGCCATGCCAGTTCTTTGAACCGGGGGACGACGTGACCATTCGTATCCACTATGAGGCATCGCAGCGGATCGTCCGCCCTCAATTGAACCTCAGCGTGTCTGGAGCTCATGGATTGCTGTTTGGCGCGAACATGGTGCTCGACGATCTCCGTCCGGAGGGCCTCGAAGGGTCCGGAGTCATCGAGTGCACTTTTCAAAAGATTCCACTGTTGCCACAGACGTACACGCTGGCCCTCGCGGTATATGACGAAATCGGCGAAGACTATGTTTCGCCGCCCATTCACAACGCCGCCAGTTTTCAAGTCCAAGGCGATGCCGGGAAACTGAAATATACCGGGGCCATGGCGGACAAGTATGTGGAGAATGTCTACACGATCCGAATCCCATATCAATGGCGCTTTCCCGACGGCACAATCCGGACTCCCCGGTGGGCAGAGGAAGGGCACCCATGATGCTCAGGAACGGTGGGCGATGAACCGCTTCGTGCGCAGAGAAGTAAGAGCGAACGTAAGGCAGATCAAAACACACGGCTTTGCCCTCCTGCACCTGCTGTTTGGAAAGCGTCGCACCAGCCAGGACTCCCTCAGCGAGTACTCCCGCAACTGGGCTGCTCTCGAAGCGCAAGGCGCGGATTTCCAGAACCTATTCGAACCCAAGTTCCCCATGACGCGGTTCAACAAGCCAGTGGCCATGAGCGTCTACGAGTGGCGGCGAACGGTCATCACGCATCATCTCGCGCGGTTTATCGAGTCCACAGGCGCCAAGCGAATTCTCGAAATCGGCTCTGGATTTGGATTCAACCTGCTCCTGCTCGCGCCGCGTTTCCCGGACCGCCAATTCGTGGGTATCGAACCCACGGACACTGGAGTTCGCATCAGCAAAGCCTGGTTGGCGGAACCTCCCGGGGAATTCCGAGAAGCCAGTAGTGCCAAACCTCTGCTCAATGTTGAAATCGAGCTGAACGACATCCTCACCATGGACACCGGCGCCTGGCTTGAAACGCGAGGCGGGGCCTTCGACTTCGTGTTTACGACGGCCGTGCTGGAACAACTGCACAATGAGATCGACGTGGCGCTTCGGAATATCTTCCGCTTGACCTCCGGCCATTTCTGCTTCTTCGAGGAATTCCTGGAAGCCAACACGGCCCACTACCTGGACCTTGTGAAATGGGATTACTTCCGGCACTCCTGGGACATCCTCCACGAATTCGCGGACGTCGAGATCATCGAGCGGTTCATCCCGGAGTACCAGCCCTCATGGCTGAAATACGCGTTTGTCTTCGGGCGGCGCACCTCTTCTTGAGTAGTGGGATAGACCTCTTTTCCGGCACTACGGCGTGAACGGGCATGACAGAAACTTCGAACACGGAAAGGCGGCACACAAACGTGACAGTACCCCAAAAAGTGGTGGCTTGCGTTCTCGCGCGCATGAGTTCGCGACGTCTGCCAGGCAAGGCGCTCGCCCCCGTGGCGGGAGTGCCCATGCTGGAACGCCTGGTCCATCGCCTGCGGACGGCGCGCACCGTGGACGAAATCGTCATCTGCACATCGACACGGCCCGACGACCAGGTGTTGTTGGAGAAAGCGGATATTTGGCGCGTTGGAGGCTACGCGGGCAGCGAAGAAAACGTGCTCTCGCGCATTATGGACGTTGCCGAGCGTTATGCGGCGACACTCGTCCTTCGCGTAACCGGCGATAATGTCCTGACCTGCCCGGCGGCCATCGACCGCATGGTACCGCACCATATCGCCAGCGGCGCGGAATATACACGCACCAATAAGCTGCCGCTTGGCGCGACGGCCGAGGTGTTGTCCGTATCGATTTTGCCCCGGCTGCAATCCTTGCTGCCTCACCCCAATGAAAATCACCTCATGCCATTCGCATACGACCCCACGCACTTTCATTGCGAGGTCTTGGAAGCGTCGCCCGATGTGATGCGTCCTCATTACAGCCTCACCCTGGACACCCCCGAAGACCTCGCACGGATGGACTGGATTCACCGCGAATGCCCCGCAGACAGCGCGGGACCCTCGCTCGAGCGAGTCGTGGCGCTGCTCGACGAGCATCCCGATTTGTGCCGCGTACCGGCCGACGCCCCCATTTGCTGGCCCGGTGGCGCCACGATGACCTTTGGTGCGCTTCTCGAATTGATGGACGAGCGCGCCGCCCTGGCCCGTTCCCGCAACGCGACAAGATGAGACACACGGACGCGGGGAACGCTCATGTTGCCTTGCCCCAAATGCACCTCTCGCAAAGGCGCCAAGCCGCAGAGAAGATAGAAATCATTAGCCGAATATATCAATCTCCATCCTTGCCCACGTTCCGTGTTCCTTAGCGCCTCCGCGTCTTGGCGAGAGGAATTCCTCCCTCTGCATTTTCCCCGTGCTCCCCGTGTCCCCGTGGTGAATCTTCCTTGATTCATCTCGTGGCATTTGCTTCCATCACACCAGGCCCGGAGGGGCCGCTTGCTTGACGCGCGGCGTTGTGCTCTCATGGGGGTGCCGCCGGCGCAGCCGAACCGGCGCGCAATCCTGTATTCAACGTGCTATGGGGACCTGTGAGAACTGACCAACGGTGGAGAATTTATGGAACTCCTGACGCTTCGTGCCCGGCCTGTCGGCCCTGGCTATCCTCCCTACATCATCGCCGAGATCGGATCGAACCACAACGGCGACATGAAGCTGTGCCGCCGCCTCGTGGACGCCGCGAAGGATGCGGGCGCGGACGCGGTGAAGTTTCAGTCCTGGTCGAAGTCTTCCCTGATTTCCAAGGCGGAGTACGCGCGGCACCCCGAGTACAGCGATAAGAAGCGACACTTCGGTTCATTGGAAGAAATGGTCGAAGCCTACCAGTTCACGCCTGCTCAGCATCGCGAAATTGCGGCGCACTGCAAAGGTAGCGGTATTGAATTCCTCTCCAGTGTCTTCTCGCCGGAAGAAGTGGACCTGCTGGAATCGCTCGACGTCCCCGCGCACAAGATCGCTTCCATGGACGTCACACATCACCCCTTGCTGAAGTACGTCGCGCAGACGGGCAAGCCCGTCATGCTTTCAACGGGCATGGCCACCTTGGCCGAAGTCGCCGAAGCCGTGGACATTCTCCAGGATTCGGGTGCCGGACCGCTCGCGCTTCTGCACTGCGTGGCCCTTTATCCCCCCGAGCACAAGGATGTGCATTTGCTCAATATTCTGACCCTGCGGCAGACCTTTGATTGCGTATCCGGATTCAGCGATCACACTTCCGGCACGTCCATTGCCCTCGCGGCCATCGCGCTTGGCGCATCGGTTGTGGAAAAGCACTTCACCTTGGACAAGGAAATGGAGGGATGGGACCACTGGATCTCGGCAGACCCCGCGGAACTCGCCGCCATCGTGCGGGAGGGCCAAGTCATCTTTGACGCGCTGGGAAGCACGTTGCGAACCGTGTCCGAGGGCGAGCTGCGCAAGCGTCTGCTGTTCCGCCGCTGCATCGTCGCACGCCGCGCATTGCCCAAGGGACACCTCATTGCCGAGACCGACCTCGACTACAAACGGCCCGGCACCGGCATCGGACCCAATGAAGCGCGCTACGTCGTTGGCCGCACGCTTGCGGTCGGCGTGGAGGAGGATCACGAGTTCTCGTGGCCGGATTTCCTTTGAAAGGATGCCGCTTCGGCGATCCCTGGGGTGCGGCGAAGCGCGTACTTCGCAACTTCCCCCTTCGTGTGCGCTCACCTCATGGATACCGGTTCTCCTCGTACGATGCGTGGCTGTACGCGCTCGCGAGACATTGGCGTACACCGGAATTGAGCCGCCTTTCCGCCGATGATGCGTTTATGCTTTGCCGTATCGACCGGCACGAGTTCTACTGGCCATCCGGCGCGAAAGCCGAATCGCTTCCATACGTCTACGCGGAAGTTTTCGAGCATCCCTTTTTCAACCCTCACGCATACGAGTGGGGTCCCTGCCAAATCCACCGCGGCGACCACGTGCTGGACGCCGGCGCCTGTGAAGGCTTCTTCTCACTCTACGCGTTGGAGCGCGGCGCTACCGTTTACGCGGTCGAACCGGTGCCCGCGCTCGCGCAGGCGCTCCGGCAAACCTTGGACGCGGCCGCTCTCGGTGAAGCGCACGTCGTGGCCGGTCTTCTCGGCCGGGCAACCGGCGAAGCGCCGCTCGCCATGGATTCCAGCGACCTATGCATGGCCAAGCGCGCCGACGTTGCGGAGGGCCCAATGGTTCAAGAATATGCCCTCGACGATCTGGTGGACGAAGGCCGCGTCACCCGCGTAGACTTCCTGAAAGCCGACGTGGAGGGGGCCGAAGAGGATCTGGTCGCTGGGGCACAACGGACCATCGCGAAGTTCCGTCCCCGAATCTCCCTGGCCGTGTATCATTCGCCGAGCCAGGCGCGCAACGTGCGCGACTTCTGCTCCGCGACCTTCGCCCGCTACGCCTGGCGGTTTCGGGGGCTCTATGCGTGGGACGAGCAACCACGCCCTTACATGCTCTACGGTTGGCCGCTCGATCGGTGAAGGAAGCGCGTTCACATGCTTGAAAAGGGTCTACAACTCCTGCGAAGCATGCTGTCCCCGGGGTCGCTCATCGGCCGTGCCCTGCGCGGTAGTGACGGTGACACGCCCTCCCCGTCCAGGCCCGCTTACCACGCAATCCTCGATCGGATGGACGAGGAACTCCACGCCCACCTCGCGAGCCACAGCGTTCCACGCGGCCCGCGTGTGCTCATGGGACCCTCGTTCAGCATTTACCCGCCGTGCTACATTCACGACCGCCTGCTCACCTGCGCGTTGCGCCTGCGCGGCGCGGAGATCATTCCGATCTATTGTGATGCCGTGCAATCGGTGGAATGCAATGTGTACGGCGGCCATTGGACCAGCGGCATGTCGTTTGCCCAGGCCTGCGCGAACTGCGTGCGCAACTCCGAATCGCAATGGGCGCGCCATCCGCGGCCCGCGCTGAAACTTTCGCGCTATCTCGATCCCGGCGACGCCGTCGCCATTGACGCAATGATGCACCGCGTGGAACCGGACGCTTGGCACACGTATGAATTGGATGGCCTTCCCTTTGGCGCCTGGGCGCGCGACATCCTTGTGAACAACTATCTGGTCGGGGACTACCACCGCATCGCGAACCACGAAACGTTAGGCCGCGCGCACGTGCGCAATCTCCTTTCGCTGTACCGGGCCTACGCGCGAACGCTCGACGACGTGAAGCCGGACCGTATCGTCTCCAACGACAGCTACTACGGAATGTGGGCCGTGTTGCAGGAATTGGCCAAGCGCCGCTCCATCCCGTTCTACTCGCACTGGTCGGGCACCCGGCCCAACGCGTGGTGCTACGCGCAGAACGACGCCTCCATGAATCTCGATTTCCGCGCACCGTGGCCCGCCTTTTCCGCACAACCGCTGACGGTGGCGCAACGGGCGACTGTTGACGCGTGGCTCGATGGCCGCCGCCAAGGCAAAGGCCTCCTGCTCGATACCGCGAGCATCGGCGCACATCAGAGCGAAGCGGCCGATCTGCGCCGCATAGAAGGCAAGCCCAGTGCCCTGCTCACCGCGAACGTCATCTGGGATCTCGCCGCGCTCAACAAGCAAGTCGTGTTTTCGGGCATGATCGATTGGATCGCCGAGACAGTCCGCTGGTTCGGAGAGCATCCCGAATTCGCGCTGATCGTGAAACCGCATCCCGCCGAAGCAAATCCACTCATCCCCGAAACCGTCGAACGTGTCGGCCTTGCCTTGAAGGAACGCGGCGTCCCCATTCCAGAGAATGTAGTCCTGCTCACACCGCTGTCCCGATGCTCGGTATACGAACTCTTGCCCATGGCGCGGGCCGTGCTCGTCCACACGTCCACCGTTGGTGTGGAAGCCGCCGCGCGCGGCGTCCCTGTCATCGCCTCTGCGCGCTCGCCATTTCGCGGATTCGGATTCACCGCCGATCCCGAGTCGCCCGATGCGTACTTCAACGCGGTCGAGGCAGCCCTGATCGGGCAATTCCATCTCGAATGCACGGTAATGCGCGACCTCGCCTGCAAATACATCCTCTTCAACATGTTTCATTACTACATGCAGGTGGACCTCATGGACTACACCTTCGGCGAGATCCCCACACTGCGTGCGACCAGTCTGAACGACATCCTCCCCGGACAACGGCCCTGTTTCGATTACGCGGTTGATTCCATCATGGCGGGACTTCCCATCGTGTCTGAAACCCGCTGGCCGCCCCAGAGTTAGGAATGCCAACGATGCGCGGAAACATACGCGGTGACAAACGCCCGGTGGTGCTCTACACGTCGCCCGTACTCCGCCACCCGCCGCGCAGCGGCCCGCAATTGCGCGTGGAAAACACGCTGAAAGCGCTGTCGCGCATCGCCGACGTCCACCTCTTCAGCAGAGTCACGCCGGAAGCGATGGGGGAGACCCCCGCGCTCAAATTCTACCAAGGCATCTGCCGCACGGTGCGTCAGGCGCCGTTCACCCAGGATTCGGAATCTCCATTTCACCGGGCGGCCCGGCAAGTTGCGCAAGGGTTGGGCCTTTCCGAAGACCGTCCCGTAGGCCGCGAAAGCGCGCGTGACTACCGTGCGTTGTTGCGCATGGCGGAATCCGCCCGCGCGGACGTGATTTGGCTCGGCTACGGCAATCTCTCGTATCCGCTATTGCGCTTCATCAAGGACCATTCTCAGTTTCCGGTCGTGCTCGATACCGATTCCGTGTGGTCGCGCTACGTGCTGCGCGGGATTCCCTTCGCGCATTCCGAAGAGGACAAGGAGCGCCTGCGGCGCGAAGGCGATGCGAAGGCCGAAGAAGAGCGCTGGGGCGCCGCACTCGCCGATGTGACTGTGGCTGTGTCGGAGGTCGATGCGGAATACTACCGCGAGTTCGCGCGCGATCCCGCGCAGGTTCATGTCGTCTCCAATGGGATCGATCTGGATTCGTACGAGCCGGCTCCGAAACCTCCCATGAATATGAAGCGCCCGTGTGTATACCTCGCGGGCACCTTCTGGCCGGGCAGTCCCATGGAGCACGCCGCGCGTTGGCTTGTGGATGAGGTGCTTCCCCTCGTGCGTCAGACCCGTCCGGACACGCACGTCTACATCCTCGGGAATGGGTCATGCGAAAACTTGTCCGAGTTGCCGCGTGATGGCGTGGATATCTATGGCGAAGTGGAGTCTGTATTGCCGTGGCTGTGCCATGCGGACGTCGTCTCCGTGCCGCTTCATTTCGAGTCCGGCACGCGTTTCAAAATCCTGGAGGCCGGCGCCTGCCGCAGGGCCGTCGTGTCCACCACACTCGGCGCGGAAGGTTTGAACGCCACCCATGGAACGGATATCGTGATTGCCGATTCGGCGGAGGCATTCGCGCAGGCGATCCTGGGCATCCTTGGAAACCCGGATACAGCGCGGGTGTTGGGCGGGAATCTGCGTGTGAAGGTCGAATCCGAGTTCGGACTCGAAACGCTTGCGCGCCAGGCCGGGTCCGTTCTCGATTATCTCCTGTAAGCAGCGCTCCCCGAATCGGAAGTACGATCGCACGACCCGAAGGAGTATCAGGCATGGGTGATTTCATCCCCGTCAATGTGCCCGTTCTGAATGGAAACGAACGCAAATACCTGAATGAATGCATCGACACGGGATGGATCTCATCCGAGGGACCTTTCGTCAAGCGCTTTGAAGAAGCCTTCGCTGCACGTGTCAGCAGGGCGCACGGGGTGAGCGTCAGCAGCGGCACCGCGGCGCTCGATGTCGCCGTCGCCGCGCTGGACATTGGAGTGGGGGACGAAGTCATCCTGCCCACGCTGACCATTATTTCGTGCGCGGCCGCGGTCGTGCGCTCCGGCGCCACACCGGTGCTGGTGGATTCCGACCCGCGCACCTGGAACATGATTCCCGCGCACGTCGAAGCCAAGATTACGCCCAACACCAGGGCCATCATGGTGGTCCACCTGTACGGGCTTCCCGTGGACATGGACCCCATCCTTGATATCGCCGCACGCCACAACCTCGCGATCATCGAAGACACGGCCGAGGTCATCGGCCAGACCTACCGCGGCAGGAACTGCGGAAGCTTCGGCGACATCAGCACCTTCAGCTTCTATCCGAACAAGCACGTGACCACCGGCGAAGGCGGCATGCTCTGCACCAATGATGCGAATCTCGCGGAACGCTGCCGCTCCTTTCGCGACATGTGTTTTCTCAAGAGCCAGCGCTTCTTCCACGAAGACCTGGGATGGAACTTCCGGTTCAGCAACGTCCACGCCGCGCTGGGTCTGGCGCAGCTCGAACGACTCGACGAAACCGTGGCCACCAAGAAGCGCATGGGCAGGCGCTACACCGAATTGCTTGGAGATGTGCCCGGCATCGAGTTGCCGGTTCCCGAGACCGACTACGCCGAGAACATCTATTGGGTATACGGCCTCGTGATCAAGGACGACGTTCCCTTCGACGCCAAAGAAGCCATGGCGCGCTTGGCCAAGCTCGGCGTCGGCACGCGCCCCTTCTTCTGGCCGATGCACGAGCAGCCGGTCTTCCACGACATGGACCTCTTTCCCGGCGAGTCGTACCCCTCGGCGGAGCGGCTCGCGCGCCGCGGCTTTTACATCCCCAGCGGCATCGCGTTGACCGATGACGAAATGGACCGCGTCGCCGTGGCCTTGAAGGAAGTCTTCGCATGAGCGTGTTCGGCGAATACGCCCACTACTACAACCTCTTCTATCAGGACAAGGACTACGAAGGCGAAGCGGCCTTCGTCCATCGTATCCTGCAACGACACGCCCCGCACGCGAAACATATCCTCGAACTTGGCAGCGGTACCGGCCGCCACGCCTTGCTTCTGGCGGAGAAGGGCTATACAGTTCACGGCGTCGATCGCAGTCCAGCGATGCTGGAGCAAGCGCGTGAGCGCGCGCGGCAGGCCCCGGCCTCAATTGCGGAGCGCCTCACCTACCACGAGGGCGATATCCGCGAGGTTCGCGTGAAGGAATCGTTCGACGCAGTCATCTCGCTCTTTCATGTCTTCAGTTACCAGACCTCCGATGAAGCGCTGATCGCTGCCTTCGATACCGCCGCGGCCCATCTCAAACCGGGCGGCCTTTTGCTTTTCGACTGCTGGTACGGTCCCGCCGTGCTCGCCGAGCGTCCCGCCGTCCGGATCAAGCGTTTGGAGGACGAGGCCGTTTCCGTTACGCGCATCTCGGAACCGCAATGTAACGACGAGCGCAACACCGTGGACGTCGCCTACACCGTCTTCGTCGAGGACAAACTCAGTGGCCAGATTCAGCGCGTACCCAACGAATGCCACACCATGCGCTACCTGTTCACGCCGGAAGTGGAAACTCTCATGTGCCAGGCCGGCCTTCAGACCATCGAATCCGGCGAGTGGATGACCGAGCGGCCACCATCGCGTGACACCTTCGGTGTCTACTTCGTGGGCATGAAGTCGGCATGACACGCGGCCTCCTCATCGTCTTCCCCTACGCGCGCATGGACGCGCACCCCACCATGCGAAACCTGCTCGCCGCCCTTGCCCGGGAATGGGACTTCGTGCATGTAGTGAGCGCGGGCGGCGATGCGCACCTGAAGAACGGCGATCCCGTGGACGCGTGTCTCGTGCCCAGCCTTCCGCACTCGACCCTGAATCCGCTCGTGGGCCGCGGCTCATTCGTCGAGCAACCGCGCGCGCGGTTCCGCGCAGCCTTGGCGCCGCGGCGCCTCGCTGCGGAGCGCTCGCGGTATGCCGCCATCATCGGCGTCGATCCGGAAGGATTGATCCAGGCCCACCGGCTCAACCGCAGTGCCCAGCTTCCCTTGCTCTACCTCTCTTTTGAGATCATGTTCAAGGACGAAATCACAGGTTCGCCTTTGGAGGCAATGAAGCGGCGCGAGTTGGAGGCATCCCGCGAGGTTCGCCTCGCGCTCGTGCAGGATGAAGAGCGCGCCGCTTGTCTCGTGGAGCACAATGGCATTTCGCGCGAGAATATGGTCCTCGTTCCCAATGGACCCGCTCCGGAACCGGCCGGCACATCGACATACCTTCGTGAAAAGCTGGGCATCCCCGCCGAATCGCGCATTGTCCTTTACGCCGGGAATCTCAAGACCTGGGCCTCCCGTGATTTCTTCGACGAGATGCTTGCGTTCTGGCCCCGCGACTACGTGCTGGTCCTCCACCACTGGGTGAACGCCGACTCGTTCCTGAATGCCTACCTGCGGCGCTTGCGCGAGACCGGACGTGTTTACGTTTCGGAAGATCCGCTGCCCCCGGATCGCCTGACCAGTCTATATGCATCCGCGGACTTCGGCCTCGCCCCCTTCAAGCGAACCCCCGACTTCTGGGACACCGGCCAGAACATCTACCACATGGGCCTCTCGTCCGGAAAGGTCGGCTACTACGCACTCTGCGGACTGCCCATGCTGGCCAGCGACATGCCCGTGTTTCGCCGCGAGTTCTCGGAGTACCGTTGCGGAGAAGTTTACTCTTCCATCGGCCAGACAGGAGACCTCTTGCGGCGCATGGACGGCGAATACGACAAGTATCGCGCGGAATCGTTGCGGTTTTACCGCGAGCGCATGGACCCCACGCAAGGCATTCGCGCATTCTGCGAGCGACTGAGGTCTGCGGCCCCATGAATATCGCCGTATGGCATAACCTGAAAGGCGGCGGCGCCAAGCGCGCCCTCTACGAACAGGTGAAGGGCCTTGTCGCCCGCGGCCATACGGTGCAATCCTGGTGCCCGGACACCGCCGACCTGGACTATCTACCGCTCGCGGAATTCGGCCCGCGTCATGTCATGCCGCTTCCCCGCACTTCGGCTTCCGGGCTGACTGGAACGCTGCGCGCATTGAAGACAATGGATGAACATGCGCGCGCCTGCGCCGAAAGCATCAATCGAGGCTGCTTCGATGCCTTGCTTGCCTACCCCTGCTTCTTTCACGCCGCGCCACCGATCGGACGCCACGTGCGTATCCCGTCGCTACTCTTTCTGCACGAACCCTGCCGCCGCCTTTACGAAGCGCTCCCGCAACTGCCCTGGGTCGCGCCACCGGCCGCGGCGGGACCGTGGTGGGCGCCCCGTCCGCTCAAACGCGCTCTCGAGAACATGCTGGCCACGCAAGGGCTCCGCATCCAGGCGCGCGAAGAACTCACGAATGTCCGCGCGTTCAGCCGGGTTCTCGTCAACTCGCGGTTCAGCCGCGAAAGCGTGATCCGCGCCTACGGCATCGAGTCGCACCTCTGCTACCTGGGCGTCGATACCGCCACGTTCCGGCCCACTGGTGCGGCCCGCGAATCCTTCGTGCTTGGCATGGGCGGGCTATTCCCCGTGAAGCGCCCTGACCGTGCAATCCGCGCGCTGGCGGCCATCCCCGCAGCCAAACGTCCGCCCTTCGTGTGGGTCGGGCACTTCGAAGATCCCGCCTTTCGTCGCGATATGGAATCACTGGCGAATTCGCTCAGCGTCGATTTTGACGCGCGCATCGGTATGCCCGAACGCGAGGTCATCAATCATCTGAGCCGGGCGGCTGCACTCATATACACGCCTCAGCTCGAGCCCTTTGGATTTGCGCCGCTCGAGGCCAATGCCTGCGAAACCCCCGTAGTTGCGATCGCCGAAGGCGGCATCCGCGAAACCATCGTCGATGGACTCACCGGCCTGCTTGCAGATGGAGACAATCCCAACCAACTCGCAACGCTTATTACACGCCTGATCGAAGATCCAGAATCCGCGCGGCGAATGGGCGCCTCCGCCCGCGAACACGTGATTGCTCACTGGCCTTGGCCTGCCTCCATCGACCACCTCGAAACCCACCTCACAGAAATTGCTGCATCTTCGTAGCGCCCGCTTTCCACGGCGGGCGTGTCGGATCCAATGGGAGCACAGGCGAGGGCGCCTATGCCACACGTATATATCCACTCCGTTGTCCTTCTTTGATTCTTGAGGTCATTGGGTATGCCATGGACTGGAAGAAAGGAAGAACTCCTCAATGCATGGCAAGCGCGTGTGGCACAGGCGCCCTCGCCTGTGTTTTTGCCTACTCGGGGTCCTCCGGCATTTCCTCCCCCTCCAGGTCCATCTTCAACGACAAGAACCGGAGCAGGTCTTTCAGTGCCACAATCCCCACCAGCCGCTCGCCCTCCACCACCAGAAACCGGCTGTTCCCGGTGCGGTTCATCCGCGACAACGCATGCATCGCATCTTCATCCGGCGACACCGTATTCTCGCGCGAGCACGGAACAAGGATCTCCCCGATGCGCCGGATGTCCCAGTCTTCCTTGGGCACCGCCTTCACTTCGCGCGTGGTCACGCACCCCAGCACCTTCCCGTCTTCGATCACCGGATACATCTTGTAATGGTAGCGGTAGATGTATTGCTCGACCAGCTCGGTCAAGGTGATGGATGGCGGCACTGTAACGGGCTCCACCTGCATGAAGCTGCGCAGCGTTTCCCCCTCAAGCGCCCTCCGCACGATGACGTGCTTATAAGACATCTGCGAAGCGTTGCGCAGGAAGATGCCGATCATGAACCACCACAGCCCGCCAACAATGCTGCCCGCCACGAATGCGAACACACCGAGGACGACCAACGCCGTGCCGAAAAACGTGCCGATTCCCGCCGAGATCTTGGTGGCCCAGCGCAGATTCCCACGCGCGGCCCACAACGCCGCGCGCAACACGCGGCCTCCATCCAGCGGAAACGCCGGCACCATATTGAACACCGCCAGCACCATGTTCAGCCAGGCCAGATACGCCAGCACTTCCCCCGTCACCTCAAGTCCGCTCACGCCGCGGAACACCGTCCCGGTGACATGACACAGAAGCGCAAGGCACAGGCTCATGAGCGGACCCGCGATCGCCATCAGGAATTCGGACCGCGCGTCGTGCGCATCGTCCTCCATTTCCGCGACGCCCCCGAACAGAAACAGCGTGATGCCCTCAATGGGGATTCCGTAGCGACGGGCCACTACCGCGTGGCCCAGTTCATGCAGCAGGATGGATGCAAAAAGCCCCACGGCTCCCAAGGCACCCATGACCCAGTAGGTAAGAGGGGGGAGTCCAGCGAACGCACTCGGAAAATGCCCTTGCGCCAGGGACCACGTCACGAGGACGGCCAACACGACCCAACTGGAATCCACCCGGATGGGAAACCCCAGTAGGTGAAACAATGTCGCGCGCCTCGTGAACATGCTCCGAATCCTCCGTGTACGTTTCCGTACCTCTGAAACATCCTCAGGTCACGAAAGATTCTCGCAAGATCTTCTGCACGCCACCGCCATTCAGGTGGTCACGGCGCCGCCCTCTTTTGAGGCCTCATCGACTAATGCGATCCCCGTGTACCGGCAGAAGCGCTCCAGGTCGCGACTCATGTCGCCGTAACACGTCACGCGATGCAGGCCATGCGACCAATTGTGCCATAGCGTCTCGATGTCGCCGTCTACTTTGACCTCGATCTTGGTGCGGCACCCGCGCTCGGTGTCCGGCGCGTCGATGATCTCGCCCGTAAAGTACTGAATTCGGTCCGTCCCAACGAGGATGGCCTGGGTCGCGCGCCGCCCTTTCTCCATCTTCACCTGAGGCACGGCTCCTTCCTGCCGCTCCATGATGGTCCGCAACTTGTACGGGCAGGCCTTGCCGTCCGGCCCATCCATCTTCGTCGAACCGAGGCAATGCGCCAGGATGATGCTCTCCTTGGACTCATCCACCGTCGGGTCGCTGATGAAACCCGGCCTCCCGCTCATCGACTGCATCAGGATGAACGTCATCGCGCTCGCCAGATCGGATTCGCAGATCCCGGCCAGCCCCATATCGTTCAGGCGCGTGAACCCGATGCACGGAAACGCCGGCAACTGCCGGTACATGCTTCCGTAACAATCCACCGTGATCACCGTCGCCTTGTCCTCGTCCATTAGCCGCTCGAACGCCAGCGCCAGCCGGCACGACCGCTCGATCTCGTCCCGCGCGGGTTCCACCACCTTCACCGCATGCCGGATCCACCGGCGCGCTTCAGCCGCCGCGTCGGCTTCGGGCACGGCCTCATAGGCCGCCAACACCCGCTCCCGATCCACGCGCACGATCTGCGTACCAAATTTGTCCGCCACCGCCGACAGGAACTCGCCCGACAGTTCCCGCGAGGTCACATTCAGGATCTTCGCCTCGCGCAAATGGTGGATTGCCCGGAACGGACGCACCGCCGCGGCCAGCTCGTCGAAGTCGCTCGTCAGGATGCACTCAAACTTCGCGCCCTGCGGTTCCGTCCGGAGCTTTCCAAAAGTCGTCCACTCATGCCCCGAATACGGTGCCGCATACAGAAACGTGGGCTTGCCCGCCGCCAACACATCTTCCACCATCCCGCGCACGCCCATCGACAGATGCATCGCCAGCACGCCGTCCACATCCGCCAACTGCGGTGCAAGCGCCTGCGCCTGCTCCCGCGACGTCACCAGCACGCTCGGCGCGAACTCCACATCGGCAAAGGCCTTCTCGCGCTTCGCGAACTCCGCCTCATAGCGCTTCACCTCCGCGTCCAGGTCCATCGTTGGCTCCGGCCAATGCGCGTGAGGCACCCCCAGGTACAACCGCGCCACCTTCACGTTGGAACCCCGGCATCCCGGGCTCACCAACTCCGGCCCCGCGGGCGCACCTGCCGCCCACCCCGGCACACCCGGCGCTACAAACATAAACGCCCCCGCACCCGCGATTTGAAGGAATTGCCTGCGCTTGAACTCGCGACCCATAGTAGATTCCCCCCTATTGCGCCGCATCCACCCTCGTGGACCGCCCTGCGGCGCGTATCCGAATCCATGCCCCTACCCACCAGCATACGGCAACCCCGAGATCCTGTAAAGGGGTGCTTTCACAAGATAGTGTGACAGACAAGCAGACCTCCGAGGTCTGTCAACTGATGCAAATGACAAACGGATCCGTTGATCCTTGCGACAGTCCGAAATTTCTGCCATCAAAGCAGACTGCGGGAAGAAGTGTGGCTCTATGGAGTGCGGCGGCTTGCCGCTGCTTTCATCGAGCAGGCTTGCCTGCGTCGCGCCGCGAACACGCCACGCAGCCCCCGTCTTCACCGTCGAGTTGAGCAAAGCACAGCCTGGCGACACGGGCCCCTCCGCAGCGAGGGCAGCGCCTGTGCCACAGTAACGGAATACGCGAAATGCGGCCATCCTTTAACAGACAATCCTCGCAGTACCTGAGCCTCCACAGGGTGACGCGCTCGGTTATTCGCATTCTCATGACCCATCCCTTTGCGGGTACGACACCACGACCCATTCCTCGCGGCGGGCAACCCACGTCCGCAGCGTGCAGCTCTTTCCATCGGATGTGTATTCGAACTGACTCAGGAGCGACGCGTCGCCCCCATCGGGATACGTCAGGGGAAGCTCCTGGAGCGACGACGGATACGTTCCCCCGGGCGGCACGGCGCTAAGAAGCCGATCAATCTCTACTTGGAGCGCCGCCTGTGCGGAGTCCCGCGCCGAAGCGTCAGCTTCGCGCAATGTGTTCGCAATGATTCGGCCCCCTTGAACGGCCACAAAAAGGAGCACGGTCGCCAGTAGCAAACTCACCACGACCTTTGTGGCTTTCTGCCGTCTTGCTTGAGGGTCGAGAATCATGCTTGGTCCCCCTCGGCACTGCCGCCCGTGAAACAACGCGTTACATGACTACGACACAGGCCGCCTTTCACTTCGCCGGACGAAACACATGCTCCGGCACATACGACACCAAAGGCGCGATCCCTTCGATCTTTACCAGCGCATCCTCCAACGTGCCTTCGTCGGCCTTCACGAGCGCAAACGACCACACGGCGCCCGCCTTGGCGCCCGGCTTCACGGGCAACGTCACGCGCGCTTCCTTAGTTGACGTCTGCGCCGTGCCCGCGAGCGTCCCCTCCGGATCGTACACATCCACGCGCACCGTCTCGGCGCCCGAACCCTTCACATGAATCTTATATTCCGCAGTCCCTTCCGGCACGAAGAAGTAGAAGCGCTCCGCGCCGTGAATCGTCCCCATGAACTCGCCCGCGTGCCACGCCACCGGCACGTTTGCGCGCGTCACCGCATACGAGCACGCCCCCGACGAGACCCCCAGGAAATACACGCCGTCCTCCGCGGGCGTGAACCGGACCTGCCCGCTCTCGTTGTGCGCGATCACGCCCGCCTCGCTCTTTTCGAACTTCGGCGTCCGCAAGTCCCAGCGCAGCTCAACCGTGTTGTTGCCCACGGGGATGTCCTTCAACTCGAGCGCTACCTCCTGTCCCTCTTTGCACGCCATCAGCAGCAGATTCGCACCGCGCAGCTTTCGTAGCGGCAGTTCCACGTCTTTGCCTATTGCGTCCGCATCCGCGAACCCCGTCGTGTCTATGCGCTTCAACAGATCGAGCACGAATCCCTCGTCGGTCTGGCGCGGTTCTCGCTGCGCCTCAAAGCGCCCTTCCGCGATCGCGCGATTCGCCCATGTGAACCACTTCCAATAGTCCGCGTGCGTCGTCGTGTACTCCGGTCCCTCGTAGAAGATCCAATAGCCATCCGTCGCATCCGAGATCATCACCGCGTTCTTGCCGCAGAACTCCGCTTCCGCCCCGCGCACCACTGGATCGATCCCCCCGGAGTAGAGGTACGGCACGCCCATCGCCTTCGGGATCGCTTCGTACTTCTCCAGTGACGCACGGTTGGCTTGCAGCGCTTCCTGTTCCGGCAGGAAAGAAGACGGCCGCCCGTACGTGCTCTGGTCCGCGATCACCATCGGCGCAGCCTCCGACGTCCACTCGCGATATGCCGCCTTCTGCAGGAACGGCGGACCCGGCACGGGATACAGCCAGAACTGGAATCCCGGGTCGAGCGCGTCCACCGCCTGCCGGAGCGTGCGGCACCGCTCGCGCCAATGCGCGATCTGAAACGCCTCAAACCGCTCATGCAGCTTCTGTTCGCGCAGCCACGGCTCTCGCTCCGCGGGCGCCAACGCAGGGATTTCGATCCCTTCCGCCGCCGCGAATTTGTTCAAGATGCTCAGGTCATAGGACAGCGAATACAGGTTGCCCTGCTTCCCCGGTGCGTAGTTCTCGAAATCGAGAAAGACGCCCAGCAGATGCTCATCCTTCGCGCTTAGTTCCGCATAGGCCACGATGTACTGCGCCATCCATGCCCACAACTCATCCGAGTTCGGACTCCACAGCGGCTGTTCCGTGCCATCCGCCCATACCACACGCTTTCCTTCCCCGGCCGGATTGTCCAACGCCACGTCGAGCGTCCCCCGCATCCACGGCAGATGAAAGATGCCGTACTGCTTGCACCACGCCGTCACCTGCGCCACCGCGGCCAGATCGTCGTACCCCTTTCTTGGCGAATAGATGTTGAAGCCCGCCTCCGCCGCCTCCTTGATCATCCATTCCTCAGTGACCCACTTCTTGTGCGCCTGCATCACCTTGTCCACCACGCACGTGAACTTCACCGTGCGTCCCAGGTCCTCGCGTTTCAGTGGAATGGCCCAATATGGCTCTAGACCCGAACCAAGTGGAATGAATGTGCACAGCATGACAACAACGGCAAGTACTTTCACGGCTGGCTCCCCAATGTGTGCCGAATACGAGGCATAGCGCCATATTGAGTCGCTAATGTCTGCTATGTCAATCCCGTTAGATGGTGTAGTCCCGCAAAAACGGCCGTTGGACGGAAAGTGTGAATCTGTAACCTGGTCTGTAACGTGGTCTTGAAACTCGGAAACGCGACACTTACGATACGCGAAGAATCGGTCTCTGCGAGTCCACGGTCGGTGCTCGTCGAGAATGTGCATGTCCTGACGGCAGGCGCGGGAGCTTTCATCGGGCGGGACCTAAGGTTTTCAGGAGGTAGGTACGCAAATGACAGATTTCAACAAGATCCTGAATCAGTTGCTTGAAAGCGGGGCAGCCTCGAGTTTCACCGGAGGGCTTGCGGGAGGACTTGCCGGTTCCATGCTGGCGGGAAAGTCGGGCCGCAAGCTGGGAAAGAAGGCCCTGAAGCTGGGCGGCATGGCCGCAATTGCCGCCCTCGCGTACACTGCGTATAAGAAGTACAGCGGAGGTGGCGCTTCGCTGCCTTCATCCGGGTCTTCACCGCAACCGCTGCTATACGCGCCGGAAGGCAGCTCGTTCATGCCGCCTCCGGACAACACATCGGCCCGCGCGGATTTGAGCCAGACGCTGGTGCGCGCCATGATCGCCGCCGCACGCGCGGACAAGAAACTCGATTCCGAAGAGAGTCAGGCCATCTTTGGACGCATCGACTCCCTGGATGTTTCCCCCGAAGAGAAGTCGGCGCTGATTGAAGAAATGAATCATCCGGTGGATATGGATGATATCGTGCGCGCGTCGACCTCGCCCGAAGTCGCCGCCGAGATCTATACCGCCTCGCTGCTGGCGATTGACGTGGACCACCCCGCGGAGAGTTCGTACTTGTCTATGCTGGCCGCGAGATTGAAGATGCCTCGCGAACTGGTCGAGGAACTTCACCGCCAGGTTGAAGGACAACAGGAAGCTGCGTTTTGATCGATGACCCGGCAACCACCAGGCGGGCCGCACAAGAGGGGAGAGGATGCACAGGATGAATCGACGCCAATTCTTGAAGACGGCAGCCGGCATCGGTGCGGGTGCGTGGTCCCTACCCGCGTGAAACGCATGGGCACAAGCCCCAAGCAAACCGGACATCCTCTTTAATCCTCTCTAACGTGCATGGATCTGGTGGCGAAGTCATACGGAGTTCTCAAGCAAAGCGGAGGTCGTCATGAGCGCACGTCGTCACTTCCTATTCTGCTTGCTCATTCTGTCCGTTGCTATTGTCAGGTCGCTTGCAGTGGAACTGCCTCCGGAAACGGTGGACGCAATCCGTGCCGAAGTAGCGGGGCCATTCGACCAGTTTCCACAGTTTGGGGAATCGACAGCGGAAGCGTTCGTGTTGAAGCGCGGAAGCGATGTCGTTCCGATTTTGATTGAGATTGTTCAGGATGAGAGTTTAGAGCCGCGAAACAAAGTTAAGGCCGCGTTCTACTTGGGGAAGTTTGAGGATCCACGCGCCGTCCAACCCTTGATTGCGTTGTTCGAGAACTCCATCGCCCGCGAAATCCCCTCTGAAAGAAGACGCATGATGGGCTTCTGCCTCGATGCGCTTGGATTCACCGATCACCCGGATGCGTTTGCGTTCCTGGAAAAGTGTGCTGGCAAACAGTATTGGGAGGGACTCCCTGTTCAGCCCACGGTTCCGGAGGATGGCAAGGACGAACAGGAGACCCAACGGTACTTCCGCGAATGGGCGCTTCGGGGCTTGGGCGTCGCGTCCAGACCGCAAGCTGTGGACATCTTGGAGGAACTGAGAGATGGTGCCGCATCCGATTTGACGGACACCGTCGACGAGTGGATACGTGTGGCCACACAGCGAGTCGAAATGACGAGAGCCGCGACTGTGGAGCATACGCCTAAAGATGCCGCCGCCTTTTGGAAGTATCAGACCTTTCCTCCCTGTCCAACCCTTCAAAAGGATATTGTTGGCCGGTATTCGGGCGAAGTTTACGACACATTCATTGGGGGCACCGAGCCCTTTGTGCCGCTCACGGGGGTCGAGATCGAGTTTTCGGCAGACGGTCAGGTCCGAACAAACCTTGAGGAACTCCTGCTACCCAAAGAAAGGCGCTGGGGACCATTGAAACGCGTCAGTGAGGAGTGGGCCGAGGGGCGCTATCGTGTTCTGGGACCAACGCAATTGGCGCTTGCGCCTGGAAAGGATGTGACGGCGTTTGCGATACGGTATCGTGACGGCATGCTTACCTTTTGCCATCTGCAGATTCGGGCGTACTTCTCGTTTCGCAAAGAAGGGACTTCCGCACCTGCATTGCCGACTGTCGATCATGTGGACTTCTCGGGCGTCTACGAGGGCGTCGCATTCGTTGCCGACGAAAGCGTACCCCAGATCAAAGAGGTAGACGACGTTCGAGTCTTGTTTTCAGAAAATGGCTATATCACGACGTATTCTGGTAGCAGTCATGACAAGACCTTCGCAACATATGACACGTCTAGCTTCAACTACCGCGTCGATTCTGAGAATCTTATCTCTACGAATTTAGCCTATTCGGGAGGAGACTTCGGTCAAGCTGAAGCATCGGGTTCTTTTGATTGGCATTGGCAAGATGGGCAGATCCATTTCAACACATTTCACGGAGCTCACTACGGAGCCGCCTGCGTACTCGCTCCCAAAGGGCAGTCGATCCACTTGAATCAGGAGTCGGCGCTCCGCCAGCTCACGATGGCGCCTTATGCGGGGACCGCATATCGCGCATCGCTCGATGGCACGATTGAGGAGATTCCGGGAATCGAACTCGCGTTTTCCGCAGACGGAACGTATCAAAGCAACTTCCCTGACAAGCTTCGCGATCCGAACGACCAGTACTACCCGGAAGCGAACGGTCCTTATGTGGTGCTCACCGACCGCCAGCTTTACATGGCGCAGCGGTGGGACAGCGGGTTGACGGATGCTGGGATCACGGATGTCTTGATTCAGGACGACCGACTTTGGTTCACGAGCTTGACCTTTGACGCCTACTTTTCCCTTCGTCGTGCTCGGAGCGCCTCAGAGAATTGACACGGCGTCAGGAATCCTGCCTGCACGCATATGGTAGACTCGAAAACCTGAGTAGGTTACCGACTGCCACGCGAAGGGGATGAGCAGATGTCAATCGAACCAATCGTACGTCGAGATTTCTTGAAAGCTACAACGGGCCTTTGTGCCGCAGCGCTGGGCGCGCCGTTTTTGGACGCCCTGGCGCAAGCGCCGAGTAAGCCAAACATCCTCTTCATCCTCGCGGACGACCTGGGCTGGGCCGATCTCGGCTGTTACGGCAACACCTACCACGAAACGCCGAACCTCGACCGTCTGGCCTCACAGGGCATGCGCTTCACCGACGCCTATGCCGCCTGTCCCGTGTGCTCGCCTACCCGCGCGAGCCTCATGTCCGGTCAATACCCGGCCCGTGTGGGAATCACGGACTTCATCGCAGGCCATTGGCGGCCCTATGAGAAGGTCCTGGCCACGATCAACAAGACGCAGTACCTGCCAGAAGAGGTCGTGACGTTTGCGGAAGCCCTGAAGCCAGCGGGCTACGTCTGCGGTTCCTTCGGCAAATGGCATCTCGGCGAGCCGAAGATCACCCCGGGTACACAAGGTTTCGATGACTTCGTCGTCACGAGCGGCTGGGGCCACTTCGGCAACAAATCGCAACCGGATATACAGATACCCAAAGACAAGCACCTCACCGAAGTCATCGCAGACAAGGGCATCGAGTTCATGCGTGCACATCGCGACCAGCCGTTCTGCCTCTATCTGCCGCATTTCGCCGTTCACATCCCCATTGAGGCCCGTCAGGAGACCATCCTGAAGTACGCGAACAAACCTGAGCAGCGGGAGGAGGTCTGCAATCCTGTCTACGCCGCCATGCTCGAACACCTCGACACCAGCGTCGGACGCCTGCTGGACGAATTGGACGCCCTCGGCATCGCAGACAACACCATCGTATTCTTCTCTTCCGACAACGGCGGTCTGCGTCAGATGTACACCGGCCAAGGCCCCATCGTCACCAGCAACGCGCCTTTGCGCGGCGAGAAGGGCACCCTCTACGAGGGAGGCGTCCGCGAGCCGCTCATTGTCCGTTGGCCCGGCCACATCGCGCCCGGCACGGAGTGCCACGAGATCGTGACCACGCCCGACTTCTATCCCACCTTCCTCGAACTGGCCGGTGCGGAGACGCCGTCCGGCGCAATGCTCGACGGTGAAAGCATCGCGCCCCTCTTGACCCAAACCGGCGCCCTGAAACGCGACGCCGTCTATTGGCACTACCCCCACTACCACCACTCAGTTCCCGCGGGCGCCGTCCGCGAGGGCGACTGGAAGCTCATCGAGTTCTACGATGATGGACATCTCGAACTATACAACCTGCGAAATGACATCGGCGAAAGGGACAATCTCGCAGCCCTGTTTCCCGAGCGCGCCGAAGCTCTCCGGGCCAAACTTGCCGCATGGCGCGAATCCGTCGGCGCGGAAATGCCGATCCCAAACCCCGACTACAACCCTGCACGCGCCCACGAATGGGGCAAGAACCCCGGACGAAGCTAAGTCCCTGCATACCATCTCTCCTCCGTCCGATCGGTCCAATCGGTCCGATTCTTCTGCCCAACTGCCTGCGCCGCGCGCGCCTGACGGGGCTCGGGGTAAGCCTTGTTGACGGAATTGCGATGGACCGCTCTGCGAATCCGCGCTATACTCGAAGCAGGCGCACTGGGGGCATTCATACCGAGGCCACTTGATTGCCGTCGAGTCCGGGACCGACGGCGAGGAGTGGCACACATGCGATACACGTCTTCCATCCTGATGTGTTGGGCTGTCCTGTGCGCGACGACATTGCTTTCAGGTTGCCCCACGCCAGAACCCGCAGTAATCCAGGTCGAACCGGCTTCCGTGACGCTGACCCTGGGCGACACCCAGGCGCTCACCGTGACCTCCACGGATGAAAGGGACAAGACCTTTCTGTGCACTCAGGAAGACCCCCTCGTAGCACGGGGCGATTCGGACGCCGTAGTGCATGCCGTGGGTCTCGGACAAACGGCGCTGACCATAACCGGACGGCATAGCGGCGGTTCGGCGACGATCGGCGTGACCGTTGTTCCTCCCGCGGATTTCTCCATGCAGTTGCCCACAGACCCGGCACAGGTGGAGCCCACCTTGGAGCGCACCGTCACTCTGGAAGACGTCGACTGCTTGCTTCACTTCCCGGGCGTGGCTGCGGAGGTCACCGCGTACATGCAAGATCTGTATCACCGTCTGTCAATCCCCGGCGCCTCGCGCACGCAGGAGCCGGGCAAGCCGGAACTGCCCTTCTACACGCTGCTCTTCGCGGTCCCCGTGGAGAGTCAGAGCGAGGAGACGGCGCAGTGGAATGTGACGGTCACGCAGGAGTCCAAGCGTTCCTATGAGGGCGTGTTCGTGTATCCGGCTCAGTCACCTCCCTGGCTGGAGGATGGCGAAGGGGACTATCCGCGGCCCGGTTTTGTTCGGGATGAGCAGGTGTATGCGTCCAACACCCCGTACCCAGCCGTTCAGTATGAGGAGACCAGCTATCAGGTGGGAAACATGCGGATGCTGGAGGTGCGCGTCTATCCACTGCGGCATGCGCCCGCCAAGCATCGATTGGTGATATCGCGCGACTTGCGGGTACAGGTGCAGTTCGGGGGCAAGCAGGCGCTGAAGATGCCGCCGGTGCTGGGCGACTACAAGGCGCTCCAGGAAACCGGGGCCGATCAATGGCTGGTGGACGACGTGGTGAACGGCAGCGAGGTGCCTGTGATCGACGCGGACGATCTATCGCACGTGCTCGCGTCGATCGATCCCGTTCACATCATGGATGACCCGTTCGACCTGCTCATTATCACGCGGTCGGAACTCTTCAACCAGGCGCGGCGGCTCGCGCGCTGGCGGCAAGACACGGGCACTCGCGTCTATTTGGCATCGCTTCCCAAGTCGAGTTACCCGGATGCGCCGTCGATTCGTGATTTCATCATCGGCAAAGACAGCACGAATATTGTGCCCACGACATCGTATCCCTTTCCGAGAGTCATGTCGGCGATCCTGATCTTTGGCGATGCGGAGATCATTCCGCCAAACCAGGGCATGAACGTGCGCGGCGCCGAAGATCCGGATGCCTGGCTGGAATCTGTCGACACCGTGGAAACGGACCAGCACTACGCGGCGATTCGCGGCGGAGACGCTCTGCCGGACGTGGCCATCGGGCGGATCTCCGTGGATACACCCGACGAGGCCGAGGCGGTCGTCGACAAGATCATCCAGTATGAAAGCCGCGCGGAAAGCGAGTATCCCGCGCACGCGGCGACCTACGGCTATTTCGACGACGTATTGAAGTACGTTGGCGTGATCGAAGGGCGCTTGATTCTCACCCAAGACAGCACGACGGTGCGCGGAATCGGGACTTCCTTCCTGGGCACCATCCTGCCCGAAGACTACATCATGGTGACGACCGATCCCGAAGATCCAGGCCCGATCTATCAGGTGGCGTCCGTTACCAGCAACACGGAGTTGACGCTCACAACGCCGTACACCGAAGTGCCGGCGCTCTTCGGCGACGAGGCCATCTATGGACGTCAGGACGGGCGCGACGATTGGGAGTTCATCAAGGGCGTCGAGAAGGTCCGCAGCTTTCTGTCGGATAGCGGGGTGACGGTGCGGTTTGGCTACACGCGCAATGGCGGCGTGGATCCCATCCAGGATTTCAATGGGAATCCTCTGGCCGCCGACCTCCTCACGTACGCGTGGGATGCTGACTACGAGGATATTCAGGCAAATTGGGCCGAAGGTGTGGAAGGGCTCATCGTCCACGTCGATCATGGCTACAAATTCGGGTGGGTGCATCCCGCGTTCTCGGGGGGCAACCCGCCCGCCTGGGACCCGGGACAACTCGTCGCGATGGATGATCCCGCAACGGCCTTTTACCCGATTGTATTCAGTCTGAACTGCGATTCGGGTTGGTTTGATAACGAGACCGACATCGTGAAGACATTCTTGGGGCCATTCGCAAATACCCAGACCGGCCCACGCCAGGAGTGCTTCTGTGAGCGCGCGCTGCGGTACCCCGAGGGCGGCGCCGTGGCCGTCGTCGGCGCGATCCGCGGCGGAGACGCGGACGCGAACGACCGCTTTCTTGATGGCCTGATGGCCGCGTTGTACCCGGACTTCGCGGAAGGCAGCATCAATCCATGGGAAGACCGGCCCGTGTTCGACCGCCTCGGCGCGGCGTATCAGTGGGCCAAGTTCCATCAGACTACTTGGCTCGGAGCGGACGTGGTGCGGGCTCAATACAACCAGGAGATCTACCACCTACTTGGAGATCCGATGCTGAAGATGCGCCCCCCCGGACCGTGAACGTGATGGGCCTCACAGGGTTATGGAGGGCTGGCCCGATACCGGCATTGAGGTTTAATTCTGCTTGACTAGAGAGTAGGATAGTGGATCGTATTGCCTCGTAAGCGCACAGGGGTAAGTTTGATTGGCCAGATGAATTGAGGGAGGTTGCCATGGGCGAGTTGTCTCGGAGAAATTTCATGAAGGGTACGGCGGCGGGCGCTGCCGTTGGTCTGGGTTTGCTGGGCACGTCGAAGACGGCCTGGGCAGGCGCGAATGAACGCATCAACGTGTGCGTCATGGGCATCAACGGCCGGGGCCGGAGCCACTTGGAGAACTATGGCAAGATTCCGAATGCCCAGGTCACGACGATCTGCGATGTGGATTCGCGCCTGTTCAAACCGTGCAGAGAGAATTTTGCCGCGAAGGGTTTACCGGAACCGAAGTGCGAACAGGACATCCGGAAGGTGCTCGAAGATCCGGATGTGGACGTGATTTCCATCGCGACGCCAAACCACTGGCATGCGCTCGCGACGATCTGGGCGTGCCAAGCAGGCAAGGATGTATACGTCGAGAAACCGATGACGCATAACATCTATGAAGGCAAGAAGGTGGTCGAGGCGGCGGCCAAGTACAAGCGCATCGTGCAGCACGGCACGCAGCTTCGCAGCAACCCGGGCTTCATCGAAGGCATCAACGAGTTGCAGAACGGCATCATCGGCGACGTCTACATGGCGCGTTGCGTGTGCTACAAGTGGCGTCCCTCGATCGGCAAGGGCCACCCGGGGGCGCCTCCGGAAGGTTTGGACTGGAACCTCTGGCAGGGTCCCGCCAAGGAAGAACCTTTCATGCTGAACGAAAACGGCGAAGGCATCTACGTGCACTATTTCTGGCACTGGGTGTGGGCGTATGGTAACGGCGACATCGGCAACCAGGGCGTCCACCAGCTTGACGCCGCGCGCTGGGGCCTCAACGTGAAAGTGCCATACCGCGTGGCGTCCATGGGCGGCATGTTCCTGTGGGATGATGCGAAAGAGGTCTTCAACGTGTCCTCGTCCTCGTTCATGTTCAAGGGCGAAGATGGCAAGGACAAGATGATGACGCTTGAAGTGCGGCCGTGGTGCACGAACGACGAAGCGGGCGGCAAGTCCTTCGGCGTGATGTTCTACGGCTCCGACGGTTGGATGACCTTTCCTGGTTACGGCAGCTATAAGGCCTACAAGGGAAAAGACAACGAGCTGATCAAGGAAGCCAACGAGGGGGATGACCTCTACCACTTCCAGAACTTCATCGACTGCGTGGTCAGCCGGGACGCGGATAAGATCAACGCAAAGCCAATCGACGGCCACCTGTCATCGGCGTTGTCGCATTACGCGCTGACGGGCGCGCGCGTGAATCGCGTGCTCGAGATCGACACGGAAGCCGAGCAGGTCAAGAATGACCCCGAAGCGAATTCGCACTTGACCCGCGTCTACCGCGAAGGGTTCGTGGTACCCGAAGTCGTATAGCACCGCTCCTGTAACCTAGTCGCTGGACCCGCTTCGGCGGGTCCTGCTTTTTGTTGAGAGATGCATGAGGCTGAGGTGTCGGGCTTGACATCCCCCGGCGCTACGCGCCACCCCCTTCAAAGGGGGACGTCTGCAACCCTATGTTCTTGGATCAAACAGACAATTCATGGCAGCACAAAGGCTGTGGGCTGCGAAAGCGCGCGGCCCGAAGGGCACGCGCACAAGGTCCCCCTTTGAAGGGGGTGGCCCGCAGGGCCGGGGGATGTTCTTCTTCCGCCCGCCGGCACATTTGTGGCCCCGGCATGCATCGTGTACGGACTTCACCTACAATGACTCCTCAAGAATGCGAGTGGAAGTGAGGAGAACCTACCCGTCATGCGAATACGTCTCTCCGAAAAACCCATTGACGTGCCCGAAGGCACGACCCTCTTCGCGTTGCGCGATCGACTGAAGCCCGGCGCGGACGTGGTCGTGCTCAACGGTGCACCACTGCGCGAAGACCGCATCCTGTCGGAGAATGACGAAGTCGTGTTGATCCGCAGAGGCGAAATCCCGGCGCCCGAGGAGATGGAAGCGCTCATGGCGGCGCGCCACACACCGGGCGTGCATGAGGTCTTGAAGCGCTCCTGTGTAGGCATTGCGGGGTTGGGCGGCCTGGGTTCGGCCATCGCCATCGCACTCGCGCGGGTTGGTGTCGGCCGCCTGGTGCTTGTGGACTTCGACGTGGTGGAGCCCAGCAATCTCAACCGGCAACAGTACTTTGTCGACCAGGTGGGGCTGCTGAAGACGGAGGCGCTCAAGTCCAACCTCGCGCGTGTGAATCCATATGTGATGGTAGATACCCACGCGCAGCGGCTCACGCCGGAGAACGTCCCCGCGATCTTCGCTTCAGTGGATGTGCTGGCGGAAGCTTTCGACGCGGCGGATCAGAAGGCGATGCTGCTGGAGTGCTTCCGTCGCGCGCGGCCCGGCACGCCCATAGTGGTCGCGACGGGACTGGCGGGCCATGCCCCCAGCAACACGATCGTTACAAGGCGCATGGGCAACAGCACGACCGTGGTGGGCGATCTGACCACCGCCGCCCAGCCCGGCACGGGGTTGATGGCGCCACGCGTGGGTGTGGCTGCGCATCACCAGGCAAATGCGGTGCTGCGCATCCTTCTGGGGGAAGACCCCGCCGGGGCCTGACAGGAGGAACCGCGGGGCTTGCGTGTGCTATCCTTCCCCGAGAATGGGGGTCCGGGACGGTCTGCGGCCGTTCTGGCAATACCACGAGGAATTGGAGAGAGGCATGTACAAGATCATTCTATTGCGCCACGGGCAGAGCACGTGGAACCTGGAAAACCGTTTCACGGGCTGGACCGATGTGGATCTCAGCGAGCTGGGCGTCAAGGAAGCGAGCGACGCGGGGAAGCTGCTCCGCGCGGACGGCTTTGAGTTTGACCTCGTCTACACGTCGGTGCTCAAGCGGGCGATTCGCACAATGTGGATCGCGTTGGACGAGCTGGACCAGATGTGGCTGCCGGTCATCCGCCACTGGCGTCTGAACGAGCGCCACTACGGGGCCCTGCAGGGTCTCAACAAGGCGGAGACGGCCGCCAAGCACGGTGAGGAGCAGGTGAAGATCTGGCGGCGCGCGTATGATATTGCCCCTCCCCCGCTGGAAGAGACCGATGAGCGGTATCCCGGCAAGGACCGGCGTTACGCGGAGTTGTCCAAGAGCGAGCTGCCGTTGACGGAAAGCCTCAAGGACACGGTGGCCCGCTTCGTCCCGTACTGGCAGGACACCATCGCGCCGCAAGTCAAGACGGGCAAGCGCGTGCTGATCGTGGCGCACGGAAACAGCCTGCGCGCGCTCGTAAAGCACCTCGACAACATTTCCGATAAGGACATCATCGAGCTGAACATCCCGACGGGGATCCCGCTGATGTACGAACTCGACGCGAACCTGAAGCCGATCCGGAGCACATACCTGGGCGATCCCGAAGCGGCAAAGAAGGCTGCCGAAGCCGTCGCCAAGCAGGGCGCCGTCAAGAAGTAACGCGCATCATTCCAGAGTCAAGGCCGGCCGGCGGCGTGCGATGCGCCGCCGGCCGTTTATGGAGACACCCGCATGTCCGCGCTCACCACTTCACCCGCATGGAAAGCCCTCACCAGCCACTACGCGGAGATCGAACCGCTGCAGATGCGAGACCTGTTCGCGCAGGACCCGAAGCGTTTCGAGACGTTTTCGCTCCGGCTCGACGACATGCTCTTCGACTATTCGAAGAACCGCATCACGGAAGAGACGGTCAGACTGCTTGTGGAGTTGGCGCGCGAGCGCGGCGTGGCGGAACAGACCGCGGCTATGTTCTCGGGCGCGAAGATCAACACGACCGAAGAGCGGGCGGTGTTGCATGTGGCACTGCGGAACCGGTCCAACCGGCCCATTATGGTGAACGGCGAGGATGTCATGCCGGGCGTGAACGCCGTGCTGAAACAGATGCGCACGTTCAGCGAGGCCGTGCGCTCGGGAGAATGGAAGGGATTCACCGGCAAGGCGATCACGGATGTGGTGAACATCGGTATCGGCGGCTCGGACCTGGGTCCGCTGATGGTGACGGAGGCGTTGAAGCCCTACGGGATGCCGGGACTGACCTGCCACTTCGTGTCGAACATCGACGGCACGCATCTCGCCGAGACGCTGAAGCGCGTCCGGCCGGAGACGACGCTCTTCATCGTGGCGTCGAAAACATTCACCACGCTCGAAACCATGACCAACGCCACGTCCGCGCGGAACTGGCTCTTGGCAACACTGAAAGAGGAACGCGCGGTCGCTCGCCATTTCGTGGCATTGTCGACGAATGCCGCTGCCGTTGAGGCGTTCGGCATCGACACAGCGAACATGTTCGCGTTCTGGGATTGGGTCGGTGGACGCTATTCGCTGTGGTCGGCGATCGGCTTGTCGATCGCTCTCGCCATCGGTATGGACAACTATGAAGAGCTTCTCGCCGGGGCGCACGCCGTGGACGAACATTTCCGCACGGCGCCGCTTGAGAAGAACGTGCCGGTCATCATGGCGCTGCTGGGGGTATGGTACAATAATTTCTTCGGCGCGCAGACGCACGCCATCCTGCCGTACGATCAGTATCTCCACCGCTTCCCCGCCTACTTCCAACAGGGGGACATGGAGAGCAACGGTAAGCGCGTGACGAAGGACGGCGAAGTCGTGGATTACGGCACGGGGCCCATCATCTGGGGCGAGCCGGGCACCAACGGCCAGCATGCGTTTTACCAATTGATCCATCAGGGCACAAAGCTGATCCCCTGCGATTTCCTCGCGCCAGCGGTGTCGCAGAACCCGATGGGCGACCACCACAAACTGCTGCTGTCGAACTTTTTCGCGCAGACCGAGGCGCTCATGCTCGGCCGCACGGAGGACGAGGCCAGGGCGCAACTCGCCGCGTCGGGCATGAAGGGCGAGAAACTCGAGCAGCTCGCGCGCGCGAAGACCTTCCCGGGTAACCGGCCGACGAATTCATTCTTGTTCCAGAAGCTCACACCGGGGACGCTCGGAAAGTTGATCGCACTATACGAACACAAGATCTTCGTGCAGGGCGTGATCTGGAACGTCAACTCGTTCGACCAGATGGGCGTGCAGTTGGGCAAAGACCTCGCCAAAAGCCTCGAACCAGAACTGGACGGCGACAAAGCAGTGACCACACACGACGCCAGCACGAATGGACTGATCAATTACTACAAGAGCCTGCGATAGGCTCATTCCACAACCCGCAGGTGCACGGGACTGCCCGTGTTGTTGGGTTAATTCCGCTGCCCTATTCTAGCTCTACCGGATGCGCGCGCATTCGCGTTCATCCCGAAAAACGGCAGGTGAGCCCAGGAGCGCCGCGCCCCCCGTCATCCCCGCGAATTCAGGGACATCGTCCACCTGGTCCACCCTGTCCACTCTGTCCACCCTGCCCCCGAGGGAATTCAAGGCGCGCAATACCCATTCCATTCTTCAACTCATACTCTATTCATGCAATCGAACTTCCACCCGCAGCGTGCCTTCCTTTTCGTGCTTGCTGATCGCGATCCGGTTTTGTGATGCGCCATTGGCCATCGGCAACGATTCCACGGTGATCTCGCAATCCGCGGGCGCGATAAGCGTGACCTCGCCATGCGCGCCCGTAATCACGACACGGCTTCCTTCCTGGCGGCACGGCAGCGCGGTCTGCCAGAGAAACGATACGCCGGACCCCTGCAGCAAGGCGTAGGAGTCTTCAATCACGAGCGTGGACGGGTCGGGCGAGGACCACGTACGGACCCAGCGCTGGTAATACGGCTCCCATCCGGGTGACGCATCGATACGCGCATTGAACCGTTGCGCATCACCCTCGCCGGACGGCTTGACGTCCGCATTGAGTTTGATCGGAGGCGCGGGGCGTTCGTCAGTTCCAACCGGCACCAGCATATTGTGGCGCTGGCAGTGCTTGTAGATCTGATGGATGGGGTCATCATACGATGTGCTGCCCAAGTCCATGGCAAACACCTCGCCCGCAAACTCAAGCACGAAGCTCCCCTTGTCTTCATGGGCATGGTCCGCGCCCATGTGGTTTCCCAGGATCAGCAACTTCACGGGCTGGCCGTTCAGCATTCGCTGAGACGCCATGAGACCCAGATCGGGCAACGACACAAAGGTACGCGGCTCGGGGGCAGTCCCTGGCAATGGCGGTTTGTTTTCTGCTCGCAACTTCTTGTTTAAGAGGGTTTGCCAATAGCTGCCCGGCATTAGCTCGACCATGGCTTCTAGGGTTTCTCGATCGAATTCAGGTTCGGAATCTCCGATGGCGATCACGTCATCCTTCGTGATTGAGGCCAGTACTTCCGCAAAGTCTGCCGTGCTTCGCAGTGCATCCGGCACCAGCCCGGGCAACTCGAGATCGCGCGCCCGCGCGTAGTACTTCAAAATCTTGTAGTTGCGCCGGGCCATCGCGCCGAAATAGGTCGGGCCCTCGGCATAACCACCATCCGGGAGAATCGAGTTCTCGATGTTGCCGATGCTGTCTGCCAGCGCCAGCTCGGTGTAGGGCCGCGCGCGCGGATACTCCCGCTCAATCACGAGGCTGGCGTAGAGTCGCCCCACGTTGAAGTACGCGAGCTGATTCGTGTGATGGATGTATTCGTGCTTCCACGTGATGTAGGTAATCTTACCGATGCCCTCTTCGGACAACCGCCGCATCAGGTAGTGGCGTCCCGCGGGAGAGAATACTTCGCCCGCCAGATCGAGAATGACGGCGATTTCTTCGCAGGTGTAGGAGCGCCGGAACGCGCGGTCGTCGGCGGGGCCGGTTGGGAAGTTGGACCGGAAGTCGCGGTCCCAATAGCGGCTGGTCGCGAGGGATAACGCGTAGCGCGCCGCCGCCACGAGCAATGCCCGGTCCTTCAAAACGAGTCCCGCCTCCGCGAGTTCAGGCCCGCCAGGCAGGCGCGGTTGCGACTGATCGCGGTACCGGCCCCCATCGCTGCCGCCGCTCTTGGCGAACTCGGAGATGCCCCGCTCGAAATCCATATCGCGCGCCGCGGCCGCGAGACGTGTGAAGCGCGACTCGCCCGACGCGGTCATGGCCTGCTCGTGCTCGGCGCGCAGGGCTTCGAGTTCTTCGGCATTCAGAAAGATGCCATAAACAGGCTGATACGATATCGGCGCTGACTCTTCGACGACGTGACGGCGCCAATCGACACCGCTGTAGTCCCAGCGCTTGAAATAGGCGTCCATCAGCGACGAGTTCTGCAGACCCACCCAGTCGATCCAGCCCGCACCGGGTCCGGTCTCGCCCGCGTAGATCTCGATCGTCAACACGCGCAGCGCGGACGCTCCTTCCAGCGGCAGGCCGTACTCGAATGAACCTTCTTCCGCGGCGTGATCGCTTGCCCGGTTGCCCGCATCCGTCTCCGCGCTCAAGCGCACACGGCTCCCCGTAGGCAAGGTCATGCGCACGAGGAGCAAATCATAGCCCGCGCAATCGACGAGAAAGTCCTTCCGCATGCGAACGGCAGGCACATCCGGCGTAGCCGACACCCACTCAAAATCCACCGCGCCCCAGTTCTGCCAGACTTTCAGGCCGCGCTCTCGTCCCTCATCGACCGCCCATTCGCTGAACCCGCTGATCTCCGGATCCCAGAAACACTCGATCACACCCTCGGCCACGTTGATCGGTATCGGCGGGGCCAACGCGTCGTCCGCGTGTGCGGGCCATGAGGCGAGGAAGACGACGACCAGCGCCCAACGCAGCCACCGCGCCCCGTTACGCGAGAAGAAACAACCCGCTTCCATATACGATTACCCCCTTTTCCACCGGGACATGTCTCCGCCCTGGTCTATCCAAGTAGAGCCAAGCAGCGAGGCATGATTCAACCTTAAAAGCACGGCCGAGCCTGGGAACGCCGGGCACCAGCCCGGCTTCTTCGGAGATCGTCTGCCCTGAGCAGATTCGCCTCGTGATTCTCGTGATCTCCATTTTAATGGGGACACCCATTTGTACCTACAGGGTGTCGGGAACCCTCAGGGCCACCTTCAAGATATACGGCACAGTTAAGATCGCAGCTAAATAGTCGTCTGTAGTAAACTTGACAGAATGAAGGCGCGGGTATATATTGAGATTCAGATCCATGGGAAGCCGTGGATGGGGGTGAAAGGGGGCCCGTCGTGACGGGAAGAAAGCGCCAAGAGAATCCAGCCGAGTAGTCCTCACAGAAGAGCTAACCCAGTGCGGAACTGGAGGTGCTTTCTGCCCTCTGGCAACTAGGCAAGAAGGAACCTCGAGGAGCATGAATCGTGATGTGTGCGATTCCGACTTTGGCCGATTTTGCCGCGGCAGAGTGGTGGCCCTATGTCATCCACGCGACATCGCAAGCCGTCTTGCCTGGCGCAGTCCTCCTGGGGGTCGTCTGGTTACTGAGGCGACGCTCAGCGGCGCTTTCTATGGGGGGCATCACGGTCATGCTGGTTCTCGCATTGATCGCGCTCTCGGAACCGCGTCCCGTTGAAGCAAGTCCTGCGGCAGTGCAGGCCCGAGGGTACGGCGCAGCAGCCGCCGTACCCGAAGGTTTTGAATACATGGTGCCACAACTCGAACCGGGGCCGTATCGGGTGCGCGGAGCGGTCTACGAGCAAGGCGGCGCGCCCGCGACCGGCGTCAAAGTGGCGGCCTTTCGCGGCGAAGCGTGGCAATGGGGATATAGAGAGACGTTCACAGGTGAAGACGGGGTGTACGAGATCGCGGATCTGCCCGATGGCGCCTACAACCTGATAGCCGTTGCCGGCGACGCACTCGATGTTCGCGCCATGTTTCTGGGTCCTCCCATCGAAGTCGAGGTTCTGCGGATGGATCTTTCCCTCCGCTCCTTCGATCCCGGACCTATTTCGGGAACCGTTGTCAGCAAGGCAGGAGAACCCGTTGAGGGAGCGGTGATTGTGTCTGCTGCGGGTTGGAGTTCCTACGGCAGAAGTCTGGCCCTGCACGTCCGCACGGACCGGGAGGGAAGGTTCGAGATTCCGCGATGGACCTCGCCGTATGGAAAAGAGTCGCGCCCGATACTGACACCCACCTTGGTGGCCTTCGCCAAGGGACATGAGCCTGGCGTGCTCTTTGGGGGTTTTCCGGAAGCGGAGCCTCTCACCCTCCACCTCGAGGATGGTGTCCACGTTTCAGGCACGGTGCGCTTCAAGGATACCGATAAACCAGCGCCAGACATCCCCGTCTTGCTTCGCGGCACGCCGGCGGATAACGATCTTCCCGACATCATCACGAAAACGGATGCCGAAGGCCGCTTTGTCTTCGAACAGCTCTGTCCGTTCCAGTACCAGCTCGTCATTGAAGACCTGGACGAAGGTTACACGGCGCTCGAGCATCCTACCCTGAACCTTCTTAAGCGGCAGGACAGAAATGACCTCGACATGAAGATCTCCCACGGCGCAACCATCTCAGGCAAAGTGACTATCAAGGAGACTGGCGAGCCTATTCCGGGGGTGCATCTATGGATCCCCAGGGTTCGTCCTCCCAGAAAAGGGCGAGAGGCTGTCTCTGGATCCGATGGCACTTACTACCTGCGCCAGTTGCCTGCGGGGGAATACCCTGTGGCATACACCGAGCCGGACGGTGTGGTACGGGAGGCCCGTCCCTCGGACATTGGGCCCTTGGTGGGGAAGACCGTCGCCGTTGGCCCGGACGAGCAATTAACCGGAGTAGACTTCTCCTTTGAACGGGGCGTTAGTGTGTCGGGCCGAGTCATCGATCAGTCGGGAAACCCGGTCAAGGGGGCTCGCCTGCACGCCGCGAATTCTCATCGGGGCTCCGGGGAACCTTCGCGCCGCCTCATTACGTCCGAAGTGGAGACCGCGGAGGATGGTGCCTATCGCCTCTGGGGCCTGGCGCCTTCCGAGGAATGGACATATCAGCTCGTTGTGAGTGCGGAAGGATATGGGCGCATTGAGTCCAATCCTTTCTTTGCGACGGCTGAGATTGAGGGGCGGAACTTCACGGTTCAGAAGTGTGCGCGGATTTCGGGACGCGTCGTGGACGCGCAGGGGCGCCCCGTACCCACCGTGCACGTAAGTTTGAAGCGTATCGAAGGTCGCGCGCCGCAGCGACTCCCGGACGCCATCAGCGACGTCGAGGGCCGTTTTGCCATGACTGAAGGGGCCTATCCTGACACATACATCTTCCAACTGTGCACGTTGAACATGGGCTTTGGCCCCTACCGAAGAGCAGACGCAGCGAACAAGCCGCTGGCAATTGTGGGCTCGGACGACATTGTCGGACTGGAAATCGTGTTGCCCGATGAGAACCCCGTACCCGAGTCCGCACACTCTTCGGCGCCGCCTTCCGCGGCGGAGAAATCGTCGAGCCGGGAATCTCCTGAATCCGATCCAAAGGCCACGTACCTCGGTTCGATGGTCTCCGTAAGGGGATGCAAGGTTGAGCAGCGGGATGGCCATGTGGTCCTCACCGCCCCGTTCGGAGACCAGTTCTACATCGAAACGAAAGACCAATTCCGTCCGCCGTTTCGCGTGAAGACGAGAGCGATGACGGATTCTTTGAATCTGCGGCTCTACTACTGCGGCTATCCCGGACAGATGATCTTCAACTGGGAGGCGGAAGGGCGGCATGACGAACTGCGCATCTCCCACCCGAAAGAGCGGAGGCTGGTAGCGGGTCTCTGGGCCGCGACAGAAGGCGTGAAGTGCAACGGCGCCATCTCGCCGAACGAATGGCATGATATTGAGTGGGAGATTCGCGCCGATAGTATGCGCGTCCTGGTGGATGGCGAGGAGCGTTTCGCCGGAGAAGTGGACTATTCGGACTGTGAAGGGACTCTCGGAATCGGCCCGGCGTGGGGCAGCACGGTCACGGTTGAATCCTTCAAAGTGGAGGTACTACCCGACGGCAAATCGACCGACGCACCGACAACACCCACCGTCGCCGTGGCCGGTTAGGGTCCGCAGGGGGTATCGCGCGTAGATGGGCGAGACGAGCACATCTGTTTCAATTCTGCAAAGCAACTGGACCTCACGATCGATCTCACTGTCTCGGTCGCTCAAGAACCGACAAGAATCGGGTAGACTCAGAAACGGTAGTGGAGTTCGCTCCGTGTTGTGAGGTTGCACTAGCGCAACGCATTGAAAGGAACGGTGCCATCACCATTTGGAGGAGTGCCGCTCGACTAGCAAACCGGTGCTATCTCCATGGCTTGCCACGCTGTGCGTGGCGTTCCCAGGCTTGACTACCGTTCTTTGGATGAGTCTTTCTGTCCCTGAATTCTCTAATCGATCTCTTCTGCCATTGCCGGTGTCAATTTCCGATCGAACCCGTCCCAGTAGAGCCGAGCGCAATGCAGTGATTCGATTCGGAAGGAAATGCGCCCGGGGCCGCGCAAAATGAACAAACCACCTCCCTTTCTCGTCACATCTTCACCACGCCTCACATCTATACTGTAGAAAGCAGCGGAGGTAGTGAACCATGCCGTGGGGCCCTTCAGAACGCGACGAATCCATCGTAGCCCGGGTGCTGGCGGGACAGCACGATCAGTTTGGGGCACTCGTCGAGCGTTACCTGCCGGTCGTGCAGGCCATAGCCCGCGCGCGAATCCCCAATCCCGCGGATGTGGACGATATTGCGCAGGAGAGCTTCGTTCTGGCCTTCCAGCGGCTGGACCAGTTGCGCGAGCGGAAGAAGTTCGGCGCGTGGCTCGGGACCATTGCCCGAAACGTCGCCCACGGCGTGCAGCGGCGACGACAGCAAGATGCAGCGTTGGCTGCGTCCTTGCCCGATGAAGAGTCGATTGAACCTGACCTGATCGCCTGGGAAGCCCGCCGTGCGGTACGCGAACAAATCGACGCGCTCACGCCGAAGGATCGCGAGGTGCTGTTGCTCAAGTACTACGCGGACAAATCCAGCCAGGAGATCGCGGCGATACTGAGTATGTCCGACGCGGCGGTACGTAAGCGCTTGCAGCGGGCGCGCGAGGCATTGGGAGAGCGGGTGGTACACGCGTTTCGCGAGGAGACCGCGGCGCCGGCGGACCGCGAACGCCACGCGCAACGCATACTCGGCGCGGCGCTGGCAGCCGGAGCGACGTGGAATGCGGCGACTGCCGCCGCAGCTACGTCAGGTATTGGCTCGCCGCTGGCCGTCAGTGTCTCCGCAGGCAAGGCCATGGCAGTTGGCGCGGCGCTCTGCATTGGCATCGCGATCCTTGTTGTGGTGAATCAGTCTCCGAGCGCGCGTGAAGACAACAAGGTTGTCGAGGAGCAGACGCAGGGCAGCACCATGTCGCAAGTCGTGGATACCTCGGCCATTGCCTCGACGGACACCGGAGAGGACGTTTCCGCGACGTCCTCGAAGTCTCCCGTCAGTCCGGGCGGCATCCTCGTTTCGGGACGTATCCTCCACACGGACGGCACGCCCATTGCCGGTGCAACCGTTCGTGGCCGCTACGGCCGTCACGAGCCCTCGCTCCCGGATCTGGAAACGGTTTCAGGCGACGACGGCGCGTACACGCTGCGCGCAATCATGCCCTGGGAGCGGTTTTCCGTTCGCGCGGAGAAGGAGGGGTACGTCCAGTTCGAGCCGACGATTCGATCCATAACGGAGGAGGGAGCGTCGGAAGTGGATCATACGCTCTACCGGGAAGCCACGATAGAAGGGGTGGTCGTGAATCCACAGGGCTCGGGCGTGCCCGGTATGCCGGTGACCGCGGTCAATCAAGACCGCGAACCCATGCTGTGGGCCAAGACGAGCCAAACGAATGCATCCGGAGTGTTTCGACTGGAAGGATTGCTGCCGGGCAGACACCATCTGGCGGTCATAAAAGAGGAGGACTACAGCCGCGGCGTAGAGGCACTGGAGGTCGAATTGCAGGAGGGCGAACATCGCACCGGTATACGTGTTCCGTACGACGGCGAAGGGCTCGTCATCGCCGGGCGTGTCACGAACGAAAAGGGAGAACCCATGGCGGGCGCGTTCGTGGGAGTGGCGAATGGATTGCGGCCTCGCCATACGTACACCGACGAGAACGGATTCTATCGGTTCACGCAACTGCCGCCGGGCACGTTTCCTGTGGGGGCGTCGTTCGACGGCTATGAAGATATCGACGGACTCCTCCACGACGAGCGGCTCATCGCAAGCGGCACTGAGGGCGTGGATATCGTGCTGCGCCGTAAAGGCTCGGTGACCGGGCAAGTTGTCGATGCGGATACGGGAGAGCCTATCCCGGTCTTTGGGATCATGCAGTTCGGGGGTACGGCTTCGTCGCTGGACAGCGAGAGTGAACGCAGCATGCGTACGATCAAGAATAAGGACGGGCAATTCACCATGAAGAACGTCGGACTTGATGAAGCGACCATCGCCATCAAGGCGGACGGCTACATGCCCGCGTTCGAGGTGGTCCACCTGACTTCGGGCGAGCACGTGGAGGGGATCACGCTGGAACTCCATCGTGGAGGCACTCTCAATGGACTCGTTGTTGCTGAAAGCGGCAATCCTATCGGCGGCGCGGGTGTGTTTGTCGGGAGTTTGCCATGGCCTGGCGGGGGAAACGCGGGGACGCACGGTGCACGGGTGGTCACCGACGACGGGGGCGCGTTTACGCTGACCGATTTGCTTCCCGGGCAGCTAAGGATTTCCTGCGCGCATAGCGACTATGCGCCCGGCAGTATCGAAACGATCGTTCCGCAACCCGCGGGGAGTTCTCCCGTTCGTCTGGTGCTGAAGCGGCCGGGGGACGTCGAAGGCACAGTTAGCGTGGGTGGCGTGCCGCAGGATGGTGCGAGCGTCATGGCTTTCTATGCACACAGCGAAACGAATCGGGACGGTACGTTCCGATTGTCTCACTTACCCGTCGATGGCGTTGAGATTACGGCGGCCTTACCTGCAGCAGGAATGCCCGGCTATTTTGGGCGGCGTATGAACAAGTGGGTCATGTTGGAACCCGGCCAAACGATGCAGGTGGACTTCGATTTCGCCACCAATACTGGCATCGTCGAAGGCGAAATCGTGCCGCCAGGCGAATTCGAATTCTACGCACAGGTTTGGTGCAGTATTCCGGCGCCTGACGGAATCGAAGAGCGGATTCTGATCCTGGAAGAGCGGCGATTCACGCTGAACGACATGCCGGCAGGTGTTGTGGAAGGCCGGGTTGCGCTCGCCCCCAAAGACGATGACTCCGTTGCGGGTCCGACCCCGGACTACAGCCGACCTTTCCGGGCAACGGTCGTTCCTGGTGAAACCGTTCCACTCACGGTCACCTTCAGCGGGGCGTCCGTGATAACCGGACACGTGGCAGGGATGTCCCACGAAGGCAAGATACGCATCTCCTTGTTTGAAGGGTCTCAACCGTTGCCGGACGATCCCGAGCAATCCATTACACGGCAGCGGGGCGGATCAAATCTGGGTGCGAATGGCGACTATCGCGTCGATTGCCTGGAAGCAGGCACGTACACCGTCATTGCCAAACGCTACATCGGACCGTCTGCCGTAGTACGCGAAGTTTCCGAAGTATTGACAATTGGCGATGGAGAAACGGTGACCCTCAACTTCGACCTGCGTTGACGGCTCGCACATGCACGTGCAAGACGCGCCTAAGAAGCACGAGCGTCTCGCCTGTGCAGGATCGGGAGTGCCTGGGAAAAGGCGCCAACTTCAGTGCATGGAAGCTAGCATCGAATGAGTGGAATGAACATGTCTCCACTCATTAGCATTTATTCCGATTGAACCCGCCCCAGTAGAGCCGAGCGCAGCGGAACGATTCAAATTCGGAAGGAAATACGCCCGGACCGGGGCTGGCCGGTTCCGGGCGCATAATTCGAATGCATCCACACGGGCGCGTGTGCCTACTTTGAGGTCGCGTTATTGCGGTGTCAGGAGCACGAGATTGAAGGCACTCGTCACCGGGTTACCATTTGCATCGTGAATGCGAACGCGGTATTGCATGGTGTCGCTCGCCTGAGTCACCAATGCGACCGTGGCCGACCGGGCTGCACCTGCTGATCCAGCGGCGCCCGCATCGTTTTCAGGAGTGGCGACCGCCACCGCGTCCGCCGCGTTCGGGAACGAGCCTGCCGGGCCTTTCAACGTGACAAGAAACACTCCGGTGCTCTCCAGGACGACGCTGCTGTTTGGATTGTCGAGTGGGGCTGGATTGATAACAACGAAGTCCCCGCCAAGCCCCCGGTTTGAGTAGACGAAGGCGCGAACCTCTTTGGTGATCTTGTTGTCCACGGCCGTGATCGCACTGTCCTGCGCCACATTCTTGGCCTCAACATCTTCAATGTCCTGCTGCTGGTTCTGAACCAGGGTATTCAGGGAGCCGATCTGTCCCAGCGCGGTGGTCAGGCTATCTTGCAGCGTGCCGATATCGGATTGCGCCTGGGTCAACGCCTGTTGTAACGCCGTCATGTCCGTCGACTGCTGTTGCACCGTCTGCTTCAGTGCGTCGATCTCGCTCTTGGCGTCCGAAAGGTCATCCTGCAGCGAATCGATTTCGGACTGAGCCTCGGTCAGGTCTTGCTTAGTCGCATCCAGTTCCCCGGCTTGCTGCTCCACGGTCTGCTTCAGCGCGTTGATCTGGTTTTGCATGTACCGGAACGGCCCCGTGATTCCGGGCTTGGCCGCCGCGCTGTGCGCGCACCCCAGCATCACGGCAATTGCGGCAATCCCACGCAAGGCCGCCAAACGCCCACGGCGAGTTCCCAGGTATGGCACAACTCTCTCCCGCATACCACACTCCTCCTGCTTTTCGATTTCCTCAGTTCCTTCGAACCTATGTTGCCCTGTAACTACTGGCGCCGGGTCCAAGCGGGACGAACGGCGCATCACTTGCCCCTTGGGGAATACGGCGCTTCCCAAGATTTCGCATTTTGAGCCCTGCGCATTCCGCATGCGTTGAGGCGTCTACCGCACTGGTACTATCAGACAATGGAGACCATCTCCCTATTCCCTGGCATCGTCTCGCATACCCTCCCACTACATCCATCGACTCCCTTGCTTCCAGGAAATCTCGGGGACTCAATACTTGATGCTTGGAATCACCGGGACGCGAGGGTCGAGAAACCTGGAATTCAGCCTCCTCTCAGTCCCGCTATCCACGAAAGTGCATGGAGAATGACTGAACGCCGGTGAGCCGCTTTATGTCCGGCCCCGTGTCGCCCCCGTCCCCGTGGTTGGTCTGCGCAGGCAATTCGGGAAAACCCTGGGACGGGGAATTAAGAGACAGACAACCAATCTCGTACGACTCCCGCCCGCCGGTTGCCCGCTCTGTTACACAACGAGGGACCGTTCATGACTAAGATGGCAGCCCCTTATTTCTTGAATCCATCCTACGCCGCATCGAGCGGTACGATCGGGTAAATCGCAGTCCCTGGACTTCATGTCCCTGGCTTTCTGATGAACACCGGCAAGGTGGCTGAGCTTGCTGATGCACGCTCGCGCCCCGCACAGCCACGCCTTCAGCGTGGCACACAAAACAAAGCCCCCGGCTGTGCCGGGGGCTACTTGCCAAAACGCCAACGTCCAGCGCGCGCTATTGCGCGCCAGCGAGGATACCGCCTCCAAATCCGGCGGCGTCCGACCGTCGAATCGGCTTTGCGCCGGGTGTATCGGCCACGAGGATGAATTCCCCGTCCTGCCAAATCCACTCCGGATCCCCAGCCGCTCGCGATTCGCCGATATTGGGCATGAGGCGGGCGCCGTTGGGAATGTCGTCGCCATTGACGGCGTAGGCGTTGCTGTCCTCACCCATCGTCGGCAGCTTGATGTTGCTGCGCTTGTGGCGGCTCGTGGTGTCAAAGCCGTTGTGATTCAGCAGTTTCGCAATATCGCGGGACGTTGATTCCATCGGCACCCAGCAGCCATTCACCTGGGTGAACTTGTCCGCTGAGTACTCGAAGTACGCGGAAGTCCCCGGCAGGAGTGGGGATCTCTCGTAGATATCGCCGGGGCCAAGCACGATAACGGACTTGGCGGCATTATAATCCCGCTCCGGACTAAACCATACGGCGAATACGCCGTAATCGGTGTCCGCGTCGATGACGTAGCATTCCATGCCCCCGACGGGTTCCTTCGCAGGCCGCAGCGAAATCTGATGAGCGCCATAGAGGATCTCCTCCATGCGCAGGCCGCACATCGTCACCGGGAATCCCAGCATTTCGGCGCCGGGGTACGCCGTATGGAGGAGGAAAACACGGCCATCGCTGAACGCGCTTTGTTGCAACGCAGAGTCTATGGCATTGGGGATAATCCAGAGCAATCCCGGCCCACCGTCGAACTCGCCGCCCCTGCCGTTAAACTGCACCAAGGTGTCGCTGTCATAGGCATAGACGGAGTAGAGGGGCTCATTCGCGGGCACGTTTTCGGCAAAATGGCGGCCCCAGCGGTAGTATTTCGTGGCGCAACGTTCGCCGTCTGTAGCCAAGGAGCCGCGCTCGGAATAGTTGTGGGTACCGGGCTGTGGCGAAAAGCTCTGATAGAAGTAAGTCCCTTTCGTGGTGTTCGTATAGTCAAAGCTGATTCGGCGAATGCGATCCTGATGCGCCTTGTACGCGTCCACGACCTCACGCCACGTCGAAGGTTCCGGCGCCTTCGCTCTTACGGCCGCCGGCAAAGCGGCCGTGGCCGTCGAACTCGCCGGCGCGGGTTCGGACGTTGCCGCCGGTGCCGGTTCGGCCAATACGGGTACACTGGCGGCAGCAGCGGCCGGCGGTGTGGTGACCTCTGCTTTGGCAATGGGTTCCGTCCGCGAGACGGTCCCTTGCACCACGACGACGCCGGCCACAAAAAGCGCCACGGCAATGGCCGCCAGTGACTTGGCGCCAAACCACGCCGAAGCGGCTACACGCCCGGTGCTGCCACCGCTCAGGGCCAGCTTCCCAAGCCACGCCGACACGTTGGCAGGCACTGCTGGCCACGCCGAGGCCTGCTGCGACAGCATCGCTGCCATGGCCGCCACGCCGATGGAAATTCCGTTGCGCTGCATCCGTTCACG
>JADLGB010000055.1 GCA_020849535.1 Candidatus Hydrogenedentota bacterium
AGAAGTCCGTCGCGGTGTGGACCGTCAATGATTTGGAAGAAATGAAGCGCTTCGTGGAATGGGGCGTGGATGGGATCATCACCGACAAGCCCGATCTGGGACGTTCCGTCACCGGCACCGTGAACCGGGCCGGCGGTCCTCCCAATCAGTAGGCCCCGGCGGCACGCGAAAAACCACACGTCATGGAACCATGGGGAACGCGAGTGGTCTTCCGCGTGTGGGGGCGTATCCCCGCGACGTTCACGGATGGACCCGGCATCCTTCTTTACTCGAAGCTCTGATTGAGCCTGAGGGTGTTCGCCGGGTCCACGCGCATTTCTCTGTGTGTACCGGATACACGACGAACGTTCTCGAGGAGACTTGCGCTCCGGCAGCGTCCAGCAACAAGGTAGTTCTACATGCAGCAGGCGGCAAACAACAGTCAACACCCTTGGCACGCACTCTCGTGCGAAACTGTTTACGCTCAGCTGAATGCGGCCCCGGGCGGGCTGTCCGACGCCGAGGCGGCACGCCGCCTCGCCTCATACGGACCCAACGAGTTGATAGCGGCCCACCGCACTTCCGCATGGTCCATTCTCCTTGACCAGATCAAGAACGTGTTGATCATCATCCTGCTGGTCGCCGTGGCCTTGTCCGCCTGCATGGGGCACGGCGTCGAGGCCATCGCGATTGGCGTCATCGTGATGTTCGCGGTGATCCTGGGATTCGTGCAGGAGTACCGCGCCGATCGCGCCATCGAAGCCTTGCAGAAGATGGCCGCGCCCATGGCCACCGTGCTCCGCAATGGCGAGGAGATGGAAGTCCCGTCGCGGGACCTCGTACCAGGCGATATCGTGCTGCTTCGCGCGGGCGACCGCATCCCCGCGGACGCCCGCGTCACGGAGTCGATCAACCTCCAGGTCGAAGAGGCCGCGCTTACCGGCGAGTCGGTACCCGTGGAGAAACATGCGGATGCGCTAGCCTCCGGCGAAATGGCCCTGGGTGATCGCCGTAACATGGTCTATGCCGGCACTGCCGCCACGTACGGCCGGGGCCGCGCCGTGGTCGTCGCCACGGGGATGGCGACGGAGTTCGGCAAGATCGCGCAGATGATGCAGTCGATCGAAACGGGCCGGACCCCGCTGCAGGAGAACCTGGACAAGGTCGGCCACTCCTTGGCCAAGATGGCCTTTGTTGTCGTGGCGCTGATTGTGGCTGTCGGTTTGCTGCGGGGCCAGCCGTTCATGGAGATGCTGATCTTCGGCATTGCCCTTGCCGTGGCCGTGGTACCGGAAGCCCTGCCCGCGGTAGTCACGATTTCTCTCGCCATCGGCGTGCAAAAGATGGTGAAACGCCACGCCTTGATGCGCCGTCTCGCGGCCGTGGAAACACTGGGCAGCACCTCGATCATTTGTTCCGACAAGACAGGCACCTTGACCAAAGACGAAATGACCGTCCGCAAGGTATACGCGGCCGGTCAATTGCTGGACGTCACCGGGGCTGGATACGAGCCGCACGGACAGTTCATGCGTGGCCAAGACGTTGTCGACCCGAGCGGGGCGGTCGAACTGCTGCTGCGAGCGGGGGCGCTGGCGTCTGATGCGCATATCGTGCACCAGGAAGCGGAAGGACGTTGGCACCTCAAAGGCGACCCCACCGAAGGCGCGCTCGTTGCGGCCGCGGCAAAGGCCGGCTTGAAGAAGATTGACCTGGAAGCCGAGATGCCGCGCGTGAACGAGATTCCGTTTACGTCGGAATCCAAACGCATGACCACATTGCATTCCGGGCCGAATGGACTCGTCGCCTTCTCCAAAGGCGCGCCGGAGATCATCCTCGCGGCATGCACCCGCGTGCGCACAGAAGATGGCGAACCGCTGCTCGACGAGGCCACTCGCGCGACGATTGTCGAGACAGCGCGAAAGCTGGCCAGCGAAGCCCTGCGCATCCTCGCCGTGGCATCGAAAGAGAATGCCGCCCTGGAGAACGCGGAGCACGACATGACGTTTCTCGGGCTCGTGGGCATGATCGATCCGCCGCGTCCCGAGGCAAAGGCGGCTATTCACAAGTGCGAAGCAGCCGGCATCCGACCTGTGATGATCACCGGCGATCACCCCCTCACCGCGGAGGCGGTGGCGCGGGAACTGGGTCTGCTCAAGGCCGGGCGCGTGGTGACCGGCGCGGAAGTCGATGCCATGAGTCCGGAAGTGTTCGAACGCGAGGTGGAACACATTGATGTGCTCGCCCGCGTGTCCCCCGAGCACAAGCTGAGTACCGTCACCGCGTTCCAGAAGCTGGGCCATATCGTCGCCATGACCGGCGACGGCGTCAACGACGCGCCCGCATTGAAGAAAGCGGACATCGGCATCGCGATGGGCATTACCGGCACGGACGTGACAAAAGAAGCCGCCGCCATGACACTCACCGACGATAACTTCGCCTCCATTGTCGCGGCGGTCGAAGAAGGCCGGGGAATCTTCGGCAATATCAAGAAGTACCTCATGTATCTGCTCTCGGCCAATATCGGCGAGATCGGCCTGATGGCCGGCACTTCGCTCCTGGGCATGCCCCTTCCTCTGAGCGCGGTCCAGATCTTGTATGTCAATCTGGCCACGGACGGACTTCCGGCTCTTGCCTTGGCCGTCGATCCTCCTGAACCCGATCTGATGCGGCGCAAGCCACGAAACCCGCGCACGGGCATCTTCACGCGCCCGGTCGTCACCCTGATGTTGGTGGGCGGTATCTGGTCCACAATGATCAATCTGAGTCTCTTCACTTGGGCGCGCCATTCCGGCCGAAGCGACGCGGAGGCCATGACCATGACTTTCGTGTCGCTGGTCCTGATCGAGTTCTTTAAGGCGTACAACTTCCGTTCGGACCGCCAATCCGCGTTTGTGCGTCCCCTGGCCAACAAGTGGCTCAACCTTGCCATCCTCTGGGAAATGCTCTTGTTGATGCTGGTCGTCTATGTGCCTCTCTTGCACGCGCCTTTCGGCACGTTCAGTCTGACGCTGCAGGACTGGGGCATCATTCTTGTTCTCGCATCGACCATCACGCCGGTACTGGAACTCGCGAAATGGATGGTGCGCCGGGGCTGGTTCGGCAGCCTCGCGTAACCGATCGGCCTTCAAGACGTTGAATGGGACTGACACCGTCTTTCGCGCAGGCTCTGTGCGCCGAGATTCCGATCTCGGTAGCGAAACACGGTGTCCCTGCTCCGTTCATGCATAAGAAATTCGGGCGCCTCACTCTTCCTGCGGCTGCAGCTCCAGCTCGACTCGAACACTTTGGCCCTCGGCGATGCCGATCTCGCTCGCAGCGGACAGTCCTTGATCCCTGACGCTCGCTGACACCACCGCATGGCCTGCAGGAATGGCTTCAAAACGGAAGGCGCCGCTGGAGTCCACTTCTGAGTTCCTTTGCTCTGTGCCGAATGGCGTGGTGATAACAAGCACCAGATTAGCTGAGGGAGCGGGTGTGCCCTGGAAGCTTACGCGTCCTTCGACAGTGGCGGATACAGGTGGCACCTCGAAGTCGAGCACAGTGGATTCCTTCCCTGCCAGAGTGACGTTCTGGCTCAGCCAACGCGAAATGCGCGTGCCATCATCCAAAATGAGCGGCGTCACCAGGAGGACGTGGGCAGCCCCGGTTGGAATGCGATCGAAATGGTAGACACCTTTTCCATCGGACTTCGTCGTGAAACGCTGAATATCCGGAGCTTGGCCAGCGAATAGCCGGACATCTGCTTCCGCCACTGCCTCGCCCTCAGAATAGACTGTGCCCGAAAGGATGCACCCTTTGGAAAGCGTGACCTGCACCGTGTTTTCGCGGTCGCCAACCAGAGTGACGGGGACATTGGCGAGGGCAAAAGACTCGTGGTGCACACTGATCGTCATCAGTGTGATCGGCTGATTGAGCAGTGTGAACGCGCCATCGGCGTCCGTGTGCGTAGCCGCCGCAAGCCGTGGCTCCATTGCGTTTGGAACACCTCCGGGAATGATGTCCGCATTGGACACCGGCGCGCCGGATTCATCCCGGACCACCCCGGAGAGGGTCGCGCCGCCGCTCAATGCCACGCGAAGATTGCTGATTGTGTCTCCGGGCGCGATGTCATCAACAGAAAGCTCAGACTCTGCATAGCCTTCAGCCTTGACGACGAGCAGCACCGGACCCGGAGCAACGTCCTCGATACGGAACCGCCCTTCGGGATCTACTTGGGGCCGGAGGCGCGTTCGTTCTCCCACCCGATTACGCGTTGCCTCATCGAGGTGGACGATTCCGAAGTTCGTGACGGGTTTCCCCGTCGCCGCGTTGACGACCTGCCCTTCGAGCACCCCCCGATCCTCCATGACGATCTCGACGCCGTCAGATCCGGCCGCCACATCCTCCAGGAGCGTCCTCGCGTACTTGTCATGCTCGGCAATCAGCGTGACGCTGGTATCGGGAAGGCGCGCAATTACGAAGGTGCCCATTGCATCGCTATCGGCGAATTGAAAAACGTTACTTCCGTGCGCGCGCACTCTAGCACCTTCGATGGGTTCACCCTCTACCGTGACCACGCGGCCGGCAATGGTTAGACCAATGCCGGCTTCTTCAAGAACGAGCCGTAGTCCCTCGACATGCTCGCCAGGTTCTACATCGACATACTCTGGTCCCGTGGCAGGCGACTTGAGCGCGGGAGTCTCTGGCACACCCAGGAAGATGCGCCGCTTGCCCGCCGCCAGACCTTCGAGTTTGAAGGTGCCGTCCGGCCCCGTTTCCATGCTTGTGCTGCCGAGTAAACGCTGGATGCCATCCTCCTCAAGGCCCGTCTGAACGCGGATTCCATTCAATGGCTTGCCACTGGCGTCCACGACGGTTCCGGAGATTGCCGCCGCGGGATGCAGAACCAGGCGCACATTGGATAGCCCCTCTTCTGTCAGTTCGAGAGGCCCGTACAGGTCGCTCACGAGGCGCCCCCTGAGTTCCGCGTCGAGCGTAAACCGCGGGGTCCTGGGGAATCCGGCGAGCGTGAAGCGGCCGTCTTCCCTGGTGATGAAAGCGTCGAGAGATCGGATGTCTTCCCTATCGCGTCCTTCCACATCCGCACCGGAGATCGGATTGCCCTGTTCGTCGACGCAGATCCCCGACACGCGTATGCCCATCACGACCGGGAAGTCGACACCCTCCAGGATCTGTCCACGCGCGACGCGGGCCGTGGGTGGCTCATCCATCGCCATCGGCAATGGAGATTCTGAATTCGAGCGAATGATGGAATACTCGCCGGGAACGGTTATCTCAAGACGGTAAACACCGTCAGCATCGGTGGTGGCGCTTGCTTCGAGTTCCGGGTTTCCAGTCTTAGGCTCCGCCCGGATGCGGACTCTAGGCACGGGGGCGCCGGTCTCCGCGATGTAGACCCGCCCCGTAACGTACGCGGAATCGGGGTTTACCGTGACGTTCAAATCTTCCTTGGACTCGGCTGCGAGAAGTGCCGATGTTTGCTGTTTCACGGGCTCACCGCCCGAAGGTGTCACGGCTTCCTCCACGGCTGTCGCAGTCACAGCCGCGTCACTTCGCTCGGGATGTTGTGGGGACTCAGGCATGATCGCCTGCCACGCGATGAATCCGGCTACTGCGATGGAGGCAGCAACGCCGGCTATCTTTGCGGCGAGGACAAACGCGCTCGCGCCGGGCAACACTGGTGCCGGACCCGCCAGGGCCAGCTTGGCCATGTTGATGGCGAGCGTCTGCGGCACCGCCTCGGCCTTTGCGTGCGCTGCGAGCATGGCGCTCAGCGCAACCCCGGCAATCCCCACTCCCTTTCGCTGAAGACCCGCGCGCATGCGATCGATGGCGCGGTGAATGCGATGCGATACGGCCGAGCGTGTAACCCCCAAAGACTGCGCGATGTCTTCGTGCGTCTCGTCCTCAAAGAAGTGGCGTACGACAGGTTCGCGCAGGTCCTGCGGCAACTCAGCAATAACTTCGTCCACAAGGTGGTATAGGTCGTCCCAAGTGATTTCCACACCTTCTGGTTTGGACGACGCATATGTTGACTCTCGGTTTGTGAGACGCTTCGTCGAACGAATGCGATTGATGCAACGATTGGTGGCAACTCTGTGCAACCAACTGGCAAGGTTGCGGTCCGGCCGGCGCCGTGTCATGCAGAGGACTTCAAAACATTCCTGGGCAACCTCTTCCGCGTCGGCGTAGTTGCGGAGCATGCGGCGGCACGTGGCAAACACCATTCCCGCGTGGCGCTGCGCGATCAGTTTGAACGCTTCCGCGTCGCGGTCTTTGTACCAGCGGTCGAGCAGGATGTTGTCGGAGGCAGCCATTGTTCGTCTCCCATTCAGAGTAGCGCATGTC
>JADLGB010000056.1 GCA_020849535.1 Candidatus Hydrogenedentota bacterium
CGCTTTGGTCCGGTTGACCAGGGCCAGATCGGAGTCGTCGACCATCCTGACCTTTCCCATGTTGGGCCATACGGCCGCGTTCGGCGCCGTCATGAACTGCTCCTCGCAATCGAGATGTCCCCGTTCAGGGTATCCATCGTGATCGTCGCCGCATTCCCACCGGTACCAACGGTGCCCTGCAAATATCCCCGGTGCCGCGCGCCCCGCGCAACATCCACCGGCAATTCCGTTTCCACGCTTCCTCGCGCCGTGCGTGCCAGGATCGTCGCGGAGCATCCCTCGTCCATCTCCAGCGTAACCCCGCCGTTCTGACTCGTCAACGCTGCCCCCGCCACCGCGGGGCCCAACACGCGCGCCACCACATTACCATTCGCGGTCGTCGCTTCCAGATGCCCGCCCTTCACGTCCGCGTACACACTGCCGTTCACCGTCTTCAGGCTGCCGCCGTCCGGCGCATCGTACACCGTGATGCGTCCGTTCACGCTCTCCGCGACCACCGCCTTCTGGGGCCGTCGCACTTGTATATCCGTGTTTCTGCCTTTAACCTGCACGCGGCCGCACCCGGCTTCCACCCACACGTTTCCGTTATTGCTCTCAATCTCCACATCGGTACCCGAGGGCACGCTCACTTCATAGACCACAAACAGCTCGCACCCGTCTGGCCGCTCCGAAGGCTCCGTCACCACGGCCAGCGTACCCTCAGACTCCGATACCTGAACGAGACCATTCACATACTCGCGCAATACCGCCTCCTCCGTGTCGCCGCGGAGAAATGCCCTGACAACCGCCTGCCCGCGCACTTCGGTGCCCGGATGCGTCGATACGCGCACCAAACCATCCGCATTCTCCAACCGCAGTTTGGGCAGCGCCGTCTGAGCAAACTGGCGCACCTCTTCCACGTCGGGCCGGCCCACTACGGGGGGTACCGATGGCGCTACGACCTGGATCGAAAAGTAAACGACCAGTCCCGATACCGTAATCGCGGTCAGTATGCTTCGAACGTAGGGCTTCATGTCTATCGTTGGACCACCCTCCCCCTAAATCGGTTTCAGGTAAGTCGCGTCGCCACGCAAAGATACCGCATGGTATCCCTTGGCTAGAATCCACGCCCTACGTGCATTGCCCCAGCGCGGAAGACCTGGCGTGCACCCAGCAAGCTCAGGAGCAACGACCTCATATTCCCGTTGAAACCAGCCACCTGCTCGCATGGTCAAAGTGGCAGAAGTTCGGGGAGAGCCTGAACGAGGCGGCGCGAAGGAAGAGCGAGAGTATCTTCCATGATAGACGACGTAAGGTAAACTTTAATAGACTTAACCGGCGGGGCGTCTTGCCATCAGGGCCAGATCCAGCGTAAGAAAAACCTCCTTTTCTTGTACTCTCTGAAAGACGTCCCGCCGGACCCCGCTCATCAAGGATCCAACACCAGCGCTATGGAATCCTCACTGATACTCCTACCGCTCGTCTTAGTACTCGTTACCCTTCTGTACGGCGTTCTTTACGCCCTCATTCGCGCGTGGCTGGATTACCGGTTTCGTATGGCGCTGCTTGACCGCGTGGACCACAGTCCGCACTTGCTCGGCCCAGGCGAAGATCTGGCCAGCATGCTCCATCTCAGCGAAATAGACCCACAGGCCCCATCGCGCCAGAACTACCTCCTCACCGGGTTGCTGATCGTATGCATTGGGGTGGGCTGCGTACTCTTCGGCAGGGCACTCCGCGTCGGGGAGGTCGCAGTCGGCACCTACCTGGGCGGAGTCTTCTGTTTCATCCTGGGTTTCGTTGTCGCTGGGCTGGGCGGCATCATCCGCCTCGCTTCGCGCAATCCGATCTCGCGTCTGCACGACAAGTCCCCTTCCTCTAACTCGTAAACCCTACCGCCCTCGCCAGCCATTCAGACCGATCGGCCCAATCCGTCCGATTCTTTCCGCCGCCTTCGCCAGCACCCGAGTCCCGAATCCATTGACAATCCGTTCTTCGCATCGTAGACTCCACCTCACAAGGGGTGCGCCCTCGAACCGGTGCAGATGAACACGTCATACACAAAGCACACAGTCCGCATGATGGGCGCGTTGCCCACCCCCACAAGGTTGTTCATCCAGGCGTTTCGCGCGCTCTCGGATCCCCCGGAAGACGGACCTGACCTGAAGGCCCTGCTCCTGTCTTATCCCGCGACCGCGGTTCGTCTGCTGCAAGGAATCGATCTAGCGCAATTAAGCGGCGCCCGCGTGGACGCGCTTCTGAAAGCCTTGGATCCATGTCATTCGTACGGCGTGCTCCTGCGGTCGCTCCCTCTTCCGGATCACTCACCGGACGACGAAGCCGCGCTGGAGACTATCTGGAAGCAGTCCTACGCGACGGCTCTTGTCGCAGCGCGTCTGGGAGAATTGTCAAAACGGGTCGGACCCACGCAGGCCTATCTGGCCGGACTCCTGCACGATGTGGGCCGCCTGGTATGCTGGACCCTCAAGGAACGGCCCCTCAACGAGCTGACGTCCGAGGTGATAGGGGAGGCTCCCAACCCCGAACGCTCCCTCTTGGGTAAGTGGTTCGTCGAGTGCGCTGGCCTTCCGGAGCCTATCCAGGATGCCGTCTGGTTACATCATGTTCCCGCCGAAACGCTGCCTGCATCGAGCTTTCCCTTGGACCTCATTCGGCTGACGGCCCTGGCCTCGAGACTCGGCGAAGCACTCGCCTCCGGCGCTCCCGCATGGGACCCCGATGTGCTCGGTAGCTGTGCCGGTTTCCTCGCATGCGACGCCGGTCTGCTCAAGGAACCGTTGGCCCACGCGCGCGCTGAGTTCAGCCGCGTCTTCCGGCATGCCGCCCCACCCCAGCCCGACGCGGAAGAAAGCGATTGGCTTTCGCAGGGGACTCAGCGGCTCTACGCGGCCATCGACAAGGAACTGCACCGCGTCCCCGTTCTCTCCTCGCGCCTCGGCCGAATGGAATCCGTGCACCAAAGCGTATCCGCCTTTGCTGGCCGGGAACCGCTGGAAGACCTCGTCAACACTTGCGCCGAAACCGTGCGGACCGCTCTCCGCGTGGCCCCAGGTGTCTGCCTGGCCATCGATGATGCAAGCGCCTGCCTTATCGGATGCAGTTGGCGCACCCTCGAAGCACCCCTGGCGCCGCTGCGTGTGGACCTGCACGGCGAAGCCGAAACACCCGAAGACGCGACACCCGTTACCCGTATCGTGCGCGACCTCGCCATAGGCAAAATCGAGGCGTCCTGGTATCCCCACGAGCGAGGCACTGGCAAGTCCCGCGACGGCCTGCTGATACTGCCCCTCGCGTGCGGAGGGCGAAGCTACGGCCAGATCATCGTAGATACCAGCGCGAGCGGATTTGGCGCGAGGTCGCACGACCACACCGACGCACTCGCCATCGCTCAAGCATTCGCATCGATACTTGCACAAAGGTCCCATATGGACCACCTCTCCATACGTTTGGAGCGGCTGATTGAATCCGCGCCAGGGCCCGCGCCCTCGCAACCCCCGGAGCGGGAAGCATCGCCTCGCGAGACGCCCGCGGCGCCTCAGCCGCCGCCCGCGCCCGACGACACGCTGGGCCGTGTGGCGGGTACGATCGTAAAGGCCCTGGAAGGCCCAATCGGCCTGATCTCGAGCCAGGCCCAGCAACTCCTCATCCATACGCGCGACGTCGCAACCCATCGCGCCCTGGACTGCATCGTGAAGGAGAGCCGCCGCCTGAACCGCTTCATGTCCGATCTCCTCGCGCTGGCACCGCACCCCCGGCCCCAGTTCGAGACCGCTCTCATCAATTACAGACTGCAGCGCTTCATCGGCGCGATGAAACAACGCCTCGAAAAACGCGGCATCGTGCTGCACGAATTGTACGCGGAAGGTCTGCCGCGCGTGCTGCTCGATCCGCGCCGGATGGAACACGTCTTCTCGAACGTGCTCGCGCATGCGGAAGCCTGCATCGGCGAAGTGGGCGGCCACCTCACCATCCAGACCGATACCGCTCCAGACCGTGCCACGGTACGGATCAGGTTCGTCTACGACGCCACGGGGTCCGCCCATTCGGGGCGGCGCGATCTGAACGTCTCGCATCTGCTGAACGAGCCGGCCGCTCTCGGACTCGGCGCCTGCCGCGTCATCATGCGCGAACACGGTGGCTCCATCGCCATGGAGGATCTTCCCGGAGGAAAAGAAGCCTGCGTCATCGCCCTCCAAAGCACGGCCACCCCGCACGAAGCGGGCGGCGCCGTGGATGCTTTCTCGACACTGCACGCGAACGCCGACCCTGCCCGCGTGCTCGTCGTGGATGATGACGTGGCCGTGCGCGAGATTCTCAAGCAGACGCTCCACATGCGCGGATTCTCCGTGGACCTGGCGTCCGACGGCGTCCAGGCCTGGACGCTCATCCGGCAGCGTCCGCCCGACATCATCCTGCTTGACCTGCTGATGCCGAACCGCGACGGACTTTCCGTCCTGCGCGAACTCCAGCAATTGACCGATCCGCCTCCCGTGATCTTCATGACGGGCAACGCCTCGCCACAAGTCCGCGAGGACGCCCTGGCCCTCGGGGTACGGGCCTTTCTCCTGAAGCCATTCGAGCTGCGCCGCGTCCTTGAGGAAGTGGACGGCATTCTGGCCTACCAAAGCTGACACCCTGCATGGAGGCGGCATCATGAGCGGCATATCCCTCGACCCTCCGGAAGTCCGCGGGGAGCGCGCGCCGCATCATCCGCCCCGCCTGCGAAGGGAGTTGCCTCTCCACGCCGCACTGCTGGCACTGGTTTTGGCGGCTGTGTTTCCGACGGTCATCTTCAAGGGAGAACTCATCTCCTCCGCCGATATCCTCTTTCAAAGTCCCCCCTGGGACGTGCATGAACCCGAAGGATTCAAGCTCCCCCAAAATCGCCTCGCCGTCGATCCAGTCATTGCGTTCCGCCCCGACTTTCTGCTGACGCGCGAAGCCGTCTCCTCCGGCGAGTGGCCGCTCTGGAATCCCCTCGAATATGCCGGCGTGCCGCTACTGGCCAACGCCCAAAGCGCGGTGTTCAATCCGTATCATCTCCTGGCGCTCTGGTGCGACGCGGACCTGGCCATCACGCTCTTCGTCCTCATCAAGCTCTGGCTCTGCGGCATGACCGCCTTCGTCGCCGCGCGCGTGCTCTCGCTCAACCTTCATGCCGCCCGTTTCCTCTCCATCGCGTGGATGCTCGGCAGCTACAACTTCATCTGGTCGCTCTGGCCATTGACTGACGTCAGCGCGTGGCTTCCGGTCGCATTCCTGGGACTCGAACTCCTGCTCCAAGGTGCGTACCGCCGCGGCTTCTTCGCGCTCGCGCTCGGCGCCACGCTGATGAACCTCGCCGGCCATCCCGAAACCGCCTTCACCATGTGCGCCAGTGCGGGACTCTACTTTCTCCTGCGCCTGTTCACGGAACGCGGCACGCGCGGCGCTCGCGTGAAGCGCCTCGGCGTGGCCATCGCCGCCTCGCTGCTCGCATCCGCCGTGTGCATGGCCCAATGGCTGCCCCTGGCGGAGTACATTGCCCACAGCTACACCGTCGAAGATCGCGTCGCGTCGTACAAACTCGAATTCATGCCCGCCTCCGGTGTCGCCTCGCTCTGGGTACCCCGCCTCTTTGGAACCCTCGCGGAAGAAACGTTCTGGTGCCACAGCAGAACGGACACCAACTCCAATATCCTCTCGACGCAGTATCTCGGCATGGCCGTTTGGTTCGGCTTGGCCCTGCTCATTTCCACAGGTGTGCTTCGGAAAGGCCACCCGCGGCGCGGGCAAGTCGCGTGTTTGCTCGCCGTCTCGCTCATCGGACTGTTACTCGCCTACGAGTTCCCGGCCCTCGCCTTCGTCCACCAATTGCCCCTCTTCTCCACCCTCCGGCGCGTGTACCATGTGTGCTTCGCCGTGTTCGCGCTCCCGCTCGCGGCCACGATCGCCCTCCAGGAATGGTTCTCCCGGCCTCGCCGCCTCTCGCTGCTGTGGCCCACGCTCGCCGTAAGCCTCATCGCGGCCTCCGCGGTCGCTGCTGTCCTCTGGTGGTTCGGCGGCATCATGGAACTCACGGGGATGACCGGCTATGTTCTGTTTCAGGTGCGCTGCGCCATTCTCGCTGCTCTGTGCGCCTTGCTGCCCCTGGCGCTCTCAACGCGGTGCTTCAAGCCTGGCCTGTGCTGGGCTCTGCTCACACTCTGCCTCGGGCTCGACCACCTGTTTGCGTGCCGCGGCCTCATCCCCGTGATGCAGCGAAAGGATGTGTATCCCGAAACCCAACTCACCCGGTTTTTCGCAGATCAACCCGCGCCATGCCGCATCGGCGCCGCCGAAGGCGGCCTTGCGGGAGGAGTACTCGCCAACTATGGCATTGCCGAATGGCTCGGCTACGATGGCCTGTACCCCGCCCGCGTCATCCGCTTTCAGAATGAACTTGGCACCAAGTTCTGGGACTCCATGGAGCCTGCTTGCTCGCTCGCGTTCTATCTGAACAATCCGAAGTATCCGCCGGTCTTCCCATTGGAGGAACGGCTCGCCTCGGGCTCCCTGGAACTGGCGGATACCCTCGACGGCATCGAAATATACAGAAACGTCAACGTCTACCCGCGCGCCTTCCTCGCGGGAAAGCTTGAGGTCGTGTCTGATCCAAAAGCACTCTGGAAGCGGATGCGCGACCCCGCTTTCGTGCCGCGCCGAGTCGCACTCGCCGAAGCGCCAACGGCCACCCCCGCGCCGTCGAGCCAGCTCGACCCGCCCGGCACTGCCTCGATCGCGGAATACACCTCCACCCGTGTCGCCGTTAAGGTGTCCGCAAAGGAAAGCGCTGTGCTGGTCCTCGCGGATGCTTTCTATCCAGGCTGGAAGGCGCGGCTCAATGGCGAGGATGCGGAACTTTTTCCCGTGTACCACGCGTTTCGCGGAGTCATCGTGCCGGCGGGGGAGAGCGCCGTGGAGTTCATCTACGAACCAATGAGTCTTCGCCTCGGATTGACCCTATCGGTCCTGGCCCTCCTGGGAAGTGCCGCCGCCTGCTTGATCATCCTGCGTCGGGCGCGGCTCTCTACCCAGTAACCGGCGGACGCCCAGCCACGTCACGATGCGAACGGCTTCAAACGCAATCGATCGATCCAGCTTCGACGTGCCGCACTCGCGCTCCCGGAAGATTATGGGGATCTCCACGACCTTGAACCCCGCCCGCCACACGCGGTACGTGCTCTCAATCTGGAAGCAATAACCGTTGGACCGGATGCTGGACAAATCAACCGCACGCAGCGCCTCGGACCGATAGCACTTGAAACCCGCCGTGCAATCCGCGACCGGCAGCCCCGTCGCCAGTCGCGCATACCACGTCCCCATACGGCTCAACAGCAACCGCGGAAAAGGCCAGTTCTCCACGCGGCCGCCCGCGGTGTAGCGCGAGCCGATGACGAGACCGGCATCCTGTGCGGCCTCCAGCATCGGACGCATGTGCGCGGGATCATGCGAAGAGTCCGCATCCATCTGAAAGATGAACTGCGCGTCTGGCCACCGCTCCAGCACATGCTGGTACGCCGCCACGTACGCCGCGCCCAAGCCTCGCTTCTCAGGCCGGTGCAACACGCTGACCCGCTCAGGCAAGCGCTCCGCCCAGGCATCCGCCAGTTGCCCCGTGCCGTCCGGCGACGAATCATCCACCACGAGTACATGCGCTTCGGGCAGCGCCTTTAACACCGCATCCAGGATCGGATCCAGGCTGTCCCGCTCGTTATACGTGGGGATAACGACAATGACCATTATCCACTTCCCTCTGCGAAGAGGACTGACAACGACTTTCAAGCAGGCTCCGTGAATGGGACTGACGCCGTCTTTCGCGTAGACTCCGCTATGGGACTGACGCCGTCTTTCGCGTAGGCTTTGCGAAGCGAAACACGGTGTCTGTCCCTGACCCGTTAGCCCTCGACCGCCTGCACTCTCTCCAGCAGCGCCGCGTGCACAGCCCCGTTGCTCCCTACAAGCACCCGCGGCATCTTGCGCTCAAGTTTATTGTAGCGCAACGGGTTTCCGTCCGCATCGGTCAACTGGCCCCCGGCCGCCTCCACCGCACAGCTCGCCCACGCGTAATCGTGCTCGCCCGCGCTCGGACTGCATTCGATCACGCTTCCCTCGATCTCCCCCGTGGCCACTTGAAACAGCGCCATCGCATTGTTCCGAAAAAGTTGCGGCGCTGTGTGCAACGGCTCGAACCGGCCTTTCGCAGCCACCACCTTGGGTTCGCCCGTGCACTCCCGCGACACCTCCACCGGCCGCCCATTGACATACGTCCCATCGCCACGGCGCGCGTACAACGTCAGCGAAAGCAGCGGAAAATGCGCGACAGATTCAATGGCCTTCCCATCAACACACAAAGCCACCAGGATGCCGAAATCAGGCCGCCCGGAAATGAAATTGGCCGTCCCATCAATCGGATCCATGATCCAGACCCGGCGGCGCTGGAGACGCCCCGGATCGTCCGGCGACTCCTCCGTCAGCAGACAATCATCGGGAAACTCCATGTGAAAGCGGTCTCGCAAGAAAACGTCCACCGCGAGGTCCGCCGAAGACACCGGCGAGCCATCCGGCTTCCGTTCCACCGTGAAACCGCGCTCCAGGTACTCCAACGCGATCCGGCCCGCCTCCTGAACCGTTTCCACCAACCACTGATTCATGACCGACTCCCGTGGACAATCCGAAAAACCGAGTCACATGCAAACACTGCATTGTGCCCGAACCCACCCAGGAAAGCACGTGGAATCCCCCCTCGCCCATGTGGTACACTCCCTCCGTCAACGGCTATCCGTTTCAGCGCGCCCGTAGCTCAGGGGATAGAGCACTTGCCTCCGGAGCAAGGTGTCGGACGTTCGAATCGTCTCGGGCGCGCCATTTTTCACTTTCCATCAACCATCGACATGTCCTTGCATCCCCGTGCCCGTCCGTGTTCGCCCTATCTGGTAATCGCGTGTCGCTCCCCTGGCTGCAGCACTATCCGCGCCCGAATCGGCGCAACAAGTGGCCCCGTCCAACCAATGCGCACGCCGTGCTCACCCTCGGCTAGTTCCAGCACGGCCGCCTCCTCACCGCTCTCTGGCTCCACCCACCGAGGCCCGTAGAATCGCCAAAGCTCACCTGGATACAAAAACGCGTATTGGCCCTCCACCAGGCTACGCCCGCACGCGAATCGCCTCCCCTCAATCTCGATGTAGGGTTCGGTGAGCGTGTGTTCGTCAAGCGCGCGCAGCGCCTTCACATCGTCAATCGCGCACGTGACCTTGTGCTTCCCAGGCAATCCATTGTAGTAGAAGTTCAGCGCCCGGACCTGCGAGTAGTCAATCGCGTCCGTCTCCGGCCGCGCGATTTGCTGGTATCGCCAGCCGGTGAAACTGTTCGGGATATAGAAGTCGGCCGCCTTTGAGCCATCCGTGAGTTGCAGCTTGAACTGCCCGCCGTTGCTGTCGCCGCGCAACCAGAATCCGATGCCCCGGTGCCAGGAGATGTCCACAGGCGAATCGAATCCCCTGCCGATATACGACCAGCCGTCGTCCGTTGCACGCGCGCTTTCGGCGGTGTAGACCGCGCAATGACCGCCCTCCCGCGCATCCTCTTTGCTCGAAACAAGCTCCTGCGTCACGCCCTCCAGCGTCGATTTGCTCGCATAGACCGCCAGGTCGTCAAACGTTTCAAGCGTCATCGCGTCCGGCGCGCTGTACGCGGCGCCCGGCAGCACGGCCGGTCCCACGGGCACATGAATCTGGACGCCAACCTTCGCACCGCCCTCCGGCACGTGAATCGCCCATGCGAGAGTCTGCTCATCCGCCGGCGACACCTCGTGCCACGGCGTGTAAATGACGCGCTGGAACACTTGGCCTCCGCCATCATCGAGCAGACGATACTCGCGGCGATAGTCAAGCAGCCCGGCCTGCTCCTCGCCCGGCGCGCGTCCCACAAGCGCCGGATCGACACGCAGCAGTGCGCGCATCTCCTCAGGCACGCGCCCCGATAGGCGCAGTTCCTCGTACCGCCGGATCAAGTCGAGAATCTCGCCGGTGAACGGATGCCTCGAAGCCGCATCAAACGAGACCTGAAACGACATCGACGAGTCGTAGGCAATCGTCTTCCCGAGGACATACTCAAACATGTCCACCGCGGCGTTCGGGTCATAGCCGTAGTACCAGCCGATGTCGAGCGGCATCGAGTCTCGCTCATACGCGTCAAATACCCCGGCCCGCTCATCCAAATACCCTTTGATGTCGCCGTGGCCGTCCGCCGAAGCGGTACGCCCGAGAATATGCCAGGAGTAGTGACTGAAGCTGCTTGCCTGCACGAGGATGTCTTTGCGATTCAACTTGTCGAAGAAGGTCTTGTGCAGCTTGGCGTTGTAGTACCAGTGGTCGCCTTGCAGGCGCTCCGATCCATCGAAGTAGATCATATCGATGTCGCACGCATTGGCAATCCGCGCGAAGTTTGTGGACACCTCCTCAGTCAGCGGCGTGTCCATATCGTGGAGAAAATAGCCGTAGGACCGCATGAGATGGCGCACGGGTTCACCCTGCGCATGCGGCGCGGCTGCCGTGCCAAACGCCCCGCGTTGACAACCGCGAAATCCAACCGGCGCCTCCATCGCGCGCTCGCCGTACGCGATGAGTTCATCGCCAATCTGCACGACTGTACCCGACCCCAAATAGCCGCCGTCCTCGGCGGGAAAGCCTTCGGGCGCCGCCGTGATCGGAATCAGCGTCGCGGACGCGTCGATGTCCGAGGCGAGCACTGCGGAAGCGTCCTTCACGAGGCGCGGATCGGGGACCGGCGTCAGGTATGGGTCATTCGGATAGATTGATGCGCCAAGAAAATGCAGGCCTACCTTGAATCCCTCCTGCTTGAACCGGTTCACGGTCGCCACCAGCGCGTCGAGTCCACCAGGAAATGCTTTGGTGTTGACTTCGTACTTACCCGTGGAACTGGTCCAGGAGTCCTGAAGGATCAGGATCATATCGAAACCGCCGCGCTTCGCCATCGCGAGAACGGGTTCGTACTGCGCCTCGCTGAATCCCGTGATGAAGAGATACGAATGGTCGACCCAGGGCGAACGCTTGTTCCACACGCCTCCTGGATGCGGACTCGGCAAACCCGACGCGAGTTCGAATCTTTCCATGGTGTCCGCGAGTGCGCCTGGTGCACAGCAAAGCAATCCGAAGCGCGCCGGTTCGATCCCGTGCTCGGCCACAGTCTCGACATGCAGCGAGCGAGACGCACCGGCCCAGTAACCCGAACCGGGATTCTCGAATCCCTCCAGCGGCATCGCCTCCTCGCGCCCGTCGCGAACGATGATGGCCTCGATACCGTCTACGAGACACGTCACAGTCTCGTTCGCGGGCAGGCCGTTGTAGTAGAGGCTCACCCCGGCCACGTGCCCGGGCTTGAGCGTGTTATAAGGCGAATCCGCGATGGTGACCTGCTGCCATCCCTCGAATGTAATCGGAAAATACGTGTCCCGGAAACCGCCAAGCCCGTCGGCGAGCTGAATCTTCAGCGCCTCTCCCTTGCCGTCGCCGTGGATCCACGCGCGGATCGCCTTGCACCCGGTAAGGTCGATCGGCCGCGGCAATTGGCTCCCACTGTAGCTCCAGCCCGGCGCTTCCGCGTTGCACGTAGCAGTGAAGCGGGCGGACGTCCCGCCTTCCTTCGCGTCACTCGACGGCGCGAGTTCATGGGTGCACCCCGCGCGATCGGAATCCTGTCGCCCATGCGTTCGCGTGTAGGCGCGCACGTTGATCTCGGCCGCGGACAGCGTCACCACGCGCCCGGCAGTCCGGCCGCCGTTCAGAGTGCCTATCACTTCGGCATCGCCCGGCAGCGCCAGCGAGAACAACTCAATCCGCTGAAGGTTTGGAGGTGCCTGTAGCTGCGTCAGCTCAAACAACAGAAAGCCGGGGGAGGGGGTGACCGTGAATTCGCATAGATACCCGCTCGGAAATGCGACCGTGAGCTTACCGTTCTGAGCGACGACAGATTCCGGTAGCAGCCGATCCTCGGCCGTGTGCAGTTGGACTATCGGCTCCTGCGCCACCGGCCAAGGCGTTCCCTCAGGCGTAAGGACCAATTGCGCGTAACCCTTCGGGTCGATGACGATCTTGGCGGTGTGCAAGTCAAACGTCGTTTGCGCAAATGCAGAAAGGGGAACGACAAAGAACAACGCAGCGAATCCTCTCATGGAGCAACGTACATCCTTCACCCTATGAGGACATTTGCGTTCAGCTCTCTCTTTCATCCTCTTCAATCCTGTTATCCTGTCAAAGGATTCCTCTGCGCCTTTGTTTTGGCTGCTCAATGGAAACGTCGCACCCTGTCCAGTGTGGCGGTAACCTGCACCCTCACGAATCCCGCGACAAGGCAAAGGAGCACCAAGGCCGCGGAACCTACGCCCGTGCTGGCGGGCATGGAAGGTTGCACCGTTGCGGTGAATTGTTGCGGACTTCCGCTCAAACCCGCGCACGCAGCGCTGAGCGTGTTGACGCTCGCGCTGTCGCCGAGGGTCCAGGAACCTACAGCGGCTATGCCCGATGCGTCTGACGTGGCGTTGCCTCCGGTGATACTGCCGCCGCCGGATTCGATTGAAAAGACAATCGCCAAACCTGGAATCGGATTTCCATAGGCATCCCGCGCCACAACGGCAGGTGGCACCGATACTGCCTCCCCGGCTCTTGACGTCTGATTGTCGCCGGCGTGCTTGGTCATATTCGATGGAAGCTCCCGGAACCACCGCAGCGCGCCGCTCTCCGCGCTATCATCCGTGAAGAAGCTCCAACGGTCGCCGGGCGTGCCGGAGACCGTGGCGGCCGGGGTCAATGCGAACCCTTCGATGTTGGATTCGCTGGGCACTTGAATTTCGGACATCGTAGTAAACTTGCGATCGCCACCAACAAGCGTCGAGGTGAGGTCGGTCACTTCGATCCAGTTGCCACCCGTGTTGTGCAGGATGTACATGCGCCTCGTGGACGCATCGAACGCCAGTTCGCAACTCTCCGTGCGCGACGTGAGATAACGTCCGACGAACGTCTGAGTACCATCCGTCCTAAGGTCGAACGCGTAGACCCATCCATTCGTCTGAATCGCGACGAACAGAACTCCCCCGAAACCGGCCGAACCATGAACGCTCTGCGGATACGCCACTCCACTGCCGTCCACGAAACCACTTTGCCCAAGCCACACATCCGGCACGAAGGCGATCCCCTCAGGCCCCGAGTTGCCCCAGTCCGGGATATCGCTCAAGGTCCACGAGCCCGCGGCCGCCCCCGTGTCGATTCGATACGCACGGAGGATCCGCGCGCTCTCGTCGATCACAAATACCCTGTCGGATGCCGCGTCGATTTGCGTGATGCCCTCCAGGTCCCCCGTGCCAGCATACTCCCGCTCGAGCGCGAAACTGCCCGCGCCATCTTCGCTCAGGGACCAGAACTTCGCCGGGCCGTTGGTGCACACCCACAACCGCCGCGTCTCCGGATTCCAGAAAGCCCCGCTCAGATTGGACGCCCACCCCGTCGGATTGAGCGCTGTCAGATCGGTGGATTCCGCCCACGTCTCTCCCGGCCACTCCGCCCCGAGTGCGAGGGGACCCCACAGGAAACCAAGCGCCAGCAGAAATCGCATCCTCGTCCTCATGATATGAAGTTCCCCCTCGCTCCCATACGATTACCTTAGCGAAGACACCGGCGCGCAGCAAGCGGAGCAAGGGAGGCAATCGCACTGAATCTGCCCGTTCGGTTACCCCCACAAAGTCTGGCTGGTACCGCCTCTCTTTGGGATCTATCGCAAGTTGACGGTGATTCAGAGTGAGTTGAGCCGGGGCAAAAGGGGTGCGAATCGGCGGCGTTGAGCCGCCGCAATGGCCTGAAGGGCCTATGTACTCCTAGCCCTGGGTTGGCCCGCCGTTACGGCGGGACTACCCAGGGTCAGCACCCTCCAGAAGTATCCCCTGAAAGGGGTGCATAGCTAATGGTTCAATCGGACGAACGGCGCGTTTGGGATTGGCGACGCGACGCCTATGCAACCCCTTCAGGGCAGTAAGAATGTGCTTCCCGATACCCAGGGTAGGCCTTCGCTGCCGCTACGGCCAACCGTGGGCTGTGAGTACCGAGGCCTTTCAGGCCATAAAGGCAGGATGCGACGTCGTCCTCCAGATTCTGCGGCACTCGGGAAGCTTCGACGCATTGCCCGTGGCTTGAAAACTCGCCTGACATCTCTTGGGAAGTGAGTTCTGAGGCCCGATGGGGCACTTGGGTCCCCTCCATGCAGGTTCGCAGTTTTGATGCGATTGCCCTGGCGGAGCAGGGGAGGCCGCCAGCGCCCTCCGGCGATCGCCGCCAATTAAGACCTGGCACGCGCAGTCCGTCAGCAATCTCATGAGCAACAGTTTAGAACCACCCTGCAAATCCTGTTATCCTGATCAAAGAAACTCGAAATGCTCTTGGCAAAAGATCAATAGTAGTCCAAGAGGAAAGCGCATACTCACTCTCAGCCTAAGGGGGGGCCTGCTGATGTCTGAACCGTCTATGTTCTGGCCGGGGTTTGTATTTGGCGTACTCAGCATGCTCTCCGTGCAGTTTCTGCTCTACGCCGCGCATCCGTGGATCAAGGCCTATCTCTCTGGAGCCCACGTACAATTGCTCCAGATTGTCGCAATGCGATTGCGTGGCAATCCACCCATACGGATCATTGACGCCTATGTGCAGATGACCAAAAGAGGACATCGCATCTCGATTGACGTTGTGGAGGCAACTTTCATCGCTCATCAGGAAAACGCGACATCTGTCGATGCATTGGTGCGAATCCTGGAGGAACAGCTTGCCCAGCAACTCACCCCGCCCCAACCAGAGTGATAGTGCGAATTCGAAGATCGTGACTGAAGTCTTTCTCGTAGAACCGAATCCTCGACCAAGTCTACAAGCATTTCCCAATCCGCAACTGGAGGAAAAGCAATGGACGCCGAGTGCAATCGCAGATCATTTTTGGTGGCGGGTTCTATTGCCAGTGCGGGGATGATCCTGCCGGGCACCGCCTCGGCGGCGACACAGTCCACGGCGGGAATGGCCCAAGCCATCACCGCGTCAACCATTGCCCAAGCGCCCGCGCCCACCACGGACGCGGTCGCGCTACGTTTCCCAAAGCGCGCGATCCATCTCGACTGCCACACGATGCCGGGAATGTATGACATCGCAAAGGATTTCAACGCGGAAGAATTCTCGCAAACCCTGACTGACGCCGGGGTGGACTACATCACCGTGTTCGCAAAGTGCAATCTCGGCTTCGCGTACTATCCCACACAGCTCGGCAAGGTCTACCCGGGGCTCCAAATCGACCTGCTCGGCCAAATGATCGAGGCGTGTCATGCGAAGAACATCCAAGTGGCGGCGTATTTCAATACTGGGATTGATCACGAGCACGCGCGGCTGCATCGCGAATGGTGCAAGGTCGACAAAGAGGGCCGCGTTAACAAAATCGCTGACATGGGTCATTGGTTTCGCGACCTCTGCTTGAACACCGGATACGGCCCTCACATCCTGGGCATGGTGCGTGAAGTCGTGGAGCGGTACCCTGTCGACGGCATCTTCCTGGACTGTTTCGATCTCGGCCCCTGCTACGGAGAAGAGTGCCTGAGCGCCATGAAAAAGCAGAGGATGAACGTCTTCGACGACGCGCAAGTCGGCGACTTCTGTCAGCAGGTGACCTACAAGTTCCTCGAAGAGGTCGAAACACTCGTGGCGGCCACGCGTCCCGGCATCAACATCCTGTACAACGGCCTCGCTTACCGGAAGCAGCCGACGCACATCGAACTCGAAGTCCTGCCCACAGGCGGATGGGGCTACGAATATCTGCCCTTCGCCATTCGCTACGCGCGAACGCTTGGGAAGCCCTACTTCACGATGACCGGCCGCTTTCACAAGAGCTGGGGAGATTTCGGCGGCATCCGCACAAAGCACTCGGTCCTGAACGACTGCTTCACCTCCATTGCGAACGGCGGCACGTGCTCGGTGGGCGATCATCTGCACCCGCGCGCGCGTCTCGAACCTGCCGTGTACAGCCTCGTGGGCGATGTGTACAAGGCTGTGCAGCCGCTCGAGCCATGGACCATCGGCGCCCGCGCGGAAGCGGACATCGTCGTGGTCGAACCGCACATGCGCGAGTTCCCCAGCCCCCGCGCCTATCTCGCGGGCGCTGAGGACTTTTCCATGGACAGTGTGAAGGGCGCCGCACGTGTCCTCTCAGAATTGAAACATCAGTTCGACGTGAGCGACGGCCAGGAGGACTTGTCCAAATACAACGTGATCGTCTTGGCCGACACCGTGCGGGTAACCGCCGATCTGAAGACGAAACTCGAACAACACCTGAGCCGGGGCGGCGCCATCATCAGTTCAGGCACGGCGGGCATGACCGAAGACGGGTCGGCATTCGCCCTGGGCGCGTACTCCATCTCATCTGAAGGTCCCGAGCCAAACAATCCCACCTTCATCGAGCCGATGCCAGCGGTGGCTGACGGTATGCCTCCGATGCTCATCACGAACTACCAGCCCGGCATTGCGATGCAGGCCGGCCCAGGTGCGGAAGTCCTCGCCCGGCTGTACAAACCTTACTCCAACCTGCGCGCCTGGGACTACGAGCACGAGACGATGTACTGTCCGCCGGAGAAGGACACGGGACGCCCCGCCGTGGTCCGGTGCGGCAATGTAATTCACGTCAGCTTTCCACTGTTTGCCGGCTACCTCCGCGATGCCGTGCTCGCCCATCGGACTCTGCTCGCGAATGCTCTTCGGCTGATTCTGCCGGAGCCTACCCTGAAGGTATCCAACTTCCCGTCATTCGGCCGCGCAACCGTCACCGCGCGAGACGGAATCCGCCTCGTCCACCTGCTCACCTACGTCCCAGAACTCCGCGGAGCGTCCATGCAGATGATCGAGGAGCCCATCGCAGTCGACAACGTCCAGGTGGCCCTCCGCAGCGACGGCCGTGAAAGCCGCAAGGTCTATCTCGCACCCCAGGGCGACGCCGTTCCCTTCACGCAGCAAGGCTCCTACGTGAATTTCACCATCCCTCGCGTGGAAGGCTATCAACTGGCGGTCGTGGAATAGCCATTCCGGCACTACCAGGAGCGCTGTCACCACCAGGAGCGCCGGCACGCCTGTCGGCCTCTTTGCCTTCCAGCGCCACCGCCGGCCTCTTCCTCTTCCGGCGCTCCCGCTCATTCCCATTTCACTCCCATTTCATGCCCATTTCATGCCCTTTGACCTTGCCCCTGTGTTTCCACTATAGTGTGGCCCTTGCACATCGTGGGTGACAGGGTGAGCGTTGGGTAGGCTGCGTTCGCGTTCAGGCCCGAGTCGCGGGTTTCAGTTTTGGCGAGCGCAAAAGGACTGAGGGTAGAGTCCGTATGGCCGAAAACAGTACGGAAGGTAAAGACCGCCTGGTGGCGGAAAACGCTGAACGCATCCGCACTATGGCCATGATCGGGCGCGGCGTCGCCCACGACATCAACAACCTCATGGAGAACATCATCGGCACCGCCTCGCTGCTGCGCAACGACCTCGCCGGCAGCCAGGCCCACGTCGCCATGCTCGACTCCATTGAAAGGGCCGCCGAACTCGCGGGCCGCCTCACCCAGCGCATGATGGCCCTCACCCAGCAAAACGACAACCGGATCGAGCCCGTCAACATCAACGCGATCGTCTACCACTTGCTGCTGGTCGAGGAGACCCATCTCGCGCGGCGCATCCGGATTGTTCGCCATATCGACCCCGATCTGTGGCGCGTCCAGGCCAACCACACCCAAGTCGCGCAAATCCTCGTCAACCTCGCGACCAATGCCGTCGAATCCATCCCCGGCAACGGCCGGGTCACCATCCGCACGAATAACGTGAACATGGATGCGGACTCCATCCCCGCGGAATCTCCTCTCGTACCTGGACCGTACGTGCTCGTGACCATCGAAGACGACGGCGAGGGGATGAGCGAAAACGTCCTCAAGTTGATATTCGAACCGGGTTTCACGACTCGGCCCGGCAAGACAGGACAAGGACTCGCCACCGCCGCCGCCATGGCCCGCGCCATGGGCGGCATGCTATCCGCTTCCAGCCACCAGGGCGAAGGCTCCGTATTCCGCGTGTACTTGCCCGCGATACCCGATGTCGCGAAATTGGATGAGCGCCAAGCCACGACGCTGCCCCACGGCACGGAAACGGTCCTCGTGGTCGACGACGAGCGCATGATTGCCGACGTCATGCAGGAAACCCTCAAGCGTCTTGGATACCGGACCCTCGTCGCGCGCGATGGCCGCGAAGCGGTAGACGTGGCCCGTAGCTACAAGGCGCCGATCGATCTCGCCCTTCTCGACATCGCCATGCCTGTCATGGGTGGCGCGGACGCCTTCCCCTTGCTCAAGGAAATCCATCCCAACATGAAGGTCATCGTCTGCACCGGCTTCGAGCAGGAACTCATTTCCGGCGAACTGCTCCGCTCCGGCGTCGACGCCTTTCTGCTAAAGCCATTCCGTCTCGCCTCCCTCGCTCAGGAGGTGCGCAAGGTCCTCGACACCACCGCGTCGTAGCCCGGCCCGCGCGATCAGTGCACCTTACCCACAGACGCCAACAGCCTCGCTCCGCTCCCATGAAACAACGCATCCACGAAGTCCTTGCCCAATCCGCGGACTTCCACGGCCTTCTTGATCGCTCGCAGCTCCTCGTACAAGAAGCTCGTGAATACCAGTTTCCCGTGATCGTCCGAAATGGACAGCGACCACGGAACCGGCGTCACATAGGTATACTGATCGTTGATCTCCACCGATTTCCCCGGCGCCAGCGCGATGGGGATATCGGAACCGTACAGGATCCGCTCTACCGGCACCTTCTCGAAAAGATGCGCGATCACTTCCCAGTGATTGAGCATCGCAAGGTCAAAAAACAGATTCGGGATATCCTTCAGTCTATCCAGATTCCCCCAGACATTCTTCAGATAGTACGCACGCCCGATATGAGCCAGCACGATCTTCGCCCGCGGATACGCCTCACACAGCGCGACGATTTGCTTCTGATTCACCGGATCGGCCAGCCGTGCCTCGCGTGGAATGTGAAGCATGACGATCAGCCCGCGCTCATTGACGATCTCCATCGCCCAATCCGGAAGCATCTCCACAATCTCAACATCATTCACATCCGCCTTGCGCACGTAGTTCGGGTACGGCTTCAACCCAAAGAACGCGCCCGTGTCGAGATCCCGCTGCAAGCTCTCCGGCGTATCCTCACGCGGGTCGAATAGACGTAGCGCGAAGAACCTCCGTCCGTCGCTCTCTTGCGCGAGATAGGCATTGTTGCGCGTTCGATCGTATCCGACGATAGGCATCCCGAAACACACCGTCATCGTCTCCCGTCCCGGAAAACAGGCCTCCAGGTCCTCCTTCAGATCCTCGTAATCGTACTTCGTGATGGGATGCCCCCCGCACGAATACGGCTCACCTTCCGGCAAGACACCCTCATTGAACACATGCACATGAAAATCCAGAATGTGTCCCGGAAGGAATGCATCCAGCTCATCTTCAAAAATCGCCCGATTCCGCTCATATTTGCACGTCTCACGCCACATTCACGCAAATCCCTTCCCTGGACTTCATGTCCAATCCGATATCTGAGAGATCGCTCTCCGGAGAGTGTGCGACCCCCAGGCTGTCCCCAAGGCAATGACGACGAGTCAATGCAAATCCCGAATCAATGACCAACACGCAGGTGAGCACAGATTGACGACCGACACGCGCAGCTCAGTCCCGGAGGGACGGCAGAGCCCGCCGCGACGCCTTTCCTCACAAAACCACCACATCAATCCCCGCATACTCGCCAAATGCCGCCACCGCGTCAACCCGGTCGCCCAACACCAACGCGCTATGATGCGTGCCGCCGTGTCTCGAATACTCCTCCAAAAACCGCCGCACGCCCTTCTCCGGCCGTATCCACCCGCGCACCGAATCGCGCATCGCAGGATGCGTCCCATCGCCCAATACCTCTACACGCGCGGCGATCAACGAAAACGTCTCGTCCGGCCCCGGTGCGAGATTGACCAACACCGCAGGCCCCGGCGCAGGCGCGCACGTGAGCACCGCTGGATTCCGCGCGCCCGTCCACGGAAAGTCCTTCTCGCACAAACGTGGTTTCGCCGCGGCCGTCTCGGGATTCACCTCGCCCATATGCGAAAGGAAGAGCGCATCGCCGCGCCAGTCCGGGCAAAATATCTCCGTGAACGTCGTCATCCCAAACGCCGCATTCAACGCACCCACAAGCGCGGCGGTCAGCACATCGCCCTCGCCTGCATACCCCAAGCCGCGCGCCATGGCCTTCGACGCCTCGAGAAACGGCACCGTATCCACAGGCCCATCGCACCGGTCGAACGCCAGGAAGTTCATGCTGAACGCGCCGTAGCCGCCTTCTTCAAGTACCTTGCGCAACGCCAAACCCACCCGCACCGATCGCCGGTGAACCTCTTCGGGCACGTCCACATCATACCGCGACCGGTCTTCGCGCATTTCTCGTTCTAATGATCCCGCATCGATCTTCGCCGCGCATGCCGCGACGCTGTCCACACCCATCTGATCAACTCGCACGCCCAGGACTGCCTGCAAGAGATCGTCATGCACCGTGAAATCACCCATGCCACTGAACGTTTCCCCGATGCGCAACACGCGCATGCCGCGAAAGCATCGCGCCCCCGCCACAGCCCGCACGCGGCCGCAAGCCCTTTCAAACATCTCCGCTTCGGACACGTGACCCGCGATCACTTCGTACCGCTTCCCCCTCCGCCGCAACATCGACGCAAGGTCCTGCACACCATGCACGCCGTGGTCAAACATGATTCGCGCGGGATCCACATCCAGTCCAAAGGACTCGTCCATCGTCGTGTCCAGCATGACGACGGGCAATGCCGAGTGCACGAGCGCGTCCACGGACTCAAGCGACGGCGAGTACGCAAGATGCAACGTGACAATGGCGTCAACGCCCTCGCGCTCAAACGCGGCAACAGCCTCGCGAAATTCCTCTCGCAGACGGCACACGGGCCAGCGCACCACGCCCACGCCTCGCGTCTCAAAGCCATCCACGACCTGCTTCATAAACGGGTCAAACGCCACGCGCAACTCCGGCATCGTGTCGTCATACAACTTCAAATAGAGCGGCAACAAACCAACCCGCGGACGTAACATCATCGAACGCACTCCTCAATCACATAAGCCCCACCCGCGCGGACAGCCCCGTAACACTGCTCCCACGTCTTCACGTAGTGCCCGTATGCCGCACGGACACGGGCCTGTGTGACCGCAGTGTAGGGCGTGCAGCGTTTGACGGGCGCGCAAGCGACGCGCCGGTTCAATGTGTAAACCGCTCCGCGAGCCACAGCTGCATTCTCGTCCACGTGACGGTATACCGGCAGCGGCGCAAACAGCGTTGCGATCATTCTCTGAAAGTGCACGCCCGCGCTGGCGCCGCCGTTCAGCACTACGCCATCGCACACGCCCCGCCCTGCAACGGCATCCAAACTTCGCCGCAATTCGTACGTCATGCCCGAGGCCACGGCGCGCACAAGGTCTTCCCGCGCCGTATCGACGCCAACCCCGCTGAACGTTCCGCCGCCGTGATGTGTTGTGTTGAATGGATTTGCCTGTGCCAACCAGGGAATCATGCACAGGCCGTCGGGCGGCAACGGCGTGTCCTCCAGCATCTTTTCAGCGCGCCGCAGGCCCGCCATCATATCGCGGTGAACGAAGTTCTTTATGGCCCAATCCCACGACGTGTTTCCTGTGAGTAGCGGCTGGATCACCAGGTATCCCGCGCCATTCGGATTCGGCAGCGTGAGTTGATAGGGCGAATGGCCCCGAAGCTTCTGAGGCAAGACAAAGTTGCCCACCCACGCGGTGCCCAGCGAACACTGCAGTGGATTCTTCACCTTCCCAAGCGACGACAGATAGGCGGCCTCCTGATCGATGTACGGACCGGCCACCGGTATGCCCGCGCGCAGTCCGAATCGCCGCGCGGCCCCCTCCGACAACTGCGCCGTTTCGTGACCCGCGCGCATCGGCGCCACAAAAGAGAGGGGGAGACCCACCAGATCAAACGGTCCCTGCGTCAGCGCGCCGCGTTGTGCATTGTACGCGCCGATCTGAATTGCGTGACCCGGATCCTGCCTCCACACCCCCGTCAAATGATGAAACGCAAACTCACCCGCGCCCACATGAAGCGTGCCGCCATGAAACAGCTCGGGGTGCGTCTCGCGCATCCACAGCAAACGCCCCAGCCCCGCGGGCGGCACCTCTCGCCACGTCCTGCGCCGCCAATACGGCATTCCACTCATATCGAGGATCTGCGCGTCGTACGCGTGCGTACGGCCATCGTTCCACAGCACCATGGGCGTGAACGCCTTCCCGGACTCGCGTTCCACCAGAATGCTGCTGCCGCCCTGCGCCGCAAGGCCCACGCCGCACACCGCGTCCCACTGCGATCCGGCGTGCAAGCGCACGGATCTCAATACGGCCCGTAATGAACGCAACACGGCGGAAGGGTCTTCTTCCCGTCCGCCGTGTGAGAATGTCTCGACTTTCAATCGGCGCGATGCAGTTGCCACAAGAGCGCCAGTTGTGCCATCAAACAGGCCCACCTTCAATACGGTCGTACCCAGGTCGATCCCCAGGAGTAGGCCTTTGCTCAACCTCGCGCCTCCATGGTCTCCCTGCGCCGCCTAAGCGGGCAGGGGACCAAACCGTTCTTCCAACGCTGTCAACGTGCGCGCGAAGATCTCGCTGGGCTCGCCTTCCGCGATGATCGTCAACAACAGCCCTTTCGCATCATAATACTTCGCCAGCGGCGCCGTGCTCTCTTCATACGCCTTCAAGCGCACGCGGATCGACTCCGCCTGGTCATCATCGCGTTGATACAGCTCGCCGCCGCACTTGTCGCACACGCCATCCTTCTTCGGCGGCTTCGTCTCCACGTGAAACGTCGTCTTGCAGGACCGGCACGTGCGCCGTCCGCTCAACCGCCGCACCACGGTCTCGACAGGCAGATCGTAATTCAGTACGACGTCCAATTTCAGATCATGGTCCGCCAGGATTTCGTCCAGCGCTTCCGCCTGCGAAACTGTCCGCGGGAAACCATCCAGCATGAACCCGTAGCTGCAAGTGACGCAGTGCGACCGCTCGCGCACCATGTCGATCACCGTCTCATCCGACACGAGCCTTCCGGCCTGCATCGCCGCCATGGCGTCTTTCATCGCCGTGCTGAGCGCGTCACTATTCGCGCACTTCGCCGCGCGGAACACATCGCCCGTCGACAACTGACACGGCCGCAGCCGGTCCGTCAACAGCTCCGCCTGGGTTCCCTTGCCAGCCCCCGGCGCCCCCAGCAACACCATTCGAAACGGACGCGCCGGATGCGGATCCGTCCGTCCGCAGTGGTCGGCATTCCCCTCGATCCATCCCTGTCGTTCATTGCTCATCGATATACCCCCATAATGCGTGCCTTGTCGGGATTGTCCAGCGCCCCGCTCACGCTCCGCACATAGAAGAGAGCATACCATTCGCGCGGCCCCCACCGCCAACGCCCCGTGCTGCACCCGGTACTCGCCTGTGCTCTGCGCTCGCTTCTGTTCATCGCCCACCCGACCGATCGGTCCTATCCGTCAGATCCGTCCGATCCCGCCAGTTCGCACCGCGCCGCCCACTCGGCTACACTGAGTCATCAGCCTGCGCGTTGCCACGAGGGAGGGAATCGCCGATGACCGCACTCCTGTTCGTCCTGCAAGCCGCCATCCTGGGCGGCGCCCAGCAACCCAAATACTACGCCCACTCGACGGTCGAGGACGCGCACGGCGTCATTGCGCCCTGGTACCAGGGACAGAACGGGCAGTTCGATCTCCGCGTGCGGATCGCCGCCGAGACCTTGAAGCGTTACCCCTGGGCCGTGCCGCCCAAGTCCTGCGTCGCGGCACCCGAGTATGTCTTTAACGGCACCTGGCGCATCACGCCCGAGGGCGACATCAGCATTCCGGACCTGCGCGACTGGGACAACGGCGATCTCGGCCAGCGAGCCGCCTACGTGCTCTCCGGCCTCGTAGATTACTACCGCTACTCAGGCGACCCGGCCGCTATTGCACACATCACGTGGCAAGCCGACTTTCTGCTCGACCATTGCCAGACGAGTCAAGACCATCCCTGGCCGCGCTTCCTCGTCAGCGTTCCCACGAAAGGCAAACCCTACGGCAACGCCGATCCCCACGGCATGATCCAGCTCGACATCACCGCGGAGGTCGGACTCGGCCTGCTGCGCGCCTATCAACTCACCGGCAACACGCGCTGGTGGGACGCCTGCAAGAATTGGGGCGACCAGTTGGCTGCGCATCGCAACACCGATCTCAACATGCCCCCTTGGAACCGCTATGCAAATCCCGAAGACGTGCAATGGGACGATCCCATGACCGGCGGCGTCGCGTTCTTGCTGACCTTCTTCGATGAACTGGTCCGGCTCGGGTACACCGGCACAGACAACGCTATCGTTGAAGCCCGCGACGCGGGACGCGCCTATCTCCGCGATGTCCTCTTGCCCAAATGGACCGTCGACGACACCTGGGGCCGCAACTACTGGGACTGGCCCGATCCCGTCCAGGCGGAGAATGTGACGGAATTTGCCGCACGCTACATCATGAACAACCCGGAATCTTTCCCGAATTGGAAAACGGATGTCCGCAACATTCTGACGCTCTTCCTGAATCGTACGGGCGTTGCGCAAGGTTCAAACGGCGACACCTACAGCGGCGCGTGGGCCTTCCCGGAATCTTCGGGCTGCTGCGGCCGCTCGCTCTGGTATGGCCCCATGGAAATCGCGACCGTCCTCGCGGAGTACGGCGTGCGCGCGGAAAGCCCCTGGGCCCTCGAACTGGCGCGGCGCATGCAGATCCTCGCCACCTACGACGTGCACGAGAATGGCGTGGTCGAAGACAACATCGACGGCGGCGTCATCGTCGCAGGCAGTTGGTTCAAGATCACGCATCCGATGCCCTTGAAACACGTGCTCGGCACCATGGCCTGGCTTCCTGACGTCGAAGGCGCCAATCGCGAGAACCACATCCTGCGCAGTTCCAGCGTCATCAACCATGTGGCCTACGGCGTGGGCCGCATCGATTACAGCACCTTCGACACCCCCGACAACACGGTCGATGTACTGCGCCTTGCGTACCGTCCCGCAAAGGTTATGGCGGGCGACGACATGCTTGAAGAGCGCGCTCAGCTCGATGCCAACGGCTATTCCATTAGCGAATTGTCCAACGGCGATTGCCTCGTGACGATTCGACACGACGCCCGCACGCAAGTGACGGTAGAAGGTCCCGACCCGCAGCACTTCGCGGAAGCAGCGGGGGAAACAACGGAATTCACCTTCACCGGGAATCAAGTGCGCGTCATCGGCAGCGTCGGACCCGAAGGCGGTCTCGCGGATGTGTTCATCGACGACATTAAGCAACGCGCCCCGATCGACTGCTGGAACCCAAGCGAGCGAAGCGGTCAAGTCCTCTTTTACCTGAACGGCCTTCCGAATACCGAACACCGCATCAAGCTCGTCGCCCGGAATGCTAAGAATCCCGTGTCGCAAGGTTCGCGCATCTGGATCGAGGGCGTGCAATGGTCCGACGCGCAAGGCGTCTCCGGTTTTGGCGAGGGCGGCGGTACCGCAGAGATGCAGCGCATGGTCTTCGGCTACCCCGCACGAACCGACTACACCGATTCGCAAGGCAACGCGTGGCGTCCCGCCACCGAATGGGTCAGCCGCCTCGGCCACATGGCCGACGTCGTCGCGCAGACCTGGGTGACCACGCGCCCGCGCCTCACCATTGGGAACACGCCCGACCCCG
>JADLGB010000057.1 GCA_020849535.1 Candidatus Hydrogenedentota bacterium
GCATAGCGCCGGGCCCACTGGACGATTTGACGGGGATCCGCCGCCTCCAGCGGTTGCGACTGATTAGGGAGGTTCATGTCAGCACCTGTTCTCCGCAGGTTTTTTTTCAAAACGTGTTGTAGCAAATACTTAGGGCGAAATCAAGACAGGACCGCAGACATGGTTTTCTTAGAGCCCGGTGGTGGGTTGAATTTCGCAGTCGGTCCACACCTGCATACCCCCTTCCAAATCCGGGATTTGCATTTATTTCGCGCTTCCACTACTATATGCACCGCGTCTTTCGGCGCACATGCTCGTCAGTAGTCGCCCTCATTTCGCTTAAAACATAAGCAATGACCGGGGGAAGCCTGTGCTATGGGGGAAGATGCCCCAGGCACACAAGGAGAAATGTCACAGATGGCCAAGAAACATGTTTACAGTTTTGGCGGCGGCAAAGCCGAAGGGAAGGCCAACCAGAAGGAACTGCTGGGCGGCAAGGGCGCAAATCTCGCCGAGATGGCGCGCCTCGGTATTCCGGTCCCTGCCGGCTTCACCATCACCACCGAAGTCTGCTCGCTCTACTACGAAAACAAGGGCAAGTTCCCGAAAGAGCTCACCGTTGAAGTCGAGAAGGCCGTGGCGAAGGTCGAACGGATCATGAAGAAGAAGTTCGGCGAACCGAAGAACCCGCTGCTCCTCTCCGTCCGTTCCGGCGCCCGCATGTCCATGCCGGGCATGATGGAAACGGTGCTCAATATCGGCCTCACCTCCAAGACCATTCCCGGACTCATTGCCAAGACGGGCAATGAGCGTTTCGTATATGACGCGTACCGCCGCCTCATCACGATGTACTCTGACGTGGTGATGGAAAAGGCCGCCGGCGTCGAGCCGAAGGACGGCGAAGGCGTGCGTGAAAAGCTCGAGCACACGCTGGATGCGAAGAAGAAGGCCAAGGGCGTTCACCTCGACACGGATCTGGACGTCGACGATCTCAAGCAGATCTGCGCGGAATATAAGAAGATCGTAAAGGATACCCTCGGCAAGGAATTTCCGGACGACGCGAACGAGCAGCTTTGGGGCGGCATCCGCGCCGTGTTTCAGTCGTGGCGCGGCAAGCGCGCGATTGCCTACCGCCGCATTGAAGGCATCCCCGAAGAATGGGGCACGGCCGTCAACGTGCAGGCGATGGTCTTCGGCAATATGGGCGACAGCTCTGCCACCGGCGTGGCCTTCACCCGCAACCCGGCAACGGGCGAGAACAAGTTCTACGGCGAATGGCTCGTCAATGCACAGGGTGAAGACGTGGTCGCGGGAACGCGCACCCCTTCCCCGGTGAACAAGTCCACCAAGACCGAAGGCCAGGTGAAGGAAGGCGTCCTTTCTCTCGAAGAAGCCATGCCGAAGGTCTACAAGGAACTCTTCGCCATCCGCAACAAGCTTGAGAAGCACTATCGCGACATGCAGGACATCGAGTTCACCATCGAAACCGGCGAACTCTTCATGCTCCAGACGCGTAATGGCAAGCGCAATGGACCGGCGGCAGTGCGCATGGCTGTCGAGATGGCCGAAGAAAAGCTAATCAGCAAGGACGAGGCCATTGGCCGCGTCGCACCCCGCCAGCTCGATGAGTTGCTGCACCCCATGCTCGACCCTGCCAAGACCGCCAAGGCGAACAAGCTCGCCAGCGGCCTTCCTGCCGGCCCCGGCGGCGCCGTCGGCGAGATCGTCTTCACGGCCGACCAGGCCGAAGCCCTGGCGAAGACGGGCAGAAAAGTCATCCTCGTCCGCAACGAAACCTCGCCGGAAGACGTCCACGGCATGCACGCCTCGCAGGCCATTCTTACCGCCAAGGGAGGCATGACCAGCCACGCGGCACTTGTTGCACGGGGCTGGGGCAAGTGCTGCATCGTTGGCTGCTCGACCCTCAATATCAGTGCGCGCGACAAGAAGATGACCGTCAACGGCAAGACCTTCACGGAAGGCGACTGGATCTCCATGGACGGCACGAAGGGTGTCGTGTACGAGGGCCAGGTCAGCGTGTTGCCGGCACAGCCCGAAAAGAACCTGTGGTACAAGAAGCTCATGACCTGGGCCGACGGTGTGCGCCAGATCAATGTGCGTACCAACGCCGAAACGCCGGCCGACGCCGAACAGGCGGTGGCCTTTGGCGCGGAGGGTATCGGCCTCGCACGCACCGAGCACATGTTCTTCGAACCCGAGCGCATCATTCACATGCGTGAAATGATCGTTGCCCAGAATGAAGAAGCGCGCCGCGCGGCGGTCATGAAGCTTCTCCCCTACCAGAAGAAGGACTTCCTTGGCATCTTCAAGGCAATGGATGGCAAGCCGGTGACAGTTCGCCTCCTGGACCCGCCCCTTCACGAGTTCGTGGGCAGCCGGCTCGAAGACGAGAAGGAACTGAAGAACCTGGCCAGCCACGTGGGCGTGAGCGCCAATGACATTCGCGCGCGGATCCAGGCGCTGCACGAGTTCAACCCGATGCTTGGCCACCGCGGTTGCCGCCTCGGCATCGCCTACCCCGAGATCACCGAAATGCAGGCGCGCGCCATCCTTGAAGCGGCCGCCGAACTGCAGAAGAAGAAGGTCAACGTCTTCCCGGAAATCATGATTCCGCTGGTGGGCCATCAGAATGAATTCCTGCACCAGGCCGCCATCGTCCGCCGCGTGGCCGCAGACGTGCAGAAGGAACAGAAAATCAAGCTGAACTTCATGGTCGGCACCATGATCGAAGTGCCACGCGCCACGCTTGTCGCTGACAAGATTGCGGCGGAAGCGGAATTCTTCAGCTTCTGAACGAACTACCTGACCCAGATGGGCTTCGGCTTCTCGCGCGACGATATCGGCAGCTTCCTGCCCATCTATCTCGGCGAAAAGATTCTGCCGGAAGATCCCTTCCAAGTCATCGACCAAGACGGTATCGGCCAGCTCATCGAGCTTGGCATCACCAAGGGC
>JADLGB010000058.1 GCA_020849535.1 Candidatus Hydrogenedentota bacterium
CCTCTTCGCCGAGCGTGTGGGTCCAGTACTTGTGCATCCCCTTGAGGCCCTCGGTGCGGATGTACTCGCGGAGGTTGCCGAGAAAGTTGTCGGAAATGCCCTTCCAGAAGGCAAATACCTCGTCCTTCCCTCCGCGCTCGTCAAGATAGCGGAAGAGTTCGCTGTACACCCAGATGAATTCGGTGCAGGAGATCATGGCGTGGCCTTCCAGAAGCGTTGGACGCAGCGGCCTTCTTCCTGATTGTAGTCCACAGATGCCGCGTAGCCCGCCGCCTGGCAGATGGCTTCGTTGACAATACGCGTGTGCTCGCAGAAGTTGGGGGCGATTGTGTAGCCACGCTCGCGCATGTGCGCGATGGCCGGGCAACGGTGCACCGTGAGCACCAGCGCGTCGCCTTCCATCGCGAACTCGATGACACCCCCTTCGAGATCGAAGATCCGTTGCCAGTGTTCGCGCAGGGCGGGAAGTCCGCGCTGGCGCATATCCTCGACCAGGGGCCGGTAAACCGTGCCCGCCAGGCCGGAAAAGAACGCGGATACTCCCGCGTCTCCGGCTCGTTCGTGCAGGTATTGGATTCCGTAGCTCAAGGCGCCATGAAAATCCTTGTGAACGTTTGCCATGGGGTCTCCATTCGATACGCCGTCAGAACGCACATGCATTCCGCACGCCTTTGTATTGTGCAGGGGGGCAGGGCAAAAGGCAACCGTCGCAGGCGGCAACCCTCTACTGCTGAAGATCGAAGAGAAGAACATCCCCCTTCACCCCCTTCAAAGGGGGACCTATGCAACACTAGTGTTGCAGAAACTCAAATGCCCGCGGGGCCGAGGGGGATGTGAAAGTCCACGCTTCGCGCCTTCATGCGCGCTCTACCACCGCAAATGGATGTGCGTCCGAAGCAAACACGCGACTTGCGCGACTCGTCGCAATCCTGTATACGCGATAGACTGATCGTAGCGCAGGAGTCTGTGGCATGGAGGACTTGGCCCCGGAAGGACGATTGAACTACGCCGTCCTTGTAATTTACCTGGGCGCGATGGTGGGCGTCGGTCTCTACTTTGCGCGGCGTCAGAAGAATGCCCGCGACTTCTTCCTGGCGGGCAACCGCATGCCCTGGGTCGTCGTCGCGATGAGCGTGTTCGCATCCATCACGAGCGCGATCTCCTTTATGGGCGTGCCGGGCGTCGTCTATCGGGAAAACGTGTCCATCCTCGTGGGCATCGCGATGCTGCCCGTCGTTTCGCCGTTGATCATTCTGCTGTTCTTTCCGTTCTACCGGCGTCTCGACGTGACGACCTCGTACGAATATGTCCTCCGGCGCTTTGGCCCGCCCGCGCGTTACGCCGTATCGAGCCTGTTTGTGCTGGCGCGGCTCGGATGGCTGGGTACCATCATCTACGCACCGGCGCTCGCCTTTTCCGCGGTGACGGGATTCGATATGTGGATTTCCATCCTCGTGATGGGTGCGTTAGGTACCTTCTACACCGCGTTGGGCGGCATCGAGGCCGTGATCTGGACCGATGTCATCCAGTTCATGGTCATGGTGGGTGGCGCTGTCTGGGTGGCCGTGGCCTTGGCGATTGAAGTACCGGGTGGTGTGCCCGCTATCCTGGCAACGGCCGCGGAGACGGGGCACCTGAACCTCTACGAATGGCGCCCGAGTCTGACCGAGATGACCGTTGGCGCGGTCCTCGTCTCCTATTTCTTCAATCTTCTGCACGACTACGGCGTGGACCAGGTCACGGTCCAGCGCCTCTTGGCTTCCAAGGATTATCGCGCCATGGCCAGAGCAACAATCTTGAACTCGCTCATCACCCTCGCGGTGATGAGCTTGCTCGCTTTCATCGGCCTCGGCCTTTTCGCGTACTACAGCGCGCGCCCGGAAGGTCTGCCCGAGGGCGTGAGCGATGACCGCATTTTCCCCTACTTCATGGTCACCGCGTTGCCAGCGGGAATCGCGAGTTTTGTCGTGAGCGGATTCTTCGCCGCGGCCATGTCCGGGGTGGACAGCGGCATCAACTCGGTGTCGACGGTGCTGGTCAACGATTTCATCCGGCCTTCGATGCGCCGTCCTCTTGGCGACCGAGCGGAACTCACGCTCGCGCGCGCCATGACCCTGTTGCTTGGGGTCCTGTCCACCAGCTTGGCCTTTTTTGCATCGTCTCTCGGTTCCATCATGCGAGCATCCCAAGCCTTTCTTGGACTCTTTAGCGGACCTGTGCTCGCGCTGTTTCTCCTCGGCGTACTCACACGGCGAGGCACATTCGCGGGTTGGTGCGCAGGCGTGGCGGTTGCCATACCGCTCGTGCTGTACGTGCAGCGCTACACCGAAGTCCACTTCATTTACTACTTCCCGTTGAGCTTCCTGGTGTGCTTTGGCATCGGATACGTCGCGAGCTTGACGAGCAAGAAGCACGCGCCGAAGGGCTTGACCGCCTGGGATCTGTGGAAGGATTCCGCGGATGGCGGAGGTGCCCGCAAATGAAGCTGGAATGAATTCAAGAGCACAGGCGAGGGCGCCTATGCCACACGTCCTACTTCAACAAACGGTACATCCATATTGGTTCTGACTTTTCGGAAGACTGGTGAAAGAACAAGGGCAAAGACAGCGGCATGGCAAGCGCGTGTGGCACAGCCGCCCTCGGCTGTGTCTTTAGTGGTAACTCGCGAATCCCAGCTTACTCCACCATCACCGTCACCCGGTCCAGCACGGGGTAACGGTCGCCGTTGTCGGAGGTGAATGCGGCGCGGTATTGGAGCGCATGGTCATGCGGGTCTATGGACACGGCATTGTCGTGAAGCGATCTCCAGTTGGCCGAATCCAATGCGGCTGCGCTCGCGGCGGAGCGCACTTCAAGGCCGAGAGCCGTTCCCTCCGGTATCGTTGCTTCTACCTCCAACGTGACGGTGCTTGCGGCGCTCTGCAGTTCATGGACGGATGACGTGTAGGTCTGTTTCCATCCCCGGTTGGCGATATGTCCCATGTCTTCGGTCCAGATCCAGTGCGGGCCAACCGTGGGCAGCTTCGTGACACGAGGTTCTTCAAACCGGCGGCTGTCGTTGTAGAAGACCTTGGACTCGGCGGCATGGTCGCCGTCGCGCGTGTGGCACGCAAGCGCGATGTCCAGGAGCCCGTCGCGATCAAAGTCCGCGGCCAATGCATCCGAAGGCGAATCCCCCGTGAACACGGTGCGCCTGCGCGTCTGAAATCCGTCCGCTCCGCCCCAATACAAATAGCAGGGCATCTGCTCACGGGTCAGTTCACCGTGGTAGTGCGCGGAGAACAGGTCCAGGAAGCCGTCGGCATCCCAATCCGCCACGGTGAGTCCGAGAGGTGTATAGCCGGGCAGCCATTGCATGTTCCATTCGTGGTATCCGTCGGTGTCGCCCCAGAAGATGAAGATGCCAGTGTCGTGATGCCCCGCCACGGGGTCTTCGTAACTGCCTACGATGACGTCCAGGTGGCCATCTGCATTCAGATCCGCGATCTCCAGCTCTATCGGCGAAGGCACTTCGAGTACCTGCTGCCGTTCCCCTGCGTATCCTTCCGGTCCGCCCCAGAAAATGCGCGCGCAGTGTGTCACGTAGCAGGTTACGGCGATATCGAGCCAGGAGTCGCCGTTCAGGTCGGCAAGCGCGCAGATGCTGGAGCGCCCTTCCGACGGGATGGCGATGCGACGCTCAGGAGGAAAACCTTCCTTCGCGCCGTAGTAAATGACAAGCAAGTCGGGTCCGCCGTCCGGAGGTGGTGCGAAGGCGCCAAGGACGAGGTCGAGGTAGCCATCCTTGTCCAAGTCCGCGGTATTGCTGGAATACAAATTGTATTCGCGCAAGACGGTGGGAGGGGAAGAAACGTCGAGTCCCTTCGCGTTACCCCAAAAAATGTTCGCGCCCAACTGGCTCATGGCCTCGGCCGTGGACCCGCCCGCGTGGCCCGAGCAAAGCGCAATCAGATCCGCCGCACCATCTGCGTTCAGGTCTGCCGCACTCGCTTCATATCCGCTGTTAAACGGAATCTTGAGGACGCGTTCTTCCGCGAAGCCCTCAGCGCCTCCCCAATAGAGCTGCAAATCCACGCGCTCGTCCACGTGTCCGCCCTGGCTGTTGCTGAACACCGTGCGCGCTGGAAGGCCCCGCTCCTTGGGCACGATCAGCACATCGGTGCAGCCGCTGATCGGCGCGCCTGATACGCGCGAGTTGAGATCGCGGGTGCCGTCGCCGAACACGAAGACGCCGTTCGTTGCGAAGGTGGCTGCGGGATCCTGATACGCCGAGATGGCGATGTCGGTCTTACCATCACCATCCAGATCGCCGGAGTCCGAGGCAGTGGCGTACGGCACGTCCAACGCCGTCGCCCGCGTGCGTGTCCAGCCATCGTCGTCGCCCCACAGGACATGCACTTGCCCGAGGTCATCTTTGCCCGAGCCGATGGCTTCGCCGCCGGCTGCATGGGCAATCGACGCGCGCGTCAGCAGCAGGTCGCAGTGGCCGTCATTGTCCGCGTCACCGAGTGCGACGTGCGTTGCGGGAACGGCCTCTATAGTCTGCGCGGGGGACCGCGTGCGCCCATCGGTTCCCGGCAGCAGGTAGGCCACATCCGCGTCCGTGCCGATGATCAGATCGACGTGCCCGTCCTGGTTGCAGTCCCCTGCCGACATGCAGCGGCCCTCGCCCGGAAGGTCTGCGAGCGCCGATTCCCACGACGTCACGTCAGTGTCTTCCTTCTTGCCCCAGACAAACTGGACCTTCGAGTGTGGCAGCAGCACGGCGAGATCGCCTGCGCCGTCCGCGTCAAAGTCCGCGGACTCAAGCGCGAGCGCGCCTTTCACGCCTTGGTCGGTAAACCGGGTCAGGATGAACCCATGCTCGCTTCCCCAGTAGACACGCACGATTCGGCCCTCGGGTTGCTTGGGGAGCCAGGCGGGCGCGTTCAACGTCACAATGTCGGGCCATTGGTCGGCATTGAGATCGGTCACCGCGACGTCCGTGGCGTCGTGCGTGGGCAGCACGCCGTTGCTGCGGGACGCAGGCCAGCCGTCCGGCCCGCCGTAGATTGTGGTCACGAATCGGCGCGGATGCTGGATGCCTTGGCGGTTGGGACAGAACACCAGGTCTTGCCAGCCGTCGCGGTTCAGGTCTTCCGTGGCAACCGTGAGCGCGCCCTCTACCGCCAGCGGAGCGTGCTGGATTGCGCGGTCGGCCCCAACGGAAGCCAACGTGGATGGAAGGATGCCGATCAGATCGTGCGTGCCGTTGAACAATAGGTCGATCCAGCCATCGCCATTGAGATCGAAGCGGTGAATGGTGCGGACCGCGCCGTCATTGCTCACGTAGATGTTCTGACCTGCCCCGTCGAGCGTACCATCTGCGAAGTCTTTGAAGGAATCCTCTACCCACGTGTCCGCAAATACGCAGGTGCACGCGAGGGCAATAGGGACCATCTGACGAAAGCGTCTTGTCATGAATCCTCCTGGACAAGGGACAGAGACCGTGCTTCACGGCCGAGATAGGAATCTCGGCGTAACGCTTGCGCGAGAAACAGCGTCAGTCCCAAACTATGTCGATTTCCGCAGATTCAATCAGCAGTGGACTTGGATCGGTTTCCTCGGGATTAACTGCGCGCCCTTCCGCGAACACGAGGGGCATGGATGCCCCCGCCACCGATTTCACGCGGAAATAGCTGAGACACGCCGACGCACGTTGCGATTGGAGCGTAGCCGCTTGCGCGCCGTCCACAGTGACCGCACAAGTGCCCGCCTTACAGTCCCACCTCAAGTCGAGGTTGTGCCATGCTTGGGAATCCAAAGCGACCTGGTTCTGGCCGATCTCGCCTTTGGGTCCTATGCGTAGGTTGAACACGTTATTGAAGACATCCTCGTCGTCGAATGGCACGGAGAAATGATCTGTGAGGCCGATGAGGATTCCCTGCGCCATGGCCGGCATCTGCATCTTGAGGCGCAAGGTGCCCCTGTAGCCGGCAGGGAAATTCCACACCGCGCACGCGGGCCAGTCCTTGTCCGTCTTCTGAATGCCGAGCACGTGGGCAGACGCAATCTGAGGGTGGGGGAGAAGGCCCACGCCTTTCGTTCCGAACACGGACCATGCGTCCAGACCGCTGGAGAAATCGTCGGTTTGCCGCGTCTCGAGCAGCCAGTCAGGCTCCAGCACCATGCAGGCGATGCGGGCGGCTTCGCCTTGGCCGGTCGCGAAGGCCACGCGTCCGTCCGACAAGGCAATCGGGAAGGGATACGCGGTGCCGTGGTCGCCGGAGGGTGGAGGCGGCTCGTTGCGCAAGGAGTCCCGCGCGACTTCGCGATAGCCGCGCCAAGTCAGGCCCTCATCGGATGATACCGCCGCGTGAATGACCTGGCGCCCGCCGTAGGCGTACGGGAATCGAAGACAGTTGTTCCACAGGAGCACGATGCGGCCGTCCGGTGTGCGCACGATACCTCCTGGAGAATCCGATGAAACAATGGCGCCCGGACGCGGCGCCGACCAGATTGCGCCGTCTGCGGAGAAGGACTCGTAGAAGCGCCCTTGCTGTGTGCGAACCAGCATCCAGACGCGCCCGTCGTTGAGTTCGATCACGACGGGTTCTACGGCGCCGTAGGCCGAGACAATATCCGGCACCGGGACCTTCAGGTCGGCGGGTGACAAGTGCCAGGTCGCGCCCTCGTCATCCGAGTAGACCAGGGTTGAATCGAACTGGCCGCGATAGGTGAACGCATCTAGCCCTTCGCCACGCTTGGCCCATGTGCGCCGCGTCACAAACGAGAACGGCAACAGGATGCGCCCGCTCTTCATCTGGATCACGGAGTTCAGCGCGCCGGTATACCCGTCCCAGATCTTGGCAGGAGGAGTCCATTCGTTCAGGTTGCCCGAGGACTTCGTGTGCCAGATGTCGAGATGGCGATCCCAAAGCCGTCCTGTGCGGGGGCGGTTCGCCTCGTCGGCGATGACTGCGGGTGTGCGGCCGTCGTTAAGAAAGAAGAGGTGCAGAGCCCCATCGCGGCCTGCGAATGCCAAGGGTAGATTCCAGATCCCCGTGTCTTTGTCCAGCCGCAGCAAGGTTTGCCGTTCGGTCCACGTGACGCCGGTGTCTTTGGACTGTTGCGCGGCTACTTCCTGCGTGCCGTCCACCGTCTGCAAGAACAGCGCCAGGAGCGTATCATCCTGCAATTGCACGAGGACAGGTTTCTCGGGAAAGGTGGCCATGGGCTGCGGCGCCGCGGCTCCCTGAAGGTTCACCGTGGCGCATAGAATCAAAGACAGAGCGTGCATGGCGATCATTTGACGCGTATCCCCCGAATGATCGGATCGAGCCTGTGGAAGTGCCGCACCGAAATGTAGGCCGGAGCGGAGTAGTATGTACCGTCGTTGACCAGGAGCAGAATGTCCGTGCGGAAATCGTGGTCGCGATCGCGGAGTTCCCAGGGAACCTTGACCTTCACTTTTGAGCCGTCCTCGGCCATGGGTTCAATGGTGGCTCCGCCACGCAGCACGGCCGCGTAGTATTC
>JADLGB010000059.1 GCA_020849535.1 Candidatus Hydrogenedentota bacterium
AGGCTGAGTGCGGTGGTCGACCGCGGCAACCAGTTACTCATGAGCGTGTTTCCCTCCCGCAATTTTCGTCAACTATACTGTAAACTCTTCCCCGACTCAACCCGCACCTTGCGCGGTGAGCGTAAAAGTCCGATCATACTCGCTCGAATACACCTCGACAGTCTGGGCGGCTTCATTAATGCTGACAATCCGATAGTTCTCGAAGGCCTCGCCCTCCGCGTAGCGCCTGCCACGCGCATCCTTGGAACGGATCACCGCGCGCACGGTGCCATCGTTCCACGGAACGATTCGCTCCAAAACAAGGGGCAACTGTTCCGGTACGGAATCGTCGGTCTGCGTTTCACTCGCAATGCCGTACACCGAGAAGGGGTTTCGCTGCACGAGCCCTTGAAAGTCCACTTGCCGCGGCGGAGCAGGCTTGTCCGGAGGCAAGACTACTTCCTCGGGGGGCTTCGGCGGCTTCACCGTGCCTTTGTCTTCGAGATCGAGAGTCGTCCCTTTGACGACAAGCACCGCGCGGAACAAGAGTACCAGCATCAGAGCAAAGAGAACCATCTTCTCTTTCTGGTTCCAAATCCAGACGCCGGTCTTCTGTAGGATAGTCAGGAGATCATTCATGTTCGTACACGCCACCCTGTGGGTCTGTCACGCGTTTCGGCTCCTTCCCCGAGCACCTGCACACTTCCTCAACGTCCCGTCCCCGACACACCCCTCCGGGCACTCCCTACGCTCCCTTCTTCAACCGTCTCGCCCGCTACTCATCGTCGTCTTGGCGATTCAACCCTCTAAGATTCAACATCAGTTCGCCTGCGGCGGGGATCGCCACGGCGCCTGTGCCCCCACTTGCATCGGGGGGCGCCTCCTCCGGGATCCCATAGCTCGCCATGGAGAAGAGGATTTCCACTTGGATCGGAGGATCCTGCACACGCAGGTAGGGATTCTGAATACGAAATCCATGTATCTGGAAATACTTCTGGTCGTCGTACTGCAGATCCTGCATGAAGGTGCACAACTCTCTCATGCGCATCCACATCCTGGTCCCTATCGTGTACGACTGGAAGATGCCGTTTTCCGTGCGCGGCGGCCATATGTAGAGCGCGTCGATTTGCAGGGCGCCGCTGTCCAGCAGAAGCCGGGTGACCTCACCGCCAAACTGGGCGTCCCTTAACCACTTCATCGTTTCCGGAATCTTGGGACTCGTCCCGGCCAGCTCGTTCGGAGTCGGCTGGCCAAAATACGGATCGACTCCGGGAATCGCGACTCCCTTCGCGTACGCATCCGCCAGCACCTGGTTCTTCATCTGCTCGATGCGGGCGCTGTATTCCGCTTTGGGAAGCACCCCTGTCTCTGGGATGGGGGCAACTTTGTCGAAATCGCCCAAGGTGAAGAAGCGGGAACGCCGCTCGGCAGCCTCCGCCCACGGTTGGACCTTTTGCGCGGCGGCCTGGGCAACCTCTTCAGGCTTGTTGCCCTTCCCGAAAAGCGAATCCAACTGGCTGTGCTTGCCCTTCAACTGCTTCCACAACTCTTCATTCTTGCTGTACTCGTCGAGCTGCTTCTTAAAGTAGAATTGGTAGGTCGCGCCCCCCGCTCCGGCAACGGCAAGGAGCACCACGATCGCTACGATATGTTGAGTCTTGAAGCGCAACACTCTAAGCTCCCTTACCCCTAGCGCCGCCCTCTGCGGCCACGCCTATCATCATCATCATCGCTGCTACTGAAGCTGCGTGAACCTCGCATCTGCTCCGGTGTCGCCTGCATCGTGTCCGCCCGTTCACCGGAGAATTGGAGATCGATCCGGAACGGATACATCGCACTGGGCTCATTCCACAGGGAAATCCCTGTGGTGGCCCCACGGCCACCGGGATAGGAACCAACTCCAGTTCCACGGAAGTTCATGCCGCCGCCATCGTCATCCTCATCGTAACGATTGCGCCTGCCTTCGCCACCCCCGGCGCGACCCCCAAACCCGGCACCCGGCATTGTACCCCGCGCCTGGGGAGAGTACGACCACGCATTATCCAAGGCGGTGGCCATAATCGGATCGGTGAAGCGCTCGTCGTAAAAGACGCCGCCTTCAACGTATTTCTTCGAGTTCTTGAGATTCTCCACGTACAGCAAAATGGTATCGATGGTTCCTGCGAAGCCCTGAATCGTGATGGCGTTGTAATCCCCCGGCCCTCCGGCATCGGCCGACATCTGCCCAGCACCGGCCCTGTTTGCGGCCGTCGTGGCTCGTGCGCCGCCTCCCATTGAGCCGAGCGAGCCCGGCACTCCGGGACCCATTCCCCCGGGCATACCCGGTGCGCCCGAGGTCATACGCCCCCCGACCGGTTCGATCCCGCGGAACCCGGTGCTGGAGTACTTCAGCGGGGGCGGTGCCGTGGGCCCGACTCTTCCTGCAAGAGGACTGGAGTACGAATCCTCCTCATCCTCATCGTAACTCGCCTGCACCATTCCACGGCCAGCAGTGCTCGCGGCCACATTGGGCCCCAACGTCGTCGTCTCCACAGACCACAGCAGGAGGAACTGGCCTTTGGGCCGCGCATCGTTGATGGTGACCAGATGATCCATCCAGAACTGGCGCTTGGTCAATGCCTCGTCCAGCTTGGTCACTTCGTCCTTGAACTTCGATATCTTCGTGATGGTGTCTGTCAATTCCGTTTCGTAGGGGGACTTCCACGTGCTTGGCGGACCGGTCATCCTCGTGAGCCGCGGATCGTACTGGGCAATGGCCGTCTTCTCAAAATCGATCTGGTCTTGAACCATCTTATTTCGTTGGGCCATCACGGGAATGATCGACGCGATGATCAGCCCCAACGTAAGAATCGAGAGCGCCCAGTAGACCGCTTGTTCCTTGTGCTTGGCCGCCTCGCGGATGCGCGGGGGTATCAGATTGACGCCGATCGTCACCCGCTCGCAGGTGCGCAGGGCCAAACCCAGCACCACGGCCGCCTGTTCGGGATGTTCGTTGACCTCTTGTGCCCCGGGCGCAATCGCCAGACCGGCCAAGGGCTGCGCGATCCGAACCTCGATGCCAAGCTGCCGCTGCAGGAATGGGATGATGTTGCGCAGGCACGCGCCGCCACCCGTTACGATAATGCGCGACACCGGGCCTCCGCCGGGCTGCGACCGGAAATACGCAAACGACCGGGAGACTTCGGAGATCAAACGGTTCAGAACCCGGCCGATGATCTCGCCGCCTTTGCCATCACGCTGCGCGTCGCCCGAGGGGGCGAATCCACGCTCGCGCTTCATCTTCTCGGCTTCCGCCCACCCAATGCCAAACTCCGCCGCGATGGCGGACGTGACGTCGTTTCCGCCGATGTTCAGACTGCGCGTAAAGCGGAACTGGTTCTCGCGCTCTATCACGATATCGGTCGTCGCGGCGCCCAAGTCGATCAGAGCGACACAATCGCCCTGATCGCCGAACTCACCCGTATACTTCAACCAGTTATATGCCGAAAGGGGACAAACATCCACCGTGTCAACCTGGCGCTTGACGTCTCGAATCACTTCGAGGCGCTTCTCCACCACATCAACCTTGATGGCAGCCATGAGCACTTCATAGCCCCCGGCCTCGGTCCGCTGCAATACTTGGTAATCGAACGCGATCTGGTCAAGGGAGAAGGGAATCTGCTGCTGGATTTCGTATTTAACGATCTGGGTGACTTTGTACTCGGGCACGGGTGGCAACGCGCGGGTACGCGTGAATACCGACTGCCCGGGCACACCGAAAATAGTCTTCTTATGGCGTATTTTGGCGTCTTTGAGCAGGTTCCGCACGACGTCACGCCGGACCTCGCGCTGCTTCTCCTCGTCCATCGCCGGCTCAATGGGGAATTCCCGGTGATAGTACTTGGTAAGCTGGTAACCGGTCTTGGTGCTGGAGAGTTCACAAAGCCGGACTGCGCTGTTGCCCACATCGAGCACCAGACGTTTCGATCGTGAGCGCTTCACTTTGGCCATCGCCTCACCTGTCCCTTTTAACGCGGCCTGCCGTCCATTCGAGTGGTCTGGACACCCCCGAACGCTCCCCGCTGCGACAGCACCACCCCAGTGCAGCCAACGTCAAATCCCGCTCGTGCGCACGCTTTCCAGACCCTGTAAGCCCTTGTTCTCGATTGTAGTGTAGACCGGCACTGTTGTCAACAATAAAATCATGCATGACAACCGCTTCCAACTTCGCAACGCCTACTGCGCCGGAGCGGCCGGAGCCTTGCCTGCTTCCTTGATGTCCGCCGCACATCTGAACCCGTAATCCCGCCTCGTGGCATCCATCCGGGCATAGTGCCGTTTGGCACAACGAACGTCGTAACTTCGGGTTTGGTAGGATCCGCCCCTCAACACCCGGTACACCTGTCCATAGTCCTTCTTGACCTCGGGATTCCCAGGATAAGCCTTGTACCAGCTCGACGTCCACTCGTATGCGTTCCCTGCCATGTCCAGGCATCCGTACGGCGACGCCCCTCCCCGGAACTGCCCGACTTCCATGATTTTCGCATTCACATCGCCCCCGGTGTTGGCGAGACTGGAATCGAAGAGTTCGCCCCAGGGATACTCCCGCCCGTCCGCCCCGCGCGCCGCCTTTTCCCATTCGATTTCCGAAGGAAGCCGCTTGCCGGTGGCCGTCGCGTAGGCCGTCGCCTGCTCCCATGTCACGTTCGTGACCGGCCAATTGTCAAAACCCTCTTCATAAGTATGCGCGGCAAATACCGCTTTGTACTGCACGTTGGTTACTTCATACTTGTCGATGTAGAACGCTTCGACAAACACCTGCCTCCGCGGGCGTTCATCGGGCGACTGACTGTCTTCTCCGAAGAGGAACTCGCCCGCCGGGATAAGCACCATGCCCGGAGGCGCCGCGCCTTCCTTCATCTTCAGGTCCACCTGCCGCTGTTGGGCAGGCGCCAACTCGATGACTTCTTCCGCCATCACGTAACCGAGCTGGTACACGCTGATGGTATAAGTCCCCGGCGTCAAGTCAACGCGCATGGGCGTTCTCTCGAGCTGCAACTGGTTATTGATCCACACCGTGGCGCCCGTCGGCGACGAGTACACTTCCACGCGGCCCCTTCTGGGCTTCAACGCGTAGGACTTCGTGTACTGGTAATCGACCTCCACCCTGAGCTGCACCGTCAGCGGCTCGTAGCCTTCTTTCTTCAGGGTCAACTCACGCTGCCCCGAAGGCACCGAAACCTGCACGAGGGGCGTAATCCCGAGAAACTTCGTGCCTCCCAGGTAAACTTCGGCCTGGTCCGGTTCACTCAGGATCGTCACCCTCCCGACCAGGGGCTCCATCTCAAGTGTGAAGGTGGCCTCGCCGGACGGAGGAACGGTTATCGTGTCATACGCGTCCCGATAACCTTCACGCTTCACCTCAACCAGCGTCGGACCCGGCTCAAGGCCTTTGACTGTCACCGGTGTCTCGCCGTATGCCTGACCGTCGATCAGTACAGACGCGCCGCTTTCCGGAGAAGAATCCACCACCACCGTATTGGTGTAGGCCTTCTTCTCCTCCTCCTTACCGCAACCACTCAAGATGGCGGCGAGCGCAAGAGACACCACCCCGATTGCGTGCCATTGGTGCGCCGTCATGGACACCCTCGCAGATTGGCCACACCTTCCCCACGGGCCTGCCTCGTCACACGCTCTGGCACTTCACCTACCTCATGACCGGAAAGGCATCCCGTGCTTCTAGTTATACGCCACCGCGCGTGTCAGCGCAACCCTTATCGATTCTCCTGCTCCTTGATCGGCTGATCGTCTTCGCCCGCCGGCTCCCGAATGAAATTGGCCACGCCCGTCGGTACCACCGTGAAGTACACGTTCGCCGGGGTCTGATCGATTTGTTCACCGTCCGTGGGAACGAAAGAGTCATCGTCGACGACATCCTCATAGGCGCTGGCCCTGAACACATAGGTGATGGGCCGCTGCCGATCAGGGACATCACCCAAGTAGGGATCCTTGGCACCCACTATACCCGTAGGGAACGACGCCACTATGCGTTTCACGTCTGCGTCGCTTGCGAAGTCCCCAAAGTACCCGCCGAAGTCGGTGTCACCCAGGACGCCGTCATCCACAAACTCCCACTGCACATTGATGGTTGCGCTCGTTCCCGCGGGGCGGACCGTCGACACCAGGAACTCGACGCGCACGGGTATGTTAATGTCGCCCGGCAACGGCGCCAACCTGGCAGCACCAAGGTTTGGTTCGTTCGGGTCGATCTCACCATCGCCGTCGACGTCGTACCAAATCGTGTGGGTGACGCGCGTATTGGGCGAATCGCGATCCGTGTAGAAGAACCGCATCCAGTTCGGCAGCGCCCTCGCCAATTCGTCGCGCAACGGATCCGTCAGATCGATCGGACCATCCGGAGGCACGATCACCGGGTCGAAGGCCCAGGGTTCAACGTTGCCCGCCTCATCCGCGGCCTGGCAAATCACCAACACCCACTGCCCCAGGATACCCGGGATATTCTGGATGTCGTCGATGCTGGTCACCGGAGACCAATCGGTCCAAGCGATGACGGGATTGTACACACCCGCATAGACGGCCGACGTGTACACGCGGTACGTGTAGAGGGGCACCGGCCCGCCTTCCGCCTGCGGATCGAAGTTCCGGTCCAACTGCATGGTGAAGTTCGGACGATTCGTGGACTGTCCCTCGCGGTCTGGCACGAGCCGGCTCTGGGTGTTGATGATCCACCAGATGTGCAACGGGTCGGTCAGGTAATCGGCGATGTCGTCGGTCATGTTGCCCGCCAAGTCCACGGCGTGAGGTTCGCCTGCAAGATGGAACGTATTGTCGTTGGCGAGATCCCAGTCGAGCGGACCCACGGTCCACTGCGCCTGCAACTCGTCGTTGCCCACATTGGGATTGGGCGTGTCCGGGTCTGGCACGTAGTCGCCATCGCCCGGAATCAAGTTCGGGTCGAACACGCCCGCGTTGGGGTTGGCGCCCGAAGCCACCGTCGCGTAGGCAACCGTCACCGGCGCGGGTTGTGCGGCCAGCAGGTCGGCGCCCGTGGAGAACTGCCAACGCCCCGCTCCCGCCTCGAGGTTGTCGGGTTCTACTTCGTCGAACAGGAACCCCGCGACCTGGCGGTTGTTGAGGCCGGTGAATCGGTCCGTGTCGGTCGCCGTACCTTCGAGGTCCGGGCCCATCGGATCGTGTCCAATCTTGATCGGACGGTCAATGTAGCGGACGGCGGCCGTGTACGTGAGGTCCGTCCCCGGCGGGCTCGCCGCTGCGTTGCTGGCGACAGAGCCGTTGTTGAAGAAGACCTTCACACCGTCGACGCCGGCCAGCGGCGGAATCGTGAGCGCCCCATAGTAGCTGGAGGGCACGTCGAAGGTGGAGGGCGTCCACCCGTTGGGCAGGTCTGCCGTGATGCCGGTCGGCAGCGCCGGGAAGGGATGTGTCGCCGGATCCGCGTCCATGGCGTTGATCGTGTCGTCGCTGGACGCAATCAGGTCGGCGGCGACGGCCTGTCCTCCCGTGTAGACCTCCACGAACACACGCGGAGGCACGGTGTCGATGAGGAAATGCCGCCCATAGACCGCCTGCGAATCAGGGAGAATGAAACCGCCGTCCGTGAGATCGACGGGATCGTATCCGAAGATCCGTCCCGGTGCGACATCATCATCTTCGAGATAGATGGCCGCGTGGCCGTCCGCGATGATGTCGCCCAGCGTGGGAGTGCCGCTCCCGTCGGCATCGCGCACGATGGTCTCGATCGCGTCCGCGTTCTGGAACAGGTAACGGCCGCGGCCCAGTTGCTGGTAGAGATCCAACTCGATGCGATCGCCGTCGGTAAGCGGTTCACCGCCTTGTGGCACGATGAACACTTCGGTGTCTGGGCCGATCGCGTCGCCCGTGAACTGAAGCTCGACGATCAGTTCGCCCGCGTCAAGCAACCCCACCGGGTTGGGCGTCGGACGCGCGAAGATCCAGAAGAAGTCGAGAAGCGTGCCGCCAAACAGGAAATCGGAGATCTCGTCCGCGCCGATTTCCGCTCCGTCGCCCGTGGGCCTCACTTCGCCCTCGAAATCGAGGAGCGTGTAGCTGCCTTCCGTGAAGGGACCCGCCGTGTTCAGCAGGGGCGCGCTCTCGGTGTTGATGACCAGCTTGCCCAGCCAGAAGGCTCCGGGCAAGAGACCCGGATCCACCGCGATGCTTCCCGCGCCCGCGGCCACGTTGATGTAATCGCTCACGACGTTGTCGTACACGTCGTTGTAAAGCAGCGTCGGCAGGTTCGCATTGACGTTGCCGCGTCCGTCGTTATAGAGGTAGAAATCCACGTCGTTGCTGATCATATTGGCAGCCGTCGCCTGCGTCTCATCGAGGTTGGCGCCGTCGTTCCAGAGCCGGACCGGTACCGTCACCGGATTGGTCGCGAAGTCTGCCGGGTCACTGATCGCGTCGGGCAGCGGCGCGCGGATCACGATTTCAGTGGGGGAGATTGTCTTTACATCTTCGAAGATCACATCGTTCGTCCCGGTGCCCTCGAACTTCACATCGACGACATCGTCGAAATTGTAGCCGCGGATCGTGATGAAGAGATCGTTCGTCTCGCCGTCCGCACGATGGTTGGGGCTGATCTCCGCGATGAACGGCGTCCCGTCCATGTAGTAGGTGAATCCATCGCGTAAGGTCGCCACGCGGTAGTCATCGGGCACCGCGGTGTCGGGCTTGATAACCGTCACGTCGTAGATGCCGGGAAGCCCCGCGGGCGCCGGCGGCAATTCCACGACGATGGTCGCGTCGGCCCACGACGTGATGAGTGCCTGGGCGGTGCCAAACAGCACCTGGCCTTCATCCGCGCCGAAGTTGGTGCCCGTGATCGTGATTTCCACATTGGCATCCGCGATGGGGTCGTAACCGCTGACCGGGCCGGTGGGCCGGCCATCGATGTTGTTCGCGACGTTGGTGATCTGGGGCGCCGTGGCGCCGTCGATGAAGGTGACCACGCCGCTGAGGTACGAACTCAGGGGATTGCCCGCCGAGGTCAACACCACGCCGCCCACCGAGTCAAACTGCTCGACGCGGACACCGACGGCTGTTGGCGCGCGCGGAATGATGGCCGCGGCCGCGTCGAGGTCGTCCAGCCGGATATCCACTTGGATTTCGGAGAAGGAGACCACGCGGTACGTGGGCAGCAGGCTGAGGTCGATCTCGTTGCCGTTGGCCACCGTGCCGTCGGCATCGATCCACGCGCGCGTGTAAATGCCGTTCAGCGAGCCATCGGGATTCTGCATGCTCAGGAAGTTTGCGCCGGTGATACGCAGGGTCACGATCTGATCATCGCGCACCGTGTCCGGCGTGACGGCGTACACCTCCGGCAACTGATCGTCGCGGCGATAGCTGTAAGCATTCTCCACCACGTAGTAGAGCGTCTCCGCCGTGTCATTCTCGCCCACGACGCCGTTCGGCAACTCGACACGAATATCCACGGGACCCCAGACGCCTTCGGGTTGGTCAGGCGCGGGGAACACCACCGTTTCGCTGCCGCCAAGCGCGGCGTCAGCCGGCGCGGTCGTGTAATCCGCGGGATCGACGAGCACATCGCCGACGTAGATGTCCATGCTGGTCTGGTAATTGAGAATGGTCACGCTCAAGTCATCCGGATTACCCGCATTGATGGCCGAGGTAACCGACGAGATCTCGAAGTACAACGCTTCACCCGCGATGGGCAGATTGGTGCGCAACTCCGCGTAATACATGGTCGCACGCGCGGCGTCCGCCGTGGTCGTCGAGGTATTGGCAGGCGGCATCGTATCGTCGTTGATGGCCTCGATGTCCACTTCGACATTGAGAGATGCGTCAATCGTCGTGGCCAGCGGCGGGAAAGTCAATGGCAGGGTCCGCTGGGCCGTGGGATTCACGTTGTCCGCGAAGAGGACATTCACGCCATCCGGGTCCGCGAAGACATCCACAACGTAGTCGAATCCAAACCCGCCGAGTTCCCGGTTTCCACCAGCGCCGTCTTCGACGAAGTTCGCGACGCGCCAGGCGCGCGAGGTGCCGGGATCGACTCCCGGTTCACCAGTCGGGAAGTAGGTGAAGGCATCGGGCAGCACATCCCAGGTGCCGTTCGGATTGATGACCTCAACATCGTAGACGCCACCGCCGCCGAAGCGCGTGACGGGAACCTGCACATCCTCGATGACCACGCCGGAGACGTGGACGGAACTGTAGGGACACACGATCCCCCCGATCAGCACCACGCAATCATCGGCGAAATTCGCCCCGTAGACATCGACTTCGACGCTGGCGCCGTCCAGCGCGCTGGCCTCATCAGGCACCACACCCGTGATTTCCGGGCGCACCCCGCCTACCGCGCGGTACTCGTACTCTTCCAGCGGGCCCGCGAGACTCTCTTCGCCCGTGGGCACATTGCGCACGAGCACATCGATTCGGGCCGGCGCGGTTACCGCCGTCCGCGTGGGGACACGCGCAAGCAACAGGCCGGAAGACAGCCACCGCACGCGCGGCGACTGGCCGTCCAGCGGCGCGAGATTGATGACGCCGTTTCCGTTCCAGTCGAACCAGACTTCGCAGTCGGGGTCGAAGTTGGCGCCGTACACGTACACGTCGATGGCGCTTTCATCCACCGTCGTGGTGGCGGCAATGTCGATCGGTCCCCAACCCGGGGATACGTAGTTCACAACCGGCAGCGGGTCCGTTCCGGCGCTCAAGTCCGCCTGATAGGTGAACGCATCGGGCACGCGCAGCGTGAAATTGTCGTCCGTGCGCACAATGTAAACATCGACGGGGCCCGGCGCGCCGGTCCACGCGGGAGGCGTGTCGCAGGTGATCTGCGTCGCGGCGGCATTGACCACGACATTGGTGGCCACGGTGCCCGGCTTGTCCGGCGGTCCGAAATACACCAACGTGTTGCCGGTACTCCCGAAACCGGAACCCGTAATCGTCACGGAAGTCCCGCCGTCCACAGGGCCGACATCCGGGTCGATAAAGGGATTGGCTTCCCAAACCAAGCCGCCTTCGGTGGGCGCGCCGTCGCCGTTCTGGAAGACCAGGGTGTTGCGCACGCGCGCGTTTTCGCCTTGCTCGACGTAGACGCCGCGCTCGCCGTTGTCGATCAGCGAGCAATGGAGGAGGTCGGCAAAGGCACCGGTCGCGTTGACAATGCCATCGCCCACGTACACGCCCGCTTCATCATTGCTGCTGATGCTGCAATTGATGAGCTTCGGGCTGCCGTTGTCCTGCACGCGGACGCCGTTTTCGGCGTTGCCCTGAATGTAGCAGCGGTTCAGCACCGGCGCGAAGGTCGTGCTGATGTTGGCGAACCCGCGAAGCTGGACACCATCAGTCCCGCCGGTCAGCGTAACGCCCTCGATGACGAGGCGGTCCGTCCGTGAGGAAATGCCGAACGCGAGCCGGAAACTGCCGCCGGTCGCGTTGGAGATGGTCAATTCCTGCGTCGCGTTGTTGACGGGGTCGGTGGATGCCACCGTGGCCGCCGCACCAGCGCCCAGAAGGCCGGAATCATCCACGGTCAATACGCGCACAAACTCTCCCGCGAGCGCACCGGCGCTGAAATCGATGGTGAATGGCCCCGTGCCGGTCACGTCCACATTGCCCACGCCGATGCCGTCGAGGGCCTCGAGCGCGGCCTCGATGTCGGCGGCGGTAGCATCATACGCAATGGGAAGTGTGGCGGTATCTTCCGCGACGATTTCGACCACGGGGGCCGCGCCGCCGCCCTGGATCACCACGTCTTGCGGACCTTCGACCGAACGCACCACTACGAAAGGCGATCCTCCGCCGCTATTGGTCAGCGACGAAGTCGCCACCAGCAGCGTCATGCGCGAATCGGCGAAGCCCCCGGTGAACTCCACGAGGAAGGGGCCGCCGTCCGCGCCGGTGACCGTAACGTCGCCCGCATCGATCGCGGCCAGCGCTTCGAGCGCGGTCTGCACTTCCGCCGCAGTGGCATCCCAATCGATATCCCCGGTGGTTTCCGTGGTCCCGGTGGCGGGATCGGTGAAGGTCAGCGTGAACGTGCCGCCGTCTGCATCGATCACGCCCACCAACTGGCGAAGGTCGTATGGCACGCCAATGATACGGATGTTCGCGTCGGCCGGTATGGTGAGGGTGGTCACGGTCCAGGGTCCGCCCACGACCAGCACGAGAACCTGCTGGCCATTGGTTTCGGACAGGGTGACGGCGTCGTCAATCGCCTCTTGAAGATCGGTGTACGGGGAATTGCCCGCGCCGGCCGGGCAACCGTTTGTGGCCTGACACGCGACGATGGCGCCATTCTGGGCCATGGCCGGGACGCAGCACGCCGCCAGCGCGGCCAGTGCAATCAACGCGCGCAGGCTACCGCCCGCGTGCCGGGCCAGACTCGTCCGAACCCTGTTTCCCGTTGCGAATATGCCTTGCCGCATGAAGTGCAAACTCCTTCATCCAACCGAACCCACCGAGTACCAAACCCACGCACATGGCGAAAGCGCCGTACAGACTCAACGGACGAACCGGCGAACCTCCAAACTCTCTGACCCGAAATTCAGCAGCAGACCTCTCGCTTTCCTGCCTGCCCTCAGATAATTGATGACCTGCGCTGCTTCTTTGCCGGTTAGCCTGTCCAGGGCTTTGATTTCCACAATGATATCGCCGTGGCAGATGAAGTCGGCGATGTATGTCTTCTCAAGCCTTTGTCCCTTTTAGGAAATGGGCAATTCGACTTCGTGCTCAAAAGAAATGGCCCTCAATCCAAACTCGATCTCCAGGCACTCATGGTAAACCGGCTCCAGAAATCCCGGACCTATCTCCCGATGAACTTCCATCGCGGCGCCTATGATGGCATAGGTCTCTGGATCGTGCTCGTAGCCATCACCGGCCATCAATTCAACTTTATCGTCCACCGATTTCACCGATTACACCGATTCCGGAGGGTGCTGCACCTTTCACAGTCGAACGGACTTCCATCGGCACACATCATGAATCAACTCGAAAGCCTAACATCGTTTCCGGCTCTGCGGAACTCTCGTTGTTGGTGTGTCTCTTAATCTCTTTCTTAAATCTCTTACCCGTCACGCAGAGCGTGACTCAATCGGTGCAATCGGTGCAATCGGTGGATCACCGCTCATACACCGTACGCGTTTTCTTTTCGCCGTTGACCCGGAACTCCGCGGGGTCGCGCCAGTTGATCAAGCCATCGTTGTCGGCGTCGAACCCGTAACCGCTCTGTGCGGTCACGATGATCTCGAACACGTCGGAGCGCGCCGTGATCAGGTTCGCCATGCGTCCGTAACGGACACGCATCTGGTCGAAATGGGCGAGCTGGTCGGCCGTCAGGTTCCCCGGTTCCAACGGATCGGGATACGGAGCCAGGAACCCGGGCGACAGTGTAAGCAACGGCCCGTCGAGGAGATTGTCACCCCAAGCCACGAGTTCCGACTGGTACAAGTAATAACGCCCGTCGAGCCGGTCGGTGGTGTCAAAGAAGAACTGCTTCGGCACGCCACCGGAAGTGATCGAGAGCGATTCCCCGCGCGTCGTGACCGCACCCGTGCGCTCGGACCGTCCCAAGGGGTCATTCAAGCCGAGGGGGTCCGCGGCGCCAGCGGGCGCTGCATAACGCAACTGCGCGGGAAGGATGCCCGCGTCGTTGATGGCTATGCCCGGCCCGCCCGCGTCCGGATCCACCAGGCGGCGCACGTCGAACGATGGGTCATAGGCGGCCGTGAGGGGATCATCGCTATAGAACTCGCCGAAGATGCCCGGCAGGCACGTCAGCGGGTTGAACGCGTGCAGGTCGTCCACTGCCGTGTTGATCATCCGCGTAGTAACCGTATTGATGTTCAAGCGGCCCGGCGTCTTGTCGCGGGTCGTCAGGATCACGCGCGATACCCGGTTCACCGTGCCGTTCGGGGCCCAGTTCCGCAGGAACACCGCCAGGAAGTTATTCTCCACCTTCACCACACCGTAATGAATAGTGCCGTCGCTCGCGGGCGTCAGCCCTGTCTTGAGACCGTAGTTCTCGGGCCGGGTCAAGGCGGGCGTTTGGCCCAGTTCATCCCGGTCAGGCAGATTGTTCGCAGCCGTCGCACCGGCGCCGTCCTCCCAGCAACGGCGGTCGCCGTTCGTATCGGTAAGCACTTCGATGTCCACCGCCGTTACGGCGTGCTCCGCTTCGCGCGCCCGGTTCACGAAAGGCGGCACCAATTCGCTGGCCTGGGACGCCAGCCGCGAGTTCGGGGCGACCAGCCCCTCGATATTGTCCAGCGTCACGACATACAAGTCGTACTCGCCGTTGGGAAGCGCATCCGCGCCATCCCAGACAAACAGTGCCTCCGACGGGTGATCCGTCGTGAGGGCCACGGGCGTCGCCGCATCGTGGCTTGCCGCGAATGGATCGAAGTCCTGCGGGTTCATCGACACGTACATGACGGCGCGGCGATCCAGCGGCCAACGGCTTCCCGACGGGCTAACCGGATCCTGCAGCAAGAGCGCCGGCGTCAAGCCGTTGTAGGTCACGATCGGGTTGAACAGGAAGTTCAACTGAATCGGATAAGCAAAGTCTTTCAAGTTGGTATAGAAAGGCGGCGGCGCGTTTGGACTCGTCGTGACGTCGCCGAACGGCGGCTCAAAGCCCGCCGGGTCGAGCGACGTCAGGAACACCGGCGCCCAGCCGCGCGGCCACGCGTCCAGCGCCAGCGAGGTGCCCGCCGTGTTGTAATCGAACTGGATCAAATCGGGCTGGCCGGTGATATGCCCCAGGCGCGGATACAGGGGATAGAAGTCGGCCTGGGCGACGCTCAACTCGATGGAATCGAGCCGTCCCGTCTCGAGCACGGCGCGCAGGTCCTTCGGGTAGTCGCGGCCGATCATCACGCCCTGCCCGGGCAACTGTTCGGCCCCCAACAGTTCGAGGCCGTTGTTGGCCAGGGTCTTGACCAGGGTCATGTGTGGCAGGGTCATCACGTCGCCGAGCGAGGAGAGGGTGCGGTTGCGCACCTTGGCCCGGTCGAAGGTCCACGTGTACGGGCCGACCAGCGGGTCCACGGTCACGGCGGCTGTCGTGAGGGTGGCGACCGGTTCCTGCATGATGCGCTGGAACAGGTTGGCGCGTAGCGGCGATCCGCTCAAGCCGTGGCCGAACCGCACTGCGCCTTCGTCAATAAGGGTGTCGAGGTCGTTGTCGGCGCCATCCAGAACATCCCCGCCACTATCTAGGATTCGCGTGAGGGTGGAAGTCGTGGGATCGATGAAGAAGCGATTGGTGCCGTGGTACCAGTCATCGTAGCTGCCATCCGTCGCGAGCCAGCGGTTTTGCGTGCCCACGCGGTCGCCGGTCAGCAGCGGGTGGCGCCGCTCGAGCGAACGGTAGAAATCAATGCCCATGGTGTTCGCGGGCCACGTCGTCACGAAGTTCTCGTTCGCCAACTCGTCCACGGGATACGGGCAGGGGACCTCATCATCGAAGGCGCGGTTTTCCACGTCCGTCTGGTTATAGGTCACGCGGTCGGCGATATTGCCGCTGTCCGCCGATCCCTGATAGAGCGTCACCACCACGTTGTCGCCGGGGAAGAAGCGGCGCTCGACAAGGTCTTTCCAGTCGGGGAAGGTACCATCGCCGACCATGTACGCGGCCGCCCCAAGCACGCCGAAGTCCACCAGTTCATCCTCGAAGGCACCCGGCACAGCCGTGCGCTCCAGGATGTTGTCCACGATACCGTCGCCGTCGTCATCGATGCCGTTCATGTGGCGGACACGGCGGTACCGGCCATCATCAAAGCCTTCGCTCTCAGCTTCGTCGTCAATGCCTGGCAAACCGCCGTTGTCGATGCCGTCCGCACCTTCGTCGATGATGCCGTCACCGTCGTTGTCGATGCCATCGACGTCGACCGCCGATTCATCCCGGTCGTTGTCGATCAGGTCGAACTCGGGATAGTTGGGGAACACGCCGCCGCCCAATACCATGCGCGCGACGTTCTGCAATTGGTCGTCTTCGTCGGCTCCGACCTCTTTCAAGCCCGAGACAATCGGTTCAAGCTGGATGATGCGGTCCCAGGCCTTGGTGGCGGGTGCCGCTGCCGGAGCGCCTGTCACGATACCCAAGGGAGGAGTGTCATTCGAGGATGGCCACAAGTCATCTGAAGTGGGCCCGTCCACGAGGCCATCACCGTTCCGATCCACGAAATCCGCGAAGTTGACGCCATCGGCGTGGGCCAAGAATACACTATCCCCGCCTGCGGCATTGCCCAAGGAAATGCCCCACACGGCTCCGTAGTACGCGGGCAAGAAATCGGGATCGCCTGGGTCGCTGTAGCGCGGGATCGGCGGCTCGGAAATCGTGGCAAGTCCTCCCCCTGCCGGTCCCCGCACGAGGCCGATGCCGTTCTTGTAGAAGTCGCGCAAGCCATTATACGCGCCCGCGCCGATTTCGAAATTCTGCGAGCCCACGTCGTACTTATTGAAGCCAAGCAGCAGCGATCCACCGGGGGCGATCTGCGTGCCGGTGGGCACCCGGAACAGCGAGCGGCCGCGATCGTTGATATCGCCGCCGACCTCCAATTGCCACCCGCTCAAATCGACCGGCAAATCGCCTTCGGCGATGTTCGTAATCTCCACCCACTCGTGGTCCGGCTCCTGGCTGAAATCGAAGAAATTCACGGCAAGGGTGCCTTCACTCTCATCAAACTCGTCAGCGGTCCCGTCGCCGTCATTGTCGAGGCCATCGGCCCCCTCATCGGTTACGCCGTCGTTATCGTCGTCCGTGCCATTGGTGTCGAAACCCGTACCCTTCTCATTGGAGATGGCGACAAAAAGGTAAACCTGCGGGCTGGTATAGGGGGGAATGATGACCGTGAACGCGTCGTTGGTGAGGCCGCCAGTACCTGCGTAGCCCTCGAAGCCAACTGGTGGCGCAGGCTGCGCATCCCGCGTAGGTAGCAATACCCACCCACTGGCCGGATTCGCCGGTGTGACGGGGCCCGCAGACGTAGTGCCATCCATTGTCCCTATCACCGGGTTGTCACTGACTGTATCGGAAAGGTCACCGTCCGTAAAGGGATTGCGCACACCCCCCAGCACGTCTGCGATGATATCGTTCTCTGCGGCGGTCGCGTACTTGACTCTGAATTCGATATCGGATTCGCTGTGGACCGTCGGGTGACCGTTCGCCGCCGTCGAATTAAACATCAGGTAGTAGCGGCCCGGAGGCAATTGCGCGCTCGGGCCAAAACGGAACTGAATCACATTGTCGTAGGTGTCCACGCCATTGGAGATCTGAGTCGCGTTGGACGCAATCGCCGTCCGCTCGCCAAGGCGGGCGTTGCCGTTCGCTGGACTATTCAGTTGCCAATCCGCACCATTTGTCGTTTCCGGGTATGACGCCGACAACAGCTCGAACGCCACATCGAAATCATCCGGTTCGACGCCGCTGCTCAGGTCGCTGAAGAAGTTCGGGTTGAACTGGGCGACGCCGTCCTGGCTTTCAGCCTCGACGCGGCGCACGGCGCGGACCATGAGTTCGTTGATGCGAATGCTCTCGACGCCGCGCAGCTTGTAGGCAATCTGACGCGCGCTGCCGCCGGCCTCCACGGTCCACCAATCATCGAATGCGAAGACCGTCGCCTCGTTGGTGGCGTGGTCGAGGTCGCGGTGCTCCTGCAGGTTCAGCGCCATTTGATACGCGCGCAGTTCGGCGTCGGCGTCGAAAATGATGTCGCCCGTTACCGGGTCCAGCAGGCCGTACGGCGCGTTTACCACGCGCGTGTCTTCACGGCGCAGGCCCTTGGCGTACAGCGTTTCAGGTTGGGGCACCAGGAGATCGGTGAAGGCCGGGTAGTCCCAATCTTCCTTCAGCGCCAGGGCCACGTTGTCCGCCAGCGCGTAGTTGTAATCGAGTTTCAGGCCGCTGAGCGGCGGGAAAAGCTGCTGGAGCAGGTTGGCGGCGTCATCGCGCGTGTAGTACTGGCTGCGCTGGTTGCGGTCCGTCGACTGCGTCGTCGTGACATTGCGGACGAACTGCGTCTTCGCCGTGCCAATGCCCGACACATTGATAATCTGGTCCTTCGTGCGGTAGAGGCGGTCGCCGAACTCGCCGATCTCGTCGAACGACCCGTCCTGATCGTTGTCCAGCGCGTCGGTTTCCGCCAGCGTATTGCGGAGCGGGCGGTACAACTGGTGTTCGGCTGGCTCGTCGATACCTTCCCACAGCTCGTCGATACCGAGGAAGTACTCATTCGGATCGCCCGCGTCCGTTCCGTTCTGAGCGTCGTTGTTGATGCCGTCGGACAGGTAATAGAACGCGTCGCCGTCATCGTCGATGCCGTTCAGCATGAGCGTGAGCGCGTTGCCGTTGTCATCCACGTTGCCGTAACCCGGCAGGCGGATGTCGTAGTCCAACGACACCGGTATGGCAGGTACGGGGTTGGCCGGGTCATAGTCCGGCAGATTGGAGCGAAGCGGGAATTCGGGGAAAGGAACCAGCATATCCGCAGGCATACCGTTGCGCTGCTGGGCAACCTGCAACCCGGTGGCCACATCGAAATTGGGGATTGGCCGCAGGTCGATCTCCTGCGTGCCGATCGCTTCGTTGATGGCCCAGGTGAGGCGCACGTCGTCGGTCACTCCCGGTGCGCCGGGCCCGACCGCCTGACTGCCCGCCGTGTTGAGATTGATCTTCGACGACTCATCGGTGATGAGCACCGCCACACGCCCCGCGATCTGGCACACCGGTTCGCCGCTGTGGGTCACGACCTCGTATGGGGAGTTGATATCGGTGTACACATTGGCATCGATGTTCGCATACGACTTCACCCGGTTCTGGGCGACGATGGACTTCTCCTCCTCGCTCCACGTCGCTTCAGTTCCAGCCGGATTCGTGTACCCGTAGCCCTTGCCGTCACTCACAACCAATGAATAGTCATTGTCGATTCTGTCAATATCGTCGGAATCGAGGGTGTTGTCGCCATTCTCCACCGTCGTGTCGATCGGACCACCGGGAACGTAAGGCCAGACAAACTCCGTTAAGGTAGTTTGATCGGCCTGCACCGTCAGCGTGTCGAACAGCCGGTTGCCGTCCTGGTCTAGAATCGGCGTGGTGAGGAAGACCTTCCGTTCATCGTCTTCGTCGACATCACCGTCTCTGTCGTTGTCGAGGGCGTCGTTCCCGCCCCAATAAACAAAGGTGGCAACTTCGTCCGGCTCGTCTACTTCGCCGTCGAGATCATTGTCGAGGCCATCGCCGCCTTCCTCGACGGACTTGCGGCCGTCGCCATCCTTGTCGAAGCCGCCGTAGAAGGACTCCACGGGAATGGGGATCCAGATCGAGTCCTGGAGGCCGTCGCCATCGTTGTCGACATCAGCGTATCCCGCCACCTGCTGCTGCGGCGTGACGGCATTATCGGCCGGATTATCCCGGTCCCAGTCCGGGTTCAACGCGTCCAGCGACTCAGGGTCAAACGCGTAGTCGATCAGGAAATCACCAGCCTCCAGATCCGCCAGCGTGGGAAATTCCTGGAAGCGGGGCACGTACAGCGGAGCTTTGACGTGCTGAAGGCGCGCCACAAGGGGCAGATTCAGACTGGTTGGATCAAGTGCATCCGTAATGGTTTGGGCAATTTCGGCCTGCATGGTGAGCACGTCATCATACAACACGTAAGGCACGGACAGACGGTCTGCGGCGTACGTCGTGCCACTGGTAGGAAAGGTGGTACCCACCCAGGGTTCCGGTGGATCGATCCCGCCCGGGGGTATGAACGCCCAGGGCTTACCCGCGATGTACGCGCCATTGAAGAACGAGGTCCACGGATGGTCGAGCGAGGTCGCCTCGGGGAAGAGTTCGGCGTCATTCTGCAAATGCGACACCGCGATGGCGATACCCGCGTTGGCGATGAGGTCGGTGCGGAATGAATTCTCGACGTTGGTCGCCGTCTGCAGTTCCAGCTTGCTCGACGAATAGAACGTGAGCGCGACCGCGATCAGAATGGTGAAGATGGCAACCGCTATGATGAGGGCGGCGCCGCGGTTCTCTGTTCCGTGTC
>JADLGB010000060.1 GCA_020849535.1 Candidatus Hydrogenedentota bacterium
AGGGCCGTATTTTCCGGGTTGTACGGCCCCCCTTAAAAGGGGCCGTACACGGAACGGGGATGGATGGGAATGCCGGATGGCGAAGGATTAGGGGCGCCGCGCCGGTTTGCGCGCGGCTGATAGACTGACTTATGGCCGATCCTAATCACGTAGGCGCCGAAGTGCGGGCGAAGATAGCGGCTGTCTGGCCCGAGATTCTAGACGCCGTGGCGGAATGCCGATTGACGCTGGAACAAGCTGCCGCGCAGATTGCTGGCGTAGGAATCCGCAGCGTGCAGCGATACGCGCGCTCTACGCCAGGCGCGCGCGAACAACTCGATGATGCGCTGACAGACGGTGCCGAGTTGATGGTGGCGCGCATACCGTCATTAATACTCGATACTGCGGACGCCCGTCGCGCGCGCGTACTGGCAGAATTCGCCTGGAAGATTGCCGCAAGCCGCGATCCGAAGCGTTTCGGCGATCGCTCGCGCGTCACAATGGAAGTCCGCACGCTGGACTTGACGCGCATCGTCACGGCCGCGGCGGCCCGTCTTGCCGCAGTGCAAGCGGGCCGAGTGATAGAGGCCGAAGTGCTGGCGCCGGCCCTGTCCGAGCTGCTTTGATAGCACAATATGTGTTTATGTAAAGCTAGCCTGACATGGTTGTCAGGGGCAAATCCGAGTGTTGAGCGCGTGCGGATTGTGCGCTGCGCCAGCGTGATCCCTTGTCCGATGCGCGTCAGGTCCGGGCACGATGTGGTGGCGCCCCTGGCGATCGAACGCGAACGGGGGAGTACCCGGCCGGCATACCCCAAGAACTCGCGGCGCAGCCACCGGAGCGGGATAACGGTAGGGCCGGATTTATAAAAAATGAAAAAAAACAGGCATGGTATGATTTACTATGACTGACAGTAAATCACGCCGTACCTCCGAGCGATCGCTTCAAACAACAAGAGCATGGCGCCAGCGAAACGCCGAGGCGTATCGCGCCTACCAACGCGATTACTACGCGAAGTCGGACAAAGCGCGCCGCGTGCGGGAAGCGGTGAACAGGCATCGTATCGCGAAATACGGGGTTGATAACACGTGGGTAGACGTCAAGGTTGCGGAGCAAGGCGGCTGTGCTATTTGTAAGACGAAGCGCCCTCGGGGCAAAACCGGTTGGAACGTCGATCACGATCACAAAACCGGCAAAGTGCGAGGCGTGCTGTGCAGCAAATGTAACTCCGGCATTGGTCTTCTCGGTGATTCTGTCGAGGGGCTGCGCCTGGCGGTCCGCTATCTAGAAATGCACGCTCATCTGCAAAAACAATTCAAGGCGCTACTGTGACCACTCCCGCACAAGAAGAGATCCTGATCCAAGCCCTCGCGTTGCGCGACGACCCGGTGGCCTTCGTATATTGGGCCTACCCCTGGAATGTACCGGACACGCCATTCGCCGGCCTGCCCGGGCCGCGCAAGTGGCAACTCGAAGAGCTGGAGAAAGTGCGGGCGCACCTGGAGGCCAATCGCTTCGCGGAGGATAACGGCTTGCCGCTCTCGATCTGGCGCGCGGCGTACTCGTCCGGTCGCGGCCCTGGCAAGTCCGCGTTGCTCGGAATGCTCGCGCACTGGCACATCAGCACGCATTGGGGCGCGATGGCGGTGGTTGTGGCGAACACGGAGGGCCAACTGAGAGGGACCACGTTTCCTGAGTTCAGCAAGTGGTTCACTTCATCCACGAACGCCCACTGGTTTCAGGTCGAGGGCATGAAGATTTCGGTGCAACCGTGGCTTGCTGAACAAGTGCAGAAGCATCCGAGCCAGGGCGGGCTCAACCTCGATCCCGAGAAGTGGGTGGTGAAAGGAAAGACTTGGGTGGCAGACAACCCGAACGCCTACGCGGGAGAACATAACGATCACGGCATGATGCTGCTGATCGACGAGGCGGCAGGCGTGGCGCCCTTTGTGTGGGAGTTGAGCGAGGGTTTCTTCACCGAGGTCAATCGTTACAGATTCGAGGTCGCGGCTTCGCAGATGCGCCACCGCTCCGGGTCTTTCTTCGACCTGTTCCACGACGAGAAGAAGCGCGTGGGGTGGAACCCGCGGACCATCAGCACGCGCGGAATGCCAGGCGTAGACCAATCGGTCATCGAACAGCAGATCAAGCGATACGGCCCGGACTCCGATTTTGTCCGTGTTGAGATCGACGGACTGGCGCCGCGCACTTCGGACGATCAATTCATATCATGGGAGGTGGTGCGCGCCGCCCAGGCAAACGAGTTGTTTCGCGATGAGGGCGAGCCGCTTATCCTGGGCATCGACCCGGCGCCCCGGGGGAAGACGAGCTGGCGGTTCAGGCAGGGCCGCAACGCCCGGGACTGCTGCGGGTCCATGACGCGCGGAAGCTGGCAGGGCAAGGACAACATCCAGATAGCGCAAGGCGTGCTCGATCTTGACCAGCGGTTTCGGCCCGACGCGATCTGCATAGATTTTGGATTGGGTACGGGGGTCATTGACGTGGTGAAGCGCAAGCGCATCCACGGCCGGCTGCACGAAGTCAAGTTCGGTGACCCGCCGCACGGCGGGAAAGACTCGGAATGGGGCAGTCATGCGGCGGAGTTGTGGGCACGGGTGCGAGACTGGCTGCCTGGAGGAATGATAGAAAAAGACAACGGGGAGAAGGGGTCGCTCTCGCATCAGCTCACCGATCGCGGTTGGCGATACAGCCAGCGTGAAGAAGGAAAAAAGATTCTTGAAACGAAAGAGGATATGAGAAAAAGGGGCATCGACAGCCCGGACGACGCAGACGCCCTGGCCTGCACGTTCGAGGTGAACCCGCCGCGCGCCGACCAACGCAAGGTCCGGGCCAATCCCATAGCGGAAGGCGCCGGGGGCTCCGCCTTTTTCGACTGATGGTAGACTGACTCATGGCTCGGGG
>JADLGB010000061.1 GCA_020849535.1 Candidatus Hydrogenedentota bacterium
CCCGGTTTACCCACGCCTCCTCGCCGAGGGCCAGACCGCAGGTGCCGAAGGCCTTGGCCGCGATGATCACCCGGTTCACCGCATGACCGTGATGAGGAATGATGGTGTCGTATCCGGAGTTCATGAATTCACAGGCCTTCCGCCAGCGCGGTTCCAGGGCCTGAATCCGTGCCTGAAAATGCGCGGCGTGCGGGGATTGCCGGATCACGAGAACCGCCCGACCCAACTCCTGTAAGAAGAAGAAGGAGGTTTCCACGGCGGCTGCCTGCGGACGCGCACTACTCCCATTGGGACGCGTCTCCGCTTCGAACCCGCCGTCGGCTCGTTGATGCGCAAACGCAGTGTCGATCCCCCGCCACGCGTCGTCCGCGGCCGCGAGGTCATCCGCCACCACCGCCGCAATCACCGCCCGACAGCTGCCGCGCTGGGGTCCAGCCTCCAACCAGTGACCCAGCGTCCGGTTCCCACCGGTCAACCCTTTCGCGTCCGGACGATCCCCGCGCGTGAGCGCGGCCAGCCGACCGGGAGGAAATGCGCGCAACACCTCGTACTCAGTCATTCGACGGGACGGCGGCGCCCCGGCCGAAACCAGAACCCCTGGTGCCTGTTCTGCCCGGACCGCGAAGGACACTAGCCAGGCCCAAACCAGGGCCAGCCCGAAACCCCACATGAATCTCTGGACGCTCAGTGCACGTCTCCCAAGGCAGCCATCGAGACCCGACAGGAACTCCCGGCTACCCTCCACAGATTTCGCAGAGGGACACAGATACCAGGCCTTCTGTCCTCCTTTTCCCTCGGTCTGTGTTCCTCTGCGCTCTCTGTGGATTCCGCTCCCCTCCGGGAAATCGGTCGGAGAACAATCGCAGATCCAAGGCAGTGGGGTGGGGACCCTCCCCAGCAACTCCGACCTGATGTCTGAGCGTGACACCCCCTGACGCGAGTTTTCAGAGGGGAGGGCAGGATCCGTGAGACGAGGGCGACCCAGGGCGTGGCGACGGGCGCAGGCAGGCCCTCGGGTAAGGGAATAGGGCGGCTGGTCCCCGCTCGCGTTCACGGGCACGAAGGTACGCCTGCCCCGGCGGAACGGAAGGCGTTTGGCGAAGCCCGCGATTGGTCAGGGCAGCGCCAGCCAGGCTTTCACCGCCCGCTCGATCTCGGCCAGCGTGGACGCTGGCACCATTCCCAGCCGGCGCACCAACCGGACGTCGGGAACGCTCCCAGTACTTTGGGCGTCAAAGGCCCCGGCATCGAACCCCGGCGCCTGATGGGGAACTTCGAAACGGGTCTGCCGCATGCTCGTGGTGCGGGGAACGTACGTCACCACCGCCCGTTCGTGGTCCAGCAAGTGCCGGGCCGGCGCGGGGCTACTTGAAGGGATAGGTGTGCCCGCAAACAGGGTTCGACAAAAGTGCTGGTCGTCTGAACCGCACTGAATGTCATTTGTCGATACCTGACCCCATTGTCTCATTCCCAACGCCTTGCTATGAAATGGCTCTGAATCTGATTAGACTCTACTCGCTCCATCTCTCGCGCATCTGCCTCCACCACCCGTTGATTACAATCCTCGCTGGCGCGAGCAGAACCGGCTTCAGAACAAACACATTCGTGTTGTCCTCAACATCAGTACACATCAGATTGGGACCGGACTTCTTAAGAATCCATTGAGTACCGCCAGGCACCCTCCAGATTGCATTACCGGCTACACGCTGAACATGCCCCATCCTTCCTTTCGCACTGCAACCGTCACAGAAATATACATTCGTTCCTTGAAACTCTAAAAAGGCCGCCGAATAGAATTTGCCGACGATTGACGTATCATATCGCCCGTCAATTCGCTCCAGTCTCTGCCGAACAATCCCTACCGCGCACAGCCCTACCACAAGCACAATTATCGCTCGCAATGCGATACTTGATCCTATTACCTTCATTAGTCTTGGCATCCACATGGAATCGTAAGCTCGTTCGGTAGAGCGGGAATCGAAGAGTCGTCATTGCCGTCAGTACTGCGATACTAGCGGACAGCTACTGACTTGCATCCCTCCCCACACAGCTCCTTGGCCTTCTCGCCGACGGAACCTTCAAGTGCAGATAGGAGAGCGTGCCCGTCAAATGGCATAACCCCTTCGCCTAGATCTGAATTTATGCGATCTCTAAATGCCCCTCGCGGTGGTGCGGTCCAATTGCATTGCAAGCCTGACGCTAGCTGTCCCTTCAGCTTCTTGCTATCATCTACACCAGCTAAGATCTTATCGGGGAAACAAGCAGCATAGCCAATAGCGCCACCGCCGCGCGGAAATCGGAACTTATACAAGGCCTTTGGGTCAGTTCGTCCAAACACAATAAGAATCTCGCATTTGAACACGTCGAAAGCCCTTGTCTTCTTGTCGTAGTTGAAGGGTCCCAGTGAATCGATGTATGTCAAAGGTGAGTTGTCAATGAACCCGTACAGATTTGCTCCTCCCTTCTCCTCGATGGGATCCCTATTTGACCACCTGCTCCGACCCAACATGGTTTTCCCACGCCCACCCTGGCAACCCGTTGCGATTCCGCGGCCTCGAAGGACTCGCCGGGCATTCCGACCCGATGCCTGAACGCGACACCCCCCGACGCGAGTTTTCAGAGGGGAGGTCGGGATTCGTGAAGCGAGGGCGACCCAGGGCGTGGCAGTTGGCTGAAGCAGCCCTGCGGCTAAAGGAAGAAGGCGGCTGGTCCCGCTCGCGTTCACGGGCACGAAGGTACGCCTGCCCCGGCGGAACGGAAGGCGTTTGAACGGGGGATCAACGGAGACGTGACCGCCAGTAGCCAGGGCGACGCATGCCATGCATCACCGCGACGATCAGGATTCGGTCCGGTTCGTCCACGAAGAGCACGGCATAAGGGAAGTTCTCGCACAGCGCCCGGCGGACGAGCGGGGAGACGCGGCGAAAGCGTTCAGGCTGCGTGCGGAGTTGCCGAATGATCTCTTCCACATCGTCATAGAAGCGACCCGCTAGCTCGGGCCCGATCTTGGCGTAGTACCTCGCGGCTTCGGTGTACTCGGCATCCGCCGCGGGGTGGAACGTGTGCGGTTTCACCGGCCCACGATCTGGCGGATACGCGCCGAGACCTCGTCCCCGGGGATTCCCTTGACCTGGCCGGTCTGCAACTCGTCGAGGCGTCGGTGCGCTTCGTCATTCCACGCGCTCTCGAGCTTGGGGTCGATGGAGTGCAACCGCTCCTCAAGGCGGTCCATCAGGCGGACGAGAAGTTCCTCCGGCCAGTCGCGTGTCTCTTCGACGATCTGCTCCACGGTCAGTGGCATGGCGCTACGATAGGCGTTCGGGGCTGGCATTCAACGTCTCTCCTTGGGGTGGTGCCTCCAGCAGCATCGCCGACGGGTGGCACCGGCGGTGCATTTCCTGGAGCGAAGGATCAAGACACTGCCAGGGATGCGTGGCCGGGGTGTCGAGTTTGGCGTGACCGAGCAAATGCTGGAGGAACCGGATATCCGCCCCGCCCTCCCGCATGTGCGTGGCGCAGGTGTGGCGTCACAGATCGCAACTGCCTTTGATGCCCGG
>JADLGB010000062.1 GCA_020849535.1 Candidatus Hydrogenedentota bacterium
AAGGTTACCACGACGACGATGAGGTCCAGCGCCGGGCCTATGACGGCAGGTTGATGCGGCGTCTGCTCGCGTACGTGCGTCCTTACAAGAAGATGCTGATCGTGGCGGTGGCGCTCTTGCTTCTCGCCGCGCTGGTGGGCAACGTGACGCCGTGGCTGAACATGAGGGCCATCGACGCGTGTATCAACAACCCGGATCGCGTTGCCGCGCGCAGCGCCGGCGGAGTTGCGGGCGCGTCCGCCGCAAGCGCCCTCTGGCATGAGCTTGCCGAGGCGGATAAGGAACGGCTTCTCGGCATCGTGGGCCTGATTGCGGCCCTGATGCTCATCGAGGCCGTCGTGCGCTATCTCCAGATGACTATCGTCGCGTATGTGGGCCAAAGGACCATGTTCGAAATGCGCATGGGGATCTTCGCCCATCTGCAGAAGATGTCCCTCCGCTTTCTGGACAAGAACCCTGTGGGCCGCTTGATGACGCGCGTCACCAATGACGTGGAGAAGATCCAATCCACCATCGTGACCGGCATGGTGGAGGTCGTCAGCGATCTGTTCACCATCGTGGTCATCTGTGGTTTCATGTTTGGGGTGAATTGGCGCCTCGCGGCAATCGTGCTCAGCACGATTCCGTTTGTGGTTCTCACGAGCTTCGTGTTCCGCAAGTACGCCCGCATCTCGTATCTGGAGATACGCAAGAAGGTGGCGCGGCTGAACGCCTACATGCAGGAGAGCGTCAGCGGCATGCGGGTTATCCAGATCTTCGGCCGCGAGGATGAAACGTTTGAAGCGTTCCGCATCCGAAACGAGGAGCACCGCGACGAGTGGTTCCGGCAAGTGCGCAACTACGCGGTCTATTATCCGGTGATCGATTTCCTGGGGACCCTATCGCTGGCGCTGATCATCCTCTATCACGGCTCGACGATTCTGGGACTTCAGGAAAACGCCGCCCGCGAGATCCAGATCGGCATGTTCTTCGCCTACGTGCAGTGGGCGGAACGTTTGTATGGGCCGATCCGCGCCCTCGCGGATCGCTACAACCTGCTGCTCGAGGCGATGGCCTCTTCCGAGCGCATCTTTGAACTGCTCGACACGCCGGAGGAAATCCAGAACCGGCCTGGTGCGGTGTCGCCGGCGCGCCTGGCGGGAAGGGTCGAGTTCAGCAACGTTTGGTTTGCTTATGAGCCGGAGCGCTGGGTGCTGAAGGGAATTGACTTCACGATCGCCGCCGGCGAGCGCGTGGCCATTGTGGGCCACACGGGCGCGGGCAAGACCTCTCTGATCAATCTGCTCAGCCGGTTCTATGACGTGCAGCGCGGGGGCGTGAGCATCGACGGCAATGACGTGCGGGATTACGATAAGGAGGCGCTGCGAAAACGGATTGGCGTGGTCCTTCAGGACGTGTTCCTCTTCTCGGGGACCGTGGAACACAACATCCGCCTCGGTAATGAGGAGTTGAGCCGTGATGAACTCGAACGTTGTGCCGCCCACGTGAATGCGCTTGGGTTCATCGAACAGCTTCCTGGTGGTCTCCAGTATGATGTGGGAGAGCGAGGCTGCAATTTGTCAACAGGGCAGCGGCAGTTGCTGGCCTTCGCGCGGGCGTTGGCGCACGACCCACAGATTCTTGTGCTGGATGAAGCCACCTCGAGCGTGGACACCGCGTCCGAGGCGCTGATTCAGGACGCGATCATCAAACTGATGGAGGGGCGGACCTCGATCGTAATCGCTCATCGGCTGTCTACCGTGCAACATGCGGACCGCATCATCGTCATGCACCACGGCGAGATCCGGGAGAGCGGCACACACCAGGAACTGCTCGCCCGCCGGGGCCTCTACTACCGCCTCTACCAACTCCAGTACAAGGATCAAATCAGCGCCGCATAGGGAGCGGCAAGGTGTGTATGCAACCTGTACCTGTAAACCGCAGACGAGCCTGCCTCTTCAAAGCCGCCACACCACGGCGTGGCCGCACTCTTATGAAACAGTGGCGGTGACGTGTCTTTCCTTGGTTGCGAGCTTGCTCGTTCACCCGCTCCAAATGGGAACCATCAGGAGCGCTGGCATCCCTGCCGCCTCTTAAGATCAAGACACAGGCGAGGGCGCCTGTGTCACACACGCTTGGCTCCTTCCTGGTCGGTTCTTCCTTTCTTCCGGACCCTGGCTGGCAGTTGGACTTGAAGAGTTTCGGACCAACGAGGAATTGGAAATAGACGTGTGGCACAGGCGCCCTCGCCTGTGTCTTTCATGGTACAAGGGCGATGACGTTTCTTTCCTTGGTTGTGAGCTTGCTCGTTCACCCGCTCCAAAACGTGCTACCAGGAGCGCCGGCATCCCCGGCGGCTCTTCAATGCGCCAAAAGGAATTCTCCACGGCCATACGTTTGTTTGATGCATGAGACGCCTTCTGAGATGATTTCATTAGCCCGGATATACGCTGGCACAGCAACCAAGGAGATTTTTCATGGCTACGCTATTGCTGCTCATTTGCGCGGGTGCGTTACAGGGGGATGCGTTGCTCGTGGGCACCGGGAGCCTCCAAAGCATGGAGAACATCCTTGTCGTTGACACGCGCTCCCAGAAGGACTTTGAGGCCGGACACATTCCCGGCGCGGCCAGTCTGAATGTCGGTTTCCTGTCTGAAACGCGCGACGGGGTCGCGGGCATGCTGAAGCCAACCGAGGCCCTCTCCACGGCGCTGGGTGCCGCGGGTGTCGATCCTGCGAAGCATATCGTCGTGTATTGCGGCATGGCCACGGCCGATGACTTCAAAGACGCCGCACGGCTCTTTTGGATTCTCGAATATGTGGGCTACGAGAAGGTGTCCATCCTGGACGGCGGCTTTGCGAAGTGGCAGGCTGAGGCGCGCCCCATCGAGACAGGCGCCTCGAAAGTGGCTGCCGTACCAGCGCCCAAACTGACTCCAAAGCCTGAACTCCTGGCAACCTACGAAGAGGTGGAGGCCGCGGCGGGAAGTGGACAGTCCTGTGTAACGGACCTGCGATCGGTGGAGTACTACCGGGGCGAGAAGAAGGCGGAGATAGCCCAGAAAGCAGGCCATATCCCGGGTTCGAGTAACCTGCCCGCGGAGGACTTCATCGCCGAAAACCACACCGTGAAACTGCTGCCGGAACTCGAGGCCTTGGCGTCGGCCGATGGAATCGCAGAAGACAAGCCTGTCATTACATACTGCAATTCAGGCCGCTCGGCCAGCGTGGGGTACTTCATGCTGCGACGTTTGGGCCGCGAGCACGTTTCCATGTACGATGGGTCCATGGCCGAGTGGACCGCCAAGGACAAACCGGTCGAAACCGGCGCGGGGAAGGAATAACGGAGTGCGGCGCTCATGAAATACAGACGATTTGGAAAGACGGAAATTCAAATCCCAGTCATCAGTTGCGGTGGGATGCGCTTCCAGCAATCCTGGAACAGTGGCGACGACGTTTCGGAAGAGAGCCAGCGCAATCTGGAAGCCACCATCCGGCGGGCTTTCGATCTTGGCATCAATCACTTCGAGACCGCGCGCGGATACGGCACCAGCGAGTATCAACTGGGGAAGATCCTTCCCCAGTTGCCGCGTCACGAGATAACGGTGCAGACCAAGGTGGGTGCCTGCGCGAACGTGCAGGAGTTCATCGACACCTTCGAGTATTCGATGAGCCTGCTCAAGCTAGACTACATCGATCTCTTCGCAATGCACGGGGTCAACAACGCCGTAGGCTATGAGAATGCGAAACGTTGTCTGGATGCCGCCCTCTCGTGGAAGAAGGAGGGAAGGGTCCGCCACGTCGGGTTTAGTACCCACGATCAATGCGCCGGGATCATCAAGACCATCGAGCTGGGCGCATTCGAGTACGTCAACCTCCACTGGTACTACATCTTCCAGGACAACTGGCCCGCAATCGCGGAGGCGGCCAAGCGCGATATGGGCGTCTTCATCATCAGCCCGAATGAGAAAGGTGGACTCCTATTCAAGGAGAACAAGAAGCTCGAACAACTGACCGCGCCTTTGCATCCCCTGGTATTCAATGGATTGTTCTGTCTCTCGCGACCGGAAGTGCACACGTTGAGTTGCGGTGCATCCAAGCCGGGGGATTTTGACATCCACATGCAGACGGGTGAGCTGAGTGAGCGCGCTGGGGAGTATGCCGGACCCATCGAGAAGAAGCTCGATGCGGAGATGGAGCGCGTGCTCGGCAGGGAATGGATGGAAACTTGGCAGCAGGGCCTGCCCGACTGGAGCGAGACCCCCGGGGAGTTGAACATCCCGTGGATACTGCGTCTGAGGAATCTTGCTCTTGCGCTTGACATGGTCGAGTTCGGGAAGATGCGGTACAACCTCTTCGGGAGTGGGGGAGACTGGTTTCCAGGCAAACAAGTGGATAAGTTGGATGCTCTCGATCTCCGCGATTGCCTGAAGCGCTCGCCGCACCGTGACGCAATCCCTGCCATGATTGCGGAAACACACGCCATGCTCGCAGGCGAGCAGCGAAAGCGGCTTCAGGCGGAGTGAAGTCCGGAACAGGCCGCGTCGGACTAGGCTCTGCGCGCGACGGCGAAGACCGATAGTCCGAAAGGCAGGTCCGCGATGTGCATCACCGCGCGCTCGTATGCAAGCAGGCGCGAGCAGGCGGCTGAAGTCAAAGCGTTGGGCACTCTCGCGAGGTCCGAGTGCCGTGGCGGCGTGACTTTTCTCCACAACCGCACGCACGCGGCGGGCGCGAACAGAATCGTGTTCCAGTACGTGATACGGAGCGGCTTAAATGACGTCTCGCGCAGTAGTTGATTCACTCCTTTCCTTGTGAATCGCTGGTCTGTGAAGACATGCACGTCATGCGATGAATGCAGCCACTGGTACGCGGGCAGATTGAGAAAGAGGATACCTCCGGGTGCGAGCACACGGTGGATCTCGAGGAGGGGGGCGCGCTTGTCCGGGATCGATCGGTGGCAGAGCACGTCGCAGGTTACGACGGCGTCAAATGAGGCGTCCGCGAAGGGCAAGTGCACCGCGGACGCCGCAAGGGTGCGAAGCAGGCCGCGGGTGCGGCAGAAACGCACGGCCTCCAGCGCGTAGTCAATTCCAAACGCAGCGACGGATTCAGGCGCGGCGTGAAGGTTGGCGCCGGTGCCGCAGCCCACATCGAGCAAACGGAGCGGATCCGGCGGCGTGAAGCGTCGCACCTGTTCCTGCAACACGGCCCGCAAACCGCGGTACCACCAGTGCGCGTCCTCGGCGCGATACATGATTTCATATTCTTCAGGCTTCACGGATGAAAGCCGGCGATCGCGCGCGCGATGATCGGAATAGCATCGGACGGCAATTCGGGATACATCGGCAACGACAAGACCTCGCTGCACGCCCGCTCCGCCACAGGAAACGCGCCCCGCTGAAGGCCGAGATGACGATAGGCGGCCTGCAGGTGGATCGGGACAGGATAGTGAATCAAGGTGCCGATGCCTTGTTCTTTCAAATGCGCCTGGAGCGCATCGCGATGCGGCGCGCGCACAACGTAGAGGTGATGGTTCGGCAACGCCCAAGGCGCTGAATGTGGTATAGCGACTTGTGTTGCGGCAAGGGCGTCATTATAGGCGCCGGCCAAACGGACTCGCGCCGCATTCCACTCGTCGAGATGCAGCAGTTTCACCCGCAGGATCGCGGCCTGCATTTCGTCCAGCCGGCTGTTGACCCCTTCGACAGAGTGGTAGTAGCGGCGCTCCTCACCGTAGTTGCGAAGCATGCGAAGCTGCTCGGCGATGCGCGCGTCCGAAGTGACGACCGCGCCACCATCGCCATAGGCGCCGAGATTCTTGGTGGGATAGAAACTGAACGCGGACACGTGCCCGAACGTCCCGCACAGGGCACCTTTGTAGCGCGCGCCATGGGCTTGGGCGCAGTCTTCCACGACGATCAGGTTGTGTTCACGCGCGATTTCCAGAATCGGGTCCATATCGCAGGGGTGGCCGTACAAATGCACCGGGACGATTGCGCGCGTGCGTGGTGTGATGGCGGCGGCAAGCTTGGCTGGATCGAGTGTCAGCGTGCGGGGGTCCACATCTACAAACACCGGCGACGCGCCTGATGCGATGATGCCGCACACGGTGGGCACGCAGGTATTGGGAACGGTGATCACCTCGTCGTGGAGACCCACGCCGGCCGCGCGTAGAGCGAGGTGGATCGCGTCCGTGCCCGAGGCGACGCCAACGGCATGCCCGGCCCCAAGATATGCCGCGAACTCTCGTTCAAAAGCACGCACCTGCTCGCCGAGGATGAACCACCCGCTTTCGAGCACCGCGTCGATCGCCGCACGTATCTCTTGCTCAATGGATTTGAACTGCGTCTGGAGTTCGACGTAGGGGATCATGATGCCTTGTCTTTCGTGCGAGCTAGCAGGACCTCGCGAATCCAGAGGCCCATCAAGTTCCACGCCACGCGCGCAAGCCGGGGGAAGTTGAAGAACTGCGACTTGCCGTGCGCGCGCTGGTAGTGGTGAACGGGGACTTCAACGATTCGGAATCCCGCCCGCGCGATCTTGGTCATCATCTCCGCGCAGATCACGCCACTGTCGCTCGTCAGCGAGACCGTGTCAAACACGCTGCGCCGAATCAGGCGGAAGTCGCAGTCCGTGTCGCGGATAGGCAGTCCAAAGGCTATCTTCACGATCCAATGGTAGATTCGGCCGATGATGATGCGATGCAGGGGATCGTGCCGCTGGATCTTGTACCCCTGGACGACGTCGACCTCGGGCCCGGCCTTCTCCAGCAGGATTGACAGCTCACGCACATCGTATTGCGCGTCGCCGTCGGTGTAGAAGATCCACTCCTTCGCGCCGGATGCGAAACCGGTGCGGAGTGCGCCCCCGTAACCGCGATTGGTTTCGTGTCGCACCACATTGACCTGCGGGAAGCGTCGCCCAATTTCTGCGAGGAGGTCTTGGGTGTGTTCGTTGCTACCGTCGTCGACGATCGTGAAATCGTAATCCAGTCCTAAGCGCTCGGCAGTTTGCATGGTGAACAGAACCATGCTGCCCATCGTCCCCCAATCCTGGTAGCAGGGGTAGAATATGGACACGGAAGGCTTCGCGTTTCCCGGTGCTTCGGGGTCTATCATCCAGTGCCTTTCACGATCACGTAACGTCCAAAGCGGCGTTCTTGTGTGCGGTTCATCAATAGCATGTCCTGGCTGGCAGAGTCCACGATGACGATGCCGTTGCTGGAGAACGCGGTGGGATCCGCAGGCACGCGCTTCACGTAGCGGCCTGTGAGCACGTTCATGGAGCGTTCGACAGGATAGAACGTCGTGGCTATGGGATGGCCGCTGGGTAGCGACGCGACGTAGTTGGCGAGAGCGTTTTCATCGGCCATGTCGTCGCGCGCGAAGATGCCCTGGGACTCGCGGTAGGTGTTCAGGAGAAACGGCAACAAGACGAGGCCTGCAAGGAGCACGCAGGCGGTGCGGGCCGCGGGGGTCTTTGCCGTGCGCGTACCGCGGAGGAACATCCACACCAACGGACCCGTGAAGAATGCTGAGACCGCGATCGCATACCAAAGGTAGCGCGGAATGTTGCCCGTGGTGAAAAAGAGCCACCAGTACGCGATGAACGGCGCGAGGAGGAAAAGCGCAATTCCCGCGGGATCGTAGCTGCGGTGAAAGACGATGGGGACAGCCGCGGTCATTGCGAGAAGGAACACAAGCAGCATCAGTGGTTCTCGAAGAATCCAGAGCAGCGTGACGCCCACGGAATGAAAGCCGAAGAGGAGATTGTGGCGGTACATACTGAGCATGCCTGAGGTACCGCCGCCATCGGTGGGGTGCACGAGACTCGGCACGAAGAACCAGGCCCCGACGATCAGGGCCGCCATTGCCGCGGGCGCGAGGATGTGTACCGCGCGGACGCGGCGATGAGTCATTCGGTCGAAGATTATGGCGCCGAGCATCGGCCACACGGCGACCGCGATGAAAAACTTGCTCAGGATCATGAACGCGAAGAACACGCCGGACACGAGCGCCGTCGACAAAGGAGCGTGTCCTTGGATGGAGAGGCGCCAGAAAAGAAGCGCGGTGAGGAGGAAGAAAAGCGCCGGAGCTTCGCCGTAGAGCGTACGCCCGAGATAGACCGAGCCCACGGAGGCGGCCGCCACGAGGATCGAGGTGACTGCGGACGGGACCCCGAAGAGCGGGCGCATGAACACGTACGCCGCGGTGGCGAGGAGCAGATAAAACACCGCCATCACGATGCGGCCGCTGATGAGGGTGTCCTCTCCAATGTGAATGGCGAGCGCGGTGGGCCCGATGACGGGAGGTCCCACGGAATCGTAGTCATCAAACCAGGTGAAGCCCGCTTCGGGATGGCCGGAACCGTAGACCCCATACTGAGCGAGATTGCGCGCGACGATCAGGTGGTGCGCTTCGTCGGGTTCGAGGTGTGGATAGGTGCCGAGATACGGACACACGAGCAGCGCGATCGCCGCGAGGACCAGGGCCAGCGCCGCGGGACGGTGCACGAGATCCGGTGATGTCGTGGCGCTGGTTGGCGCAACCGGTTCGGGGCGCGTTTGCGCCGCGCGCCGGAGACGCCCCGCGGCAAACAACATGACAAGGGCGAAGAGGAACCCTTTCACGAAAAGCCGGAGCAGAAACCCTGCGGGTTCTTCAATGCCGGAGAACTGGGATGCGCACCACACGATGCACGCCGCCACAGCGGTGAAGGACGAGCACAGAAATACGACGAGCCAGAACACCGTCCTGAAAAGCCAACTCGTGTGCGCTATCCGGGCCCGGACTGCCTGAGCGCGTTCTTCCGATTTGGTTTCTTCTGCCAACGTTGTGAGACCCCGAAGAGGTGCATCCACCCGTACCGCGTGACGCACCCGAGTATAGCGGCATAGGCGATAGGGGGCAAGGATACGGGGGGAGTTGCATGCAAATTCGGCAAGTTGTCCAACTCGGCCCCGGCTTGGTATCCTCCGCACTTGGTGGGTGAACGAGGAGGACGAATTCCAGTGCCTGAAAAAGGGCTGTTTCTACAGAACGTCATCGCGGTCGTGTGGGACTTTGACAAGACCCTTTCGCCGCATTACATGCAGAAGCCATTGTTCGACGCCTACGGCATCGATGAAGAGGCATTCTGGAAGGAAGTCAACGCGTTGCCGGAATACTACAAGCGCGCCGGCATTACCGTGCAGCGCGACACGTGCTACCTCGGCCACCTGCTTTCCTATGTGAAGTGCGGCCGCCTGCCCGGCCTGTCCAACGCGCGTTTGCGCGAAGTGGGGGAGAATCTCGAATTCTACCGCGGCATTCCCGAGTTGTTCGAGCGCTTGCGCGCCCTCCTGCAGGCCCCGCGCTACGCGGAAAGCGACCTGCGCCTTGAACATTACGTCGTGAGCACGGGACTCGCGGAGATGATCCGGGGTTCGCGCATCTCTCCCTATCTCGCGGGGATCTACGCCTCGGAGTTCATCGAGGAGCCTGCCGGACCTGGGACGGACCTCTCCGGAGTGCCCAAGCAAGGACCGATCAGCCAGATCGCGGGTTTCCTCGATAACACGACGAAGACGAGGGCCCTGTTTGAAATCAACAAGGGTGTGAACAAGGTTGACAGCATCAGCGTCAACGACACGATTCCCGAAGACGAACGGCGTGTGCCGTTCAAGAACATGATCTATATCGCCGATGGCCCCAGCGATATCCCCTCGTTCTCGGTCGTGCAGAAGCACGGCGGCAAGACCTGCGCCGTGTACGACCCGGGCTCGAAGACCAGTTTCGCCCAGGCGCTCTCCCTGCAGGAGAACGGCCGTGTCGGTTTCATCGGCGAGGCCGACTACAGCGAAGGGAACTCCACTTTCATGTGGCTTTCACGGCAAGTCACCCGCATGGCCGACCGCATGGTCAGCGAACGCAAGAAGACCTTTCAAAGCAAGGTCGGCAAGGGTCCTTCCCACCTCCCTGAAGAGCCCCTCGAGTGAACCTGCGGGCCAAGTTCAAGTGCCGGGAAGAACGGAGAATCGCCCAACAAAGGAAAAGGGCCGCTCACCGTGAGCGGCCCTTTTCCCGTTGTGTGAGGTGTGTTACAAGTCGTTCGCCGTTAGGCCCTCATGCGCCACCGCCGAACTCCCAAGCCGGAGAGCCCCAACCCAAGGAGGAGAAAGGTCGCGGGTTCCGGAACTATGGTCGTGATGCTGGGTTCCGTCAGACTGGTCCCGTACTGGAAGCTCACATTCGAGATGTCGTCCAGGGAGACATTCAGTCCCGTGATGTCGAAATTGAACACCACCGAATTCATGATGAAGGCATTGGGTCCTGTCAGGGGCGCGTTGCCTCCGGCCGTTCCCAGCGCCGGCACGATTCCGTATGAGAATCCGTTGACGGCCACCGGGCCCTGTAGATTGGCTCCCGCAAAAGTTGCATCGCCAAACAGGCCCAACCCCGTGCTGCTGATTCCCTGATTCGCTCCACCTGGAGCGCCAGACAAGCTGTGCGCATATGCCCATTCCCCGCCCACCTGGCCACCATCCGTCCCGTCGCCGCTGGACGGAAACAGCACGCTGCTGCCGCCGGCGAGCGTTGCCGTCTGGTCCACAAGAGCGGGGTTGCCGGCCCACGTGAAAAAGACGCCCGTCAGTATGTCGGCCGGAACTACCGCGCTGGTTGATGCTGTGTTCGCGAGCGTCACAATGAGTGAATTGCCGCTGATCTCAAACGTCACGGAAGCATTCAACGGGTGGGAGTCTACCCCTACACCGCTGGCACTAAACGTTACGAGGTCGCCCTTGGCGGAGAGTGCCCCGGTCAACATGACCGCGATACTCGCAACAGCCAGGAAGACCCTCGACATCGTTTTGATTCCCCTATTGGCTCTCTGAACCGCGGTCTCGCATTGACAGCCAGGATTGAGCAGTTCGGGTTGTCGCATGAGGCACACCCTCATGTGGCCACTGCCCGCTCGATGAGGACCGGGCAGTTGGCTCCTAATGAGCAATGTTTGTGCCAAGGCAAAGAACGCTTCAGATGCCCCGGAGAATGCTGGGAGAGACGGGCAGAGCACGCTAAGTAGGCATCCGCGTTACCTCTTTTGCACAGCAAGACTTTGGAGTGCTTTGCGCGAGAAGGATCGAAACGGCAGCAAGTCATTAATAGACGTTCTTGCCACATCAATGAGATTAGTGCTAATGGCTCAGATACCTGCGAAGTGTGCTCAAGGAACGTATGTGTGGCAGCCGTGATATATTCTCAGTCCCAACTGAACAATGTATGACGGCCCGCTTCCATGCGAACGTCATGGCTGGCAATGCGATGAGCGATGCCACCGCACGGAGCCGATGGCGTCCAAAGGCATGGCGAATGTATGGCGACACCACTCATCCGAAATGCGGCGGTTGAATGGGACTGACACCGTCTTTCACGAAGGCTCTGCAGAGCGAAACACGGTGTCTGTCCCCTCACCCCCGCAGGGCCGCCGCCGAGAGAAAGTACAAGAAATGGTTGCTGTCCTCATTTATTCCACTCAACAAATAGTACTGTCCCCATTTGTCCCGGACTACGCCTGCGCCGGACACAGGAGGACCGGCACCCTGCCAGCTCTTGCGAGAAGCGGAATCACCAACCATCTGTTGTCCACCCGCCATGCCGCGCGCTGCCATCCCACGCCACACCCATTGTCTAATCCGACCAGTAGTGCTATTATTGCACCATGTCCATCGCGGTGTTACTGCGACAGACGAAGCGGCAGGAAACGGCCGAAGGAATGGAATAGGGCCCGGGAAGACGTTGGGCTCTTGGCGCTCGTCTTCGTCGTGCCCTTCAACGTATTGCTTGTGGCACTGGTGCAGGCAGTATGAAGACGAGGTTGTTTCCCTGGATACTATACTCTGAAGATTGCCGGCGAGAGTTTTGGGCGACATCGGGAGCGTTTGTTTGGTCGCCTATCTAATTGGGGTGGGTTTTCGGAATCACAGGAGGAATCACCGCCTATGCTCAGGGATCGGAAGCGCTGGGCTGCGGCCGAGGGAATCGTTTCAATTACGCTCCTGGGCACGGTCGTATTTATCTTTCTGAGAGTACGCGAGTTTCGCCGCTTCGACATTTTGACGAATCAATACGCCGTTCTCGGACTCATAGTCCTGTATGCGTTCTCATGTGGCGCTGCGTTGTCGGCCATCCGCTTCGGGCGCGAGCGGGGAAGGTTGCTGGGAGCGTTCGCCTTGGTATTGCATTGTCTGTTTGTTTGGTATTTCTTTGTTCCCAAAACGCACCCTTTCCGATAGCCGCCCGCTGGGGAAGAAATTGCCACCAATGCCCTTGTTTCGTCCATCGAACCTCTGCAAAATGACGCGCGCCTGTGCGGCGCGATACAAAGGTTGAGTCAATGGGAAGGCGTGCAATGAACTGTTGCTGTCCCATTTCTCCAATTGGCGTCTGCTTCACCGGGGAAATGAGGACCTTCCTCTCGCAAAGGCGCGGAGACGCAAAGGAATACAGAAGAATGAAGAGGAATTCGGAGGAATTTCGTAGTCTGTCCCTGAATTTCCTTCCTGAATTTCCTCCCATTCTTGCTTAGTCATAAACAATGCCCAGATCTGAAACGTCTTCAATATCAGATCTTGCGTCGGGAAGCTCCAACGTGCAATTGACGCCCAAGTTCGTTCGGGAATGTGCAGATACAGTAGGTCGCTTCCAGGACAGCTACCTGCTAATGCTAAAACCTTTCACTGAGCCAGTCGCAGCTTCAGTAATGTTCAGTCCGAAAGAGCTAACCTGGGAGGAGGGTCTCGCGACAATACAGCGGGTCGCATCAATGAAAGTCTTGGAACTAAAGTCGGCGAATGGTGACCTCCTCATAGAGTACGGAAAAATAAGTGCTACAGTCCAGTTTGCCTGCCGTTTGGAGCGCTGGCTCGATGTTCTTGAATACACCGGGAGATCTCTAGCTCTTATTGACACTGTCCTATCTATTAGCGATGCCGCAAGTAAGTGCTACTGGCTGCACAAGCTGAATCTCAATCTCGGGGGGTTGTGGTTTCCAATGCTTCTGCGATGCAGGGAATCGGCTATGCAAAGACCAGTCCCAATAGACTCTCTCCTGCGTCCAGTTAACGCCAACAAGTCAGCTTTGGTTCACAGGCCCCTTGAGAACCTTCGAACTGCGAAGTGGGAAATATTCTCACTTGCCCGGTCTTGCGCGAGGCTTATTTCTGGCTCAAGCGGAACGGACCAGATGTGTGTGAGATGGTACAGGTTACTATCCAGTATCATTTGTTTATGTAGCGCGATTGTCAATGATGTTTTTAAGGAAGAGGTGCTCTTTCAGGCGGAAGCCATTGACGCCGGTCTAGTCAGACTTGGAATTGGCTTCTTCATAATCGAAATGCCTGAAGTGGGGCGCATAATCTCGGATTGCCAATCAGACCTCATACCTTCACAATTCCGCGTGGGTTGGGATGGGAGCAAGTGTTGCTTGTCATTACGAGAATTCAGCGAACTGAGCTCAGCGTATCCTTCTACTGTTGATGATTTCCTTAGCGCTGTCGCACAGGAGGAAACACACAAAGCGCTTCAGCATTTGGCGAGTATCTACACGATGTCACAGGAGTTGGCAAGGATTGGCTTCCCACCTGTGTAGACATGCTGCGAGCGATTCCTGATCGCAGATTTGGCAGTCCGTTCGATGATGTGACGGTGGCCTACGCGAGCGATGGTTTGCTGGATTCGGTGACGGACGGGCTGGGGCACACGACCACTTACGATCACGATGGGGCGTTCCGGCTGACGGCCATCACGGATGCCGTGAGCAAAGTTGTCAAGTATTTCTATGACTCCTACGGCCGGATGACAAAGGTGGGCGCGGGGTCCACGGGGACGTTTGATCCGACGGAGTATTTCTTCAGCGCGACCACCGGCCTGATGACAGAGGTGACGTACACCTCGGGTGCGAATACGTATGATGCGAACTACTATTACGATGGCCTGGCGCGGGTGACGAAGATCACGGATTGGATCGACGGCACGAACGGGTTGCGGTATGGGTATGACGATGTCACGCCTGCGGCGTGATTGACCAGCATCACGGACTCTTTCAGGCCAGCAATTCAAGTTGGATCATATCTATTACCGTCCGCTTCGCGGGGAAAATGAGGACCTTTCTCTCGCAAAGGCGCGGAGACGCCAAGCATGACAGAGAATGAGATTGCCAGCGAGGTCATTCATGCGGCCACAGAGATTCATCGTGAGCTTGGACCCGGGTTGCTGGAAGCAAGCGAAAGTCCGATTCCTGCGTAATGCAAGACGATTTCACCGCGAAGCCGCGAAGATCGCGAAGCAGACACAGAGATTGAGTTCTTCTTCCTTCGTGTCTTCGCGCCTTCGCGGTAAAGCAATCTTCTCTTCCATTCCCCGCCGCGAAGCCAAAGAGGTCAGGATGTCGCCAGGAAATAAAGAGGGACAGTAACGATTTAGTGACACGTACGATACCTTGAACCGGCTGACCGCCATCGAGCACAAGGACGGGACGACGGTGTTGGATGGGTTCTACTATGACCTCGATGCCGTGGGCAACATCACGAGCACGACGCATGAGGATGGGGCGTTCTGGGATTACGCGTACGATGGGCGCTACCGGCTGACCAGCGCCGTGCGCAGCAACCCGAATGAGACCATCGAGGCGGCGTATTCCTATACCTACGACGCGGGAGACAACCTCCTCACCAAGGTCGAGCCGTTCGAGGATGACTTTAACGATGGGAACGCCACGGGCTGGGCGGTGACTTCGGGCACGTGGCAGGCGTCGGGCAACTATCTGGAGCCAACGCACGCGAGCAACTGGAACGGCATCAAGCAGAGCACGACGGACGCGGACAACGAGGTGCGGCTGCGGTACCGGATCAACGACACGTCGAACGGGTCCGCGGCGCTGGTGGTGCGCGGGCGCTACGTGGACGACAACAACCTCGTGCAGGTGGCGGTGCGCCCCGGCAGCGTGGCGTTGGAGCAGATAGCCGGCGGCACGCCGGCGACGCTGGATTCGGAGTCCGCAGCGTCCACGCAAGACGCGTGGTACAATCTGCGGATCGAATCCGATGGCGGGGACGTGACGGTGTGGCGCTGGGCCGATGGCGACATGGAGACGAAAGTGCTGGAGACGGCGAGCGCGAGCGTGACCACGGCGAACGCCGTGATGCTCGGCGCGGATGCCGCATTCGCCGTGGACTTCGATGATGTCCGCATCCTTGCGGACGGTCTCAGCAACACCACGACCTTCGCCGTGAACAACGCCAACGAACTCACCTCGATGGCGGACCGCAACGGCTCCACCACCTTCGGCTTCGACGCCTGGGGCCGCATGACCAGCAAAGCGCGCGGCAGCTACACGGCGGCGTATGGCTACCGCTACGGCCAGATGCTCTGCTCCGTCGACAGCGACTTCCCCGGCGAGGGCGATGTGACGTATGAGTATGGCGGGGATGGAAAGCGGAGGGAACGAACATCCGACGCATACACCACAGTGTCTAATTGGAGTTCTACGCACGTCGTAAACATAGAGAGCGAAAACGGAGCTTTGGTCAGAACATGCGTCGGTCTTGTTGCGGATGTGCTTGGTTCCTCGCCAGCAAGTGGCGCATATCGCTATGTTTCGCTTGACGGCATCAATAGTTCGCGAACACTGCGGGCAGACGACAAAGCACAAATGGGTCACAGCGAATTCTCGTCGTTTGGGGATAGCATTCTTCAATGTGGCGTTGCAGGAGACTTGCGGTTTGGAGGGCTTGAGCTAGATTCTGTCAGTACATTTTATGCTGCAACATACAGACAGTATTGGGGACCAATGGGACGGTGGACGACCCGTGAGCCAACTGGGGCAGATGGACCTAACCTATATACCTACGTGGGAAACAACCCTGGAGGTTACGTCGACCCGTTGGGCCTGAAAGGACTCCAAGTTAGCTTTCCGGTTTGGCCCGGTTTCAACCTAAACATAAACTTGGGATTGAACGGTGACCAACTGTCCGGCAGTTTAGGTTTGGGGGCTGGGAATGGTATTTACGGTTCGTATGATCCTTATGACACGGGAGGCTCCGACGCATGTCGACATGCGGGTTGGATGCTCGGCCCGTACGCAGAGTTGAGTGGAGGTTACGGATTCAGCAGTCCAATTGGAGGTATCGGAGTCTATGGCCAAGGGGGCTTTGGGGTATCGTGGGGACCCAATACTTTTGATATAAATGCTATTGGGAATGCTAGTATTGGAATCGGGCCTCCAGGTTGGGGCGTAAGTGGAGAAGCAGGTTTCTGGGGGAACCGGGACGATGAATGGTGGACGGGGCATCCGGAAGTTCTCCCCTACGCAAACTGGCGATGGGGAAGGAGTTGGTCTGGTGGGCGTGGTTACTCGTACACGATAGGCCCCAAGTTCTGTATTCAATTCTAGGCCGTAATGCGCACCTGTCGACGGAGTTTACAAACTTGTTCCGATACGACCTGAAATGACGGAACCCAAAAAGGGGCAACCTCATTCGTGAGTGAGCGAAGCCCCTCATGGGCAAGAAGGTTGTGTAAAACTGACGAAGGTATTTGTCGTATCGAACGGGAGTTCCTCGTTTGAATATCAGTATAGACACCGTTGCGAAAAGGACATGGGCCATTCTGGTGCCTGAGGGGCATCGACGGTCCTTTCTGGCGGTTCTCATCCTGGTTGCCATTCTGGGTCTTCTAGCCAGCTACGTGTTCGTCCGCAACTTAGACGAATATTACAAGTCACTTGAGTTCGTAGAGACGAGTACTGCTGTTCGAGACAACTTTGGGGCTATTGAACAAGTGTCGCTCGTATGGGACGGCGGAATTAGGTATAGGGGCGATGCGAAATCCGGGTTTTTCACCTTCAAAGTGACCGGTACAAAAAGGAACGGCAAAGTCTCCGTTCATTGGGAGTCCAAAAGCGACGGTTCAGACTTCCACGTTACTTCGATCACGCAAGATTAGTTTAGCTGGCGCCCGATACACTAGATTCTCCTCAGGAAGAGCGGAAGATGCCATTCACCGGATGCTTACGATTCTCCCGAGCTTTGTGTAGCTTGCCGGTGGGCGCGGGGTCCACGGGGACGTTTGATCCGACGGAGTATTTCTTCAGCGCGACCACCGGCCTGATGACAAAGGTGACGTACACCTCGGGTGCGAATACGTACGATGCGAATTACTATTACGATGGCTTGGCACGGGTGACGAAGATCACGGATTGGATCGACGCCACGAACGGGTTGCGGTATGGCTACGACGACGGCGGGCGCCTGACCAGCATCACGGACTACGATAACTCCGCATTGACCTATGCGTACGATGGGGCGGGGAACGTCACGTCGATGACCGACTACCACGGCAACACCACGACGTACACGTACACGAACCGGAACGAGCTGAGCACGCTGACCGCGCCGGGGTCGAAGACGTGGACGTTCCACTACAACGACGTTGGGCAGCCGACGTATTACGACATCCCCAACGGGATGACGACGAATTACACGTACGACACCCTGAACCGGCTGACGGCCATCGAGCACAAAGACGGGACGACGGTGTTGGATGGGTTCTACTATGACCTCGATGCCGTGGGCAACATCACGAGCACGACGCATGAGGACGGGGCGTTCTGGGATTACGCGTACGACGGGCGCTATCGCCTCACCAGCGCCGTGCCGGTCAGCGTCCGCTTCGCGGGTAAAATGAGGAGCTTTCTCTCGCAAAGGCGCGGAGACGCAAAGCATGACAGAGAATGACATTGCCAGCGTCGTCATTCACGCGGCCTTGGATAATCATCGTGAGCTTGGACCTGGGTTGCTGGAAGCAAGCGAAAGTCCGATTCCTGCGTAATGCAAGACGATTTCACCGCGAAGCCGCGAAGATCGCGAAGCGGACACAGATTGAGTTCTTCTTCCTTCGTGTCTTCGCGCCTTCGCGGTAATGCAATCTTCTCTTGCATTCCCTGGGGCGAAGCTAAAGAGGTCAGGATGTCGCCGCGTTCGCCCCGGTGACGGGAGCATGGGTTCCGTAGCTCGATTGCCGTTTCCAGGTTCACAGGCGAAGACCGGATCTCTGAATCGGGCCGTAGCTTACCTATGCAGACAAACTTTGGCAGGTCTATTTCGATCAAGTTTCTTACCGGCATGAGATTGGGCCTCCTTCTCAATTTCGGAGAAGCACTGATGCGGGACGGCATCACGAGAATCGCCAATGGGCTTCCTGACAACTGATGGATTCTTGGCGTCGTTGCGCCTTTGCGAGAGACAAATCCGCATCCTCGCGGACCATCCGGCACGCCGTACTACCTACTAGCCTTGCGCAGTGTCAGCTTCATGGGAATCCCGTTTCGAGGCCGAAGGTTGACGAGGGGGTGGGGCGTTACGCGGCTCCCCGGTCTGAGGCCCGCCTTCCAACGCTGCCCCAGGACCGACATCAGGATCATTGCATCGGCCCAGGCGAAGTGGTCGCCGAGACACGCGTGCGGCCCGCCTCCGAATGGACAAAAGGCGAAGCGCGGCAACCGTTGCTTCATCTCGGGAGTCCAGCGATTGGGCTCGAAGCGGTCCGGGTCGTCGTAGAACCGCGGGTCCCGATGTACGCGGTAGATGTTGGTGAGAAGGATGGCGCCTGGCGGCACGGTGTACGGACCGACGGAGCAGGGCTCGACCGCGCGGCGCGGAAGCACATAGCCCGGCGGATACAGGCGCATGGTTTCCGCGAGCATATTGCGCGTGAAGGCAAGGCGCTCGAGGTCGCCCGGATTGGGCAGCCGGCCACCCAAGACGTCGTCCAGTTCCCGGTGGAACTCTGCTTCGGCATCCGGGTGTTGGCTCAGCAGATACCAAGTCCAGGCGAGGACATCGGACGTAGTTTCCTGACCAGCGAGAAAGACGGCGAGTGCCTCGTCTCGCACCTGTTGGTCAGTCAGAGGACTCCCGTCGTCTTCATTGCGCGCGGCGAGGAGCAAGGTGAGCAGGTCGTCCGGGGTCTCGCCGGAGCGGCGGCGCCGGTCGATGATCCGGTGTATGGCCGCATCGAGCCGACCGAGGGCCCGTTTGAAGCGACGGTTGCTGGGCAGAAAAGGGAGCCGATTGATCTGATCCGCAAAGGGAGATTTGGCCCGTTCGTACATCTCCGCCATTTCGCTGATGGATTGACCAATCTCGGTGGC
>JADLGB010000063.1 GCA_020849535.1 Candidatus Hydrogenedentota bacterium
GACCGAGCGGGGTTGATTCCGCGGGCAGCGTAGAAGGGTTCAGCACATAGAGCGCAGAGAAGATGGATTCCCGCCTTTGCGGGAATGACGATACGAGATCGGAGATAAGGGTATGAGTGAAAACACACACGAGCGGGCGCGAATTCTGGCGTTGCGCGCGAAGAATGTAAAGAGCATTCGGGAAGTGGCCATCGATGATGTTGGCGACTTGCGGGAAATTCGGGGGGATGCGGGCCAGGGCAAAAGCAGCATCCTCGAAACCATTGAAGCGGCTTTCCGCGGCCTTGATCCGGACATGGTCCGGAGGGGACAGGACGCGGCAGAGATCGAGCTGGTGTTGTCTTCCGACACGCGGATTAAGCGCATAGTGAGCGGTGACGGGTCGAAGAAGACGAGCATGGTGACGCACCGGGGACGTCCGGTGCTCAAGCCGGAAGAGTTCCTGAAAACCATTTGCGATGCCAGTGCGTTCAGGCCCATTGAATGGGTGAAACTTGGCGGCGGGGATGCGCGGGGACGTACAGAGCGGACGCGGTTGCAGCGTGACCGGCTGCTGCAGGCCTTGCAGATGTCGATCACTGAAGAGGAGTTGGTTGAGTCGGTGCGCACCACGCTTGGGCCGGATTTCATGGAGGCCCTGGCGGAGGTTGACTTGAACGAAATCGAATTCACGCAGCACGCGCTGACGGTGTGTGCGTCGATTCACAAGGCGTGCTACCGATACCGGGCAGAGCAAAACAAAGTAGTCGACAAGGCTGAAGCCTACTTGAGCACCTGTCCACCTCCGGACCGGGCAGCACCCCAGGAGATCGCGGAGGAACTCGAGAAGCGGCTGGAAGCGTCGACGCGTGCACTACACACGGCCGAGGCGATGAGTAAAGGGCGCGAGGAACTCATCGGGCGGCGCACGGCGCTGAAGAGGACGATCGATTCAAAGGTATTGCCGGAACGCGTGAAGGCGGAAAAGACCCTCGAGCATTACCGCAAGGCCTATGGTGATGCGCAGTCTGAAATTGTACGCCTGGAGGCCCTTCTTGATCAGGCGCGCGCCGTGGCTGAGGAGGCGCGAAAGAAGGCCAACGAAGCGGCGGCCATCGTGTCGGAACTTGATGACCAGGACGCACGTATTCGTGATTTGGAGCAGCTCGACGCGGAGCTTGCCAAGGGTGGCGCTGTAGCCGACTTTGAATCTCTTAGGGTCGATGTTGAGCGTGCCAAAGGTGACTTGCAGGCACGACGGCTGCAAGACTCACATGACCAGGCGGCCGAGTCGGCTATCGCGGCACGCGAGCGCGCGGAGACCTTCACGCGGCTTGTGGAGTTCTTCAAGGATGACCTGCCCAAGCTCATCATCAAGAAGGCACAACTTCCGGTGGAAGGGTTAACCATCGATGATGATCAGATCCTGATTAACGGGGTGCCGTTGCATCAGTTGGGGACTTCGGAGCAAATCAAGGTTGGCGTGCTCATCGCGGCAAGCCTGAATCCGAATTCGGGATTCGTCCTGGTGGACGGGGCTGAATCGATGGGACGGGCGGACCGTTTGGCTTTGGCAGACGCGGCGCGCGTGCTGGGGCTGCAGCTCATCATGACGTTTGTAGACCCGGACGCCGTGCCGGCTGAGAACGTGACGGTCATGCGCGATGGCCTGGCCGTCGAACCGGCGGCGTAGGCCATGGGAACACTTGTTTACGGGTGCGGCCCAGGGAAAGCCGTCGACAGGGTCACCCACGAGCGTATCAGCGATCAGGAATGGACGCGTCGCTACTGGGAGGGCGTGATTGCTGCGAACAATTGCAACGATTGGGCAGGACGCGCCAAGGCGCACCAACAGGCTTCCGACGCGGCTGGAGCCATGGAGGCACGCTATGCACGCGGGTAGCATTAACAACCCCACTTCAGCCGCAGGTCGCGTATATGGCGTTCTCAAGTCTTGCCCAGGGCACTGGATTGGCGGATGGGAACTCACGCAGCTGTCATTTACGTCGGCAGTCAGCACACGGATCAGCGAGATTCGGTCACAGTTGCCTTCTGGCGAGAGTGTTGAGACAGAGCAGCGTGGAAAGCAGTTCTTTTACCGACTGGTGACTGTCGGAAGTCAATTGGAGTTGGCTGTATGACCGTCGACATGGCGCAGGTTCGTCGCTACCTTACGACCCGTGCGGCAGAACAACGGGCAGTCCCGCGGCGTGGTCGGCGGAACAAGTTCGGAGCGCGCAAGGTCACCATTGATGGGCATACCTTCGCGTCGACAGCTGAAGGTAAGCGGTACGAGTACCTGCGCGAGATGCAGCAGCGTGGAGAGATTCGCTGCTTGCGCTTGCAACCCAGGTATTTGCTTCAGCCTGCGTACGTGGACAGCCGAGGCCGTCAGGTTAGGCGGATCGAATACGTGGCTGACTTCGAGTACATCGAGTGCGCGACTGGCCGGACGGTCATCGAAGACGTAAAAGGCGTGGAGACGCAAGTCTTTTTGCTGAAGAAGAAGCTATTTGAGCGTGTTTTTCCAACCTTACAAATCAAAGTCGTAAAACTGAGGAGGCACAACACATGGGATTGATAGAGGATTTTGACAAGGCGATTTGCGACGAAGTGCCGGGGATCGTCGATGCGGTGTCGGTGTATTCGGCGCTAGACGATGAAGACGATCGGCGAGCGGCCATGATGCGAGTGGCGCGCGAGGCGATTGCAACGAGCTACCTAGTGCAACGC
>JADLGB010000064.1 GCA_020849535.1 Candidatus Hydrogenedentota bacterium
CCGAGGCGGGCACAGACCCCGGCGACACCGTGTATGCGGAGCCCAATCCCGACTACTTCCAGCTTCTCGACATCGGCGGAGGCGGCCTCACGCCCGTGGGCTACGGCTATCGCAGCATCGAGTACATTGTGCAGGCGTGCCGCAAGGCGGGGGCAATGGGGAACGTTGAAGACAGGCGCGCGTTCATCAGGCAGCTCGATGAGGAAGGTATCATGGCCACGCCGGCCAACAGCAGCTACAACGAGCTGGTAATCGAGGCGGGACGCAAGAGCATTTTGGCCGGTGGCCGCGAGGTCGAGATTCACTACGGACCCGACGCGCGCGTCGAGTTTCGTCAGTACGGCTGAGCGCGCCGCTGATTCGAGCGGAGCGACGCTCCATATTCGGATTCCGTGGGAGAGACACGCCATGAATCTGTTCGTTTCCGCGCTTGCGGTCTCAACCCTTCTGTGCGCCAATCCCGCGTTTGAGACGGCGCCCGGCGCCCTCGGCGGGGTCGCGCTGTACAACCCGGCGGCGTGGCAGGGACCCGCGCTGGTGGAAGTGCCCACGGGCCGCATCGCCGCGCCGGGGCTCATCGACTGGGCGAACGTGTGCCTGCTCGTTGATGGTCAGGAAGTTCCCTTCTTCATCCGTGAAGGACGAGCGCATTGGCGGTCTCAGCTACGCGCTCCCGCACTGCCCCCGCGAGCCGAAGACCTGCTGGTCTTTTGGTGTGCCGTGCCTCCGGGGCATTGGGTCCGCGTGGATGTTGTGCCAGGTTTGCCTTCCTCGGCGTCTGTGGTGGAACAGACGGATTCGGCTCTGAAGATCAACTACGAGCATGTCCACGCGGTGCTAGACGTGTCGACCGGCATGCTAAGCAGTCTCCAAGCCTACGGCACACCGCTCCTGAGCGAGCCCATGACTGCAACCTTCAACCGCGTCTCGGAGAACAGCTTCGCGCCTACCGGCGCGATCGGCGCGGGCTATCAGCCCTTCAGCGTCCAATTCGAGCGTGGCGCCGCGTTGCCGTTCCGTGCCGCGCTTGTCTCGGTTGCATCCACCCCGGCCATGACTGAGGTGAACTTTGTGCTGACACCGGATGGTGGACCGGCCATGGGTCTGACCTATCGCATTCACGCCATGGGGCTCGTCGAGATTGTCGCGGACGAGCGGCCCTGGCAGGGCGCGAGTCCCTGGCTCAACGCGGCGGCCCAGTTCACGCTGCCGACGGCGGGCAATGCCGAGCCGCTCCCGTATCACGAAGAGCGCATGCCCTTCTACGGGTTCAAGGACTACAACGCGGCATTCGATCAAACGGCGCAACATCTCGCAATCGATGACACACATACGATCGTGTTGGGTGAGGAGACCGTGAACGGCCGCCGCTGGCTGCGCAGACTCTTTGCGTGGTCCGATGCACCGAGTGACTCTGTATCGGATGCACTCGAGATGTTGGATGAAGGCATGGTGGTGGTGCCGATACCCCTTTGCTCCAAGGCGGTCGAGAGTGTGGTCAAGCTTGAGTTCCAGCCAGAGGCCAAGACCGTGGCCAGTCTGCTGTCGGATGTGCTGACAAGCCAAGGCGTGTCAGTCCGCGACGATGCTCCGGCACGTATCCGGCTCGAAATCGGCGAGGATGCCGCCAACTCCATCGACGCGGATGGGTTCGAGATCCGTGCGGCAGAGCAGGACCTCGTCGTGCGTGCGACGAACCTGCTCGGTATTCATGGTGCGGTGAGGGCCATCGCGGCCCACGCAAAGCAGCACGAACTGAAAGCGGGTTTGCCGCTGATAGCCGGGAATCCGGTCGTGCCTTTGCGAGGCGGTGGTTTCGGTGGCGGCAATTTCGAAGTCGATTTCCCGTACGGTTCGGATGAGAACTGGCAGCGAGTTTTCGATGGCCTGCTCGACTCAGGGATGAACGTGTTGTGGTGTCTCGGTATGTGGGGCAACTGGAAATTCCCAATCGGCTACCAGTACATGCCGGAACTTCAATCCGATTCACCGGACGCTTATGATGAATCCTCCGGAGTGCTCTTTTCGGAGGCAGCACAGCACCGTGAGCATGCGCTGCGTTTGCTTGAGTACTTGCACGCGCGCGGCGCGCCAGTTTACTTGTGGCTTCCAATCGGTTGCGTGCCCACGACCTTTCTTGAACGCTATCCCGAGGCGTTGAAGCCCGGCTCCATCGAGGAGTTCTGGGGCCGTCCAAAGGGGACGCCCTGTTTCACGCATCCCACGTATCACGCATACATCCACGCCTTTCTTCGCGAACTGGTCGAGACGTATGCCTTGGATGGCGTCGTGCTGGTGCGCGATGACAACGGCGGCGTGTGCGATTGCGAACGCTGCAAAGCGTTTGTGACGCAATCCCGTACGAAGAGCGCGGTTTGGGAACAGTATCTCCAGATCTACGATGTTCTGCGCGGTCTTGGCTTCAAAGGCGCGATCGGCGTTTACCCCTACTTTGATGGATACGCGCCCGCGCTGGATCCGTTGCTGCCCGAAGATCTGATCGTGGCGGGCCATGGCGCGTCACTTGCCGCGCTCGCACGGCATCACGACCGCGTCGGGCATATGCCGGACACGTGGCTCGACAATCTTTACACCAACTTCCGGCTGCCGTCCACGCCAAGGGTCCGGCGCCTGCTGGCCGATCGGGGCACGTTCTGGATCGGGGGTGCGTATTGCGGCACGGAGCTGCCATGGGAAGGACTCGGCTACTTCGGTTGGGAGCCGACCGCGACGGCGAACTCGCTGCGTTACCATTGGGGCGAACGCACCTTCGGGCCAGAGGCGGCGCTTTCATTTGTCGCGTTGAATAATGCGTATGAGGCGCTGTGGGATATCAACGCGCGGTATCTCATTCCCAACGCATGGATGGCCATGACGGCTGAGGAGCGCGACACGGCTACGCAAGAGGGAATGGCCCACCTCTCCACGTTCAACGAGCGCCTCGCGGCGCTGCGAGATCGTGTCGTTGGGGATGCGCACAGAGAATGGCTGGCACATCTCGGACTCTGGCCCGTTTTCTTCGAGTACCACCTGCGCCGGATGGGCCGCTTCGCGGAGATTTGCGATCTTGTGAAGTCACACCGGGAGGTAATCGATGCAGGCGGAGCACTGCCCGAGGATGTCCGTGCGAATGTCCTCGCCAAGTACGCCGAGATTTACGAATGGGGGGAGCGGTACCGTGACGCCCTCGCCGCGGCTCCGGGCGATATGCTCGCCAGCACGCGGAACATGTCGATGCCGTACAAGGAGTGGATGTCGGGATGCGATGGCTGGCTCGATCCACAGCTTGAACGTCCGCAGTTCCGCGGAACCATGGAAGTCCCGGAGGTAACGGCCGCGCCCGGTCAAGCGTTCACGGTTCGCGTCTCGCTTCACAACACGGGCATTTGCCCCTGGGTCGCGAAGGCGGAGCAGGTTATCGAGTTCTCGAAAGAGGGGCAGGACCTGGGCCTGCCTGCGCGCTGGGTGCTGACCGGTGAACCCATTGCGCCGGGGGATCAACGCGAACTGACCTTCGAAGGCAAAGCCCCGGAAGCGCCGGGGAGCGCAAATATCGCGGTTGCGTTCTACAATCCGTTCCGCGTCCCGACGAAGATCGTCGAGAAGACCTTCACGATTGCTTGGGAAAGCAAGTAGGCACTCCCTGCATCTACATCATCTGCAGCACAGTCTCGTGCGGTCCGTCGAGCGTCATTTCGCGGGGCGCGGCATTGGGTGCAATGATGCGGATCGCGCCGCGACCATTAAGGTACAGATGCAGGTTTCCTGCATCGCGTTCCGCGATGACATGAACGGGCAATGTGGATTCTATCTGAATGGGGACGCGTTCAATGACGGCGCATTCGTTCTCATCGAGTGAAACCTGCGTGCGCACGGAGTCGGCATCCACGGCGGACACGAACGCGGCGCGTATCGGATGGCCGCGGCCGTCGTAGCGATATGCAAGGTGCAGATCCCGATCGCCCATCCAACCGTAAAGGCCGCTGTGCATCGTGACGAGGCGTTCCTTCCCCTTGACATACCCGGCATGTACCTCCTGCACCGTAATCGGATACATGCGTTTGGGCACGGATTCATACGCCAACGCTGCGGGTTCGTTGTAGTAGAAGTACAAGTTGCCCCAGCGCAGTTTACTCAACACATCCTTATAGACGCCTTCCTCCGAGTCGCACACGGCGGGGTTTCCCAAGGTGACGGGAGTGGGGAGGAGGGCCACGTCGGGCCCTTCGGTGACTTCCTTGTCGGTGATCACGGGCAGCGCGCAGAGTGAGCGCGTGGGAACCACGCCGTTGGCGATGACGACGCCGCCCTTGCCCCAGATCTTCCTGCACCACGCGGCCATGGCCTCCTGGGTGATCAGCATGACCGAGGCCTTCCTGCGCGTGATGAGATGGGTCGCGGGATCGATGTCGGCGCTGTGGCCGTCCCACCGGTCGTAGGTGTATTCGGCGCCGTAACCGAAGAGGAAGCCGTCGGAGAACACGCCCTCGGCTCCCATCTCGTCCATCATGACATCCACGCTATCGAGAAGAGCCTTGCCAAAGCTGTTTTCCAGCGTAGGATAGAAGATCCACCAGCGCCAGTTGTCCGCCACGCGCTCTGCTGAGAAGTACGCGCCGTTAGCGTATTCATAGGGATAGACAACTTGCGTGCCATCGGCGTTGATGACTCGTGAGTCTGGGAATCGATCATCGGGACGGTTCGTCGCGTAGAGTTGATGCGCGACGTGGAACATGCCTTTGGCATCAGGGCGGACCGTGGCCAACGCGTCCATCATCGCGCGAACCTGTTTGCGCTCCTGCGGGAAGTCGACGAACTCGATGCCTTCGACCGAAATCGAAGGGTCGTCCGTACACCATGACAGGCAGGCGAGCGTGACGTACTTCGGTTCGCGCAGTGCGAAGTAGTTTGGGCCGGGCACGAGGGAGACGTCGCGCTTGCTCTGCGTCCCTTGCAGAAAGGATAGACCGCCTTCGACCGTGACTTCATTGCGGCGCTCGTCGCGGCGAATGGCGTTGACGAAGTCGTAGTAGTCGCCCGTCACGTTGGCGTAGACGGCCCACTCCAACGTGTACGATGCGCCCGCGTCCAGTGCGAACTCCCGCGAATAGAGATCCACCCACGTCTGGCCGTCGGTCGCGCCGCGGCTTTGCACGATGTAGACATCGTCCAAGGCCACAAGGCCGGCGCCGAATTCCGGTTTCACGAGAAACGCATTGGGGCAGAATTTCAGCGGCCGATCATCGACGGGGCGAACGGTTTCCTTAGCCGCCACGAGCGCTTTTTCGAACGGCTCTCCAGTAGCGGTGAGCCGGTTGTGGAAGATCAGACCCAACGGTTCTGCGGTGAGATTTGCGATCGTGTCGGTGACCACGATCCGGCCGGGCTCTGTGCGCAGCTTGCGGGCCACCGTGTAGAACTGGCCTCGCGCTTCGACGCGGTCATCTTCGGAGTGGACCAAGCGCCATTGCGATTCGCCGCTTGCGTCCAAGGCGCCAGCGCACACCAAGCGGTTGTCGCCCCCATTCGGAACTGAGAACGAGGACTCGAGCGCGAACCGCGTCCCGCCGGCGTTCACATAGGTCCCGCCGCCCGGCGTGGCTTCGACGTGGCACTCAATAGGCGTTGGTGGGGCCGGGAGCGGACCAATTGTCACATCCTTTGGCGATGGGACGACAGGGTTTGGCGCGGGCAGACGGAAGGCCGTCGCCGTACGCGCGGTTCGTCCTGCGCCCGCCAATTCCGCACGCAGCTCATACTCGCCATCCGCAAGCCCGTCCAACGGGAAGGTGTACTGGCCGCGGCCCTCGCGAGGGATTTCCTCCACGGTATGTGATGCGAGGACTTCGCCACCCTGCCGGGCCAGCGCAACGCGCACTTCTTCACCAGGGATCAAGGGCATCACGCCCAGAAACGCGACATCGGCCCGGGCCTCCCTGTCGTCATAGTAGATGTATGATTCCAGGGAGAACTGTCCCTCACGCGCGCCTTCTTTGTGGTAGCGTTTTGCGCCGCGCCAGAAGTGCGCCGCAATTTCGTTCGCACTGATGGCGCGATTCAGCAGGCTGACTTCGAAGATCGTCCCGCGGAACGGTTGGCCAGCGGCGCTGATCCGAAATGGGGCAGGTCCGAGCTTCTGGGGCCGGACGGTAAACGACGCATCCGGGAGACCGTTGACGTAGACGGTCGCCATGTCCTCCTCGCGGACGACCGCAAGGAAGTGGACCTCGCGGTTGGAGAGGACGGTGGCGCCGAACGCGTATTGATCGGCGCCTTCCTGGCTTGCGCGGTATGTGACCCGAGACGAGCCGCCGTCGATTCTGAGGACGAACCCTTCCGCGCGATAGCGCTCGCAATCCACGACAGTCCAGTTTGTCGCATCATCGGGATACGGGGACGCGTCCAGGCGCACCCAGGCTAGAATCGTTGAGTCACCCGCGATCTTGAGCGCATGGTTGTCGCCGAAGTCCACGTAATTGCTGTCGGAACCATCGCCGAACTGGAGACCGCCGCCCTCCGCCGGGGATATCCACGTTGCGCCGGAGATGGCGCCGTCATGGCCGTTTCCGCTGCGGTCGTGCAGGACGGTCCCCGAGCCCTCGTCGAAGGTATAATGCGCCACAAGGCCTTTGGGATTTTCGGCGGCCGCGAAGGCCAAGCAGACTATCGACCCAATCAGCAGTATGTTCATGGGCGCTACTCTCTCCATATGCATGTGCCCCGAATCCGCAAGGCATTCTACCATGGTAAGCGCTTGCCCATCGCGAGGTTTGGGCCCTTACCCCGCTCTCTGTGCACGGCGCAGCCGGCGGAAGGTTTAACAGGCGAATTCCCCGCCCCGAATTGCTACACTACGCGGAAGCCCTCGGCTTGTGCGCCGAGAATGAGGCCCGTCTCTCTGGGCCGGGGGCGTTGGGAACACCGCAGGTACGGCGCCTGTGATACAGACTGCGCGAGTCTCAGATTGCGATAGACGATGCTCATTTATCATGCGTGCAGATACCACCGGGGGGGGGCCACGTCTTCAGGGTGCCGTGCAAAGCGGCGCACACCCTGGGCGAGCATACCCGCTTGGATATTGAGCTTGAGCCTCGTGTTGGCCGCTTTGGGGAGCGCCAGCGCGGCCCAACCGCCCGGATCCGCTGGCGAACCTGAATCGGCTCCGCTCGACTTTGCGAAGCCCACGCCACTTGAAGCGCGGGCCCAGCCTCTCGCTGCCGGCGGTGCGGCTGGGGCCGGGACTCCTATCGCGCTCTCGCTGGACAGTGCGCTGCTGACGGCCATCGCGAACAATCCCAGTATCGAGATTGGCCGGCTTGGACTTGAAGTCAGCCGAACCTACGTGCCAGAAGCGCGCGCGGTGTTTGACCCCCAGGTACTCGGGTCCATTTCGACAGGACGTGATACCGAGCAGCGCGCCGCAACGGTGGACAGTCGAAGCACGACGCTGTCGCTGCTCTCCCAAATCAGCGGCGGCTCCAGCGGTGCTTCCGGCGCGGGGAGCGGCGCCTCGAGCGCAACGCCCTTCCTGGACGCGTTTGAACGGAGCCTCGCCCAGAATCGCGAGGACATCAGCGATGTTGACGCTATCGTCGCCTATCTCGAACAGCCCGAGCATCCGTTTACGAAGACCAGAGACTCTGATGGATCGCTTACGGTGCAGAACTACCTCCCGACGGGGACACTTGTCTTTCTGACCGTCGACATGACCCACACGGATACAAACCGTGCTCCGGACGACTATCGCGGCGCGTGGACGCTGGGCGTTACGCAGGCGTTGCTGCAAGGCCGCGGTCTCGACGTGAACCTGGTGGAATTGAAGCAGGCGCGAAACCTGGTCGCGCAGAGCGAGCAGGAGTTCCGCCGCCTGGTGCTCGAGATCGCCGGCCTGGTGGAAGACACGTATTGGGAGCTTGCGTTGGCCAATGAGGTCCTCAAAATCCGCGAGTTCGCGCTCACACTGGCCGAAGAACAACTCAAAAGGAACGAGGACCTTTATGCGGTGGGCAAGGTCGTTATCGGGGACGTGATGTCGGCCAAAGCTGAGAGGGCCTCGCGAATTGCCGATCTCGCCGATGCCCGCGCGGCGATACGGTCGCAGACGCTCGCGCTGATACGTCTTCTCAATCCGGGCGCCGCGGGCGTGTGGCAACTCGAGCTTGTTCCGGCCGACCGGCCCGACGTGAACCAAGTCGCCGTGGACGCGGAGCTGAGCAGCCAGCTTGCACGATTGTACCGGCCCGAGCTGCTCCAATCAGAACTCGAATTGGCCAACCGCAGCCTGGATGTCGTACGCACGCGCAACGATCTTCTGCCGCGCCTGGATTTGACGGCCACCTATGGCCGCACCAGCCGCGGCACGGTTGCCGGCGACGCCTCGGCGTTTCTGGATTCGTCGGCATTTGACAACTTCCGGATAGGTTTGGATTTCGAGACACCGATCCTCTATCGGGGCGAACGCGCGCGGCATCATCGCGCCAAGTTCCTTGAGGACGAAGCGGCGCTTTCGGTGGCCGATATCGAACTGGCCATCTCGACCGAGGTGCGCCAGGCTGTCGTGGAAGTGGAGAAGCAATGGGAACGGATTGCCGCGACGAACGAAGCGGTCGTGAGCCGGCTGGAAGAATTGCGTATCGCGCAGGATCGCAATGCTGTCGGCAAGGCGACCAACTTGGACGTCCAAATCGTGCAACGCAATCTCATTCAAGCCGAGGTGGATGAGGCCACCGCGCGGGTTCGATACATTGAGGCCCTCACGGCGCTCTATGCTGCGGAAGGCACGCTTCTGGAGCGCAGGGGCATCGGGCTGAATCCGGATTCGGAGGATGGAGACACGCAGTGATTCATGCAAGGGGCAACGCGTCTGGCACGTACCACAAGCCCGCACAGGTGGCCACGCGCCATTTCCTGTCAGCGATGATGGTGTTGCTTGTGGCCGGGTCATGCTCGAAGAGCGAAACCGGCAAACCTGGTGCGGCGGGGCCAAGACCCGCGACTCCGATACACGCGGCGCCCGCCACGACGGAAACCGTGCCCATTCAATTGCCCGCGATCGGCGCCGTGGAGCCGCTATCGACAATTGAAGTGAAGTCTCAGGTGTCCGGCATCATTATGGAAGTACTGTTTGAGGAAGGCCAGGTCGTCGAGGAGGATCAAGTGCTCTTCGTCATCGACCAGCGGCCTTTTGAGGTTGCCTTGCAGGGGGCGCAGGCGAATTTGTTCCGTGCCCAGGCGGAGCATCAAGAGGCTCAATCCATGGTGGCGCGAGACAAGGCCATGGCAGAGAACGCCAGAAAAGAGCTTTCGCGCGACGCCGAGCTTCTGTCTCGGGGTACGGTCTCGCAAGAGGAGTTCGATCAGAGCCAGGCCAACGCTGAGGCGCTGGAAGCGGACGTGCGCGCCGATGAAGCCGCGGTGCAGTCCGCCGCGGAGACGGTTCAAGCGTCGAAGGCCGCGATCGATGAAGCCCGGCTACAGCTTGAATACTGCACGATACGCTCGCCCATCGGAGGCAAGACCGGTAGTCTGCTCATTCACAAAGGGAACCTTGCGCGGGCCGGTGATAGTATTCCGCTTGTCGTGATCAATCAGACCCAGCCGATCTATGTGTCGTTCACGCTGCCGGAAAGGAACCTCAGCGAAGTGCGGAACGCGATGGCGGACGGGTCGCTCGCTGTCCGGGCAATCATTCCCGGCGAAGAGGACAGGCCCGTGTCAGGCGTGGTGACCTTCATCGACAACGCGGTGGACGCGACAACCGGCACCATCCGGCTCAAAGCTACATTCGCCAACGAGGAAGACCGCCTTTGGCCGGGTCAATTCGTCGACGTGGTGCTGGACATTGACGTGCTGGAGAACGCTGTCGTGGTGCCCGCCGAAGCCGTTCAGGTTGGCCAGAATGGAGCTTATGTCTACGTGGTCAACGCCGGTCTTACCGTGGACCTGCGCGAACTGAAGGCGGGCGATACGGTCGATGGGAAGACCATCATCACGGAAGGTTTAGAGCCGGGAGAGATGGTGGCCACCGATGGACAGATGCGGCTGGCCCCGGGCGCTACCGTCAAGATTCTCGAAGATGCTGAGGCCGAAGGAGCAGAGGCCGGATGAACTTCTCCGCACTGTTTATTCGGCGCCCTGTGATGACTTCGCTGGTCATGCTGGCTTTTCTGTTGCTCGGCGTGCGCGGATACCTGACGCTGCCCGTGAGCGATCTGCCCAACGTTGATTTCCCGACGATTCAAGTTTCCGCAGGTTTGCCCGGGGCCAATCCAGAGACGATGGCCGCGTCCGTGGCGACGCCGCTTGAACGGCAGTTCTCCACGATCGAAGGCATCGACTCGATGACGTCGACAAGCGTGTTGGGCAGCACGGACGTCACGCTGCAGTTCACCCTGGACCGCGATATCGACGCGGCCGCGCAGGACGTGCAGGCCGCCATCACGCGCGTGAGCCGCGACCTGCCGGAAGACATGCCCAGCCCGCCCACCTTTCGCAAAGTGAACCCCGCGGATTCGCCGGTGATCTTCCTCGCACTGACTTCACCGGTGCTGCCGCTGTCCACGGTGAACGAGTTCGCGGACACCTACATTGCGCAACGCATATCCATGCTGCGCGGCGTGGCGCAGGTGCAGATCTACGGGTCGCAGAAGTATGCCGTGCGCACGCAGATCGATCCGCGCGCGCTGGTGTCGCGCCAGATTGGCATCGACGAAGTGGTCAGCGCGATCCAGGCTGGGAACGTGAACCTGCCCGCGGGCGATCTGCAGGGAGAGCACCAAGCGTACACGCTGCAACCGTCCGGGCAGTTGACCGACGCGGCCGCGTACGAGCCCGTTATCGTCGCCTGGCGCAACGACGCGCCCGTCCGCCTGCGCGATGTCGCGACCGTGACGGACAGTGTCGAAAACGACAAATCGGCAAGCTGGTATAACAACCAGCGGGCCATCGTGCTGGCCATACAGCGGCAACCAGGCACTAACACGATCGAAGTCGTGAATTCCATCAAGAACCTGCTCCCGTCGTTTCGCGAGCAGTTGCCGGCCTCCGTTACGATGGAAATCCTCTCCGACCGATCGGAGTCCATCCGTGAGTCCGTCAATGACGTCAAGTTCACATTCGTGCTCACCATCTGCCTGGTAGTGCTGGTGATCTTCCTGTTTCTTCGCAATGTCACCGCCACGGTCATCCCGAGTCTGGCCCTGATACTCTCCGTGGTCGGCACATTTGCCTTCATGGACTTTTTCGGCTACAGCGTCGATAACCTGTCACTGATGGCCTTGACCTTGTCTGTCGGCTTTGTCGTCGACGACGCCATCGTCATGATCGAGAACGTCGTGCGCCGCATGGAAGGCGGGGAGTCGCCGAGTGATGCCTCCTATCGCGGGTCGAAGGAAATCGGATTTACCATTCTTTCGATGACCCTTTCGTTAGCGGCGGTGTTCATCCCGGTCCTCTTCATGGGCGGCATCATCGGGCGGCTGCTTCATGAGTTCGCGGTGACGATCGCCACTGCCATTCTCATATCCGGCTTCGTTTCGCTCACACAAACGCCGATGCTCTGCAGCCGCTTCCTGCGTCCGACACCGCCCGATGGTCATGGGTTCTTCTACAATGTGCTGGAAGCGCTATTCAACGGGACCCTGCGCGCCTATGAACGCAGCCTGAAGTTTGTCATGAGGCACCGTTGGGCGACGATGCTCGGCCTCATTCCGCTGGTGTTCCTTACCGGATACCTCTTCAAGGCCATGCCCAAGGGCTTTCTCCCTCTGGAGGATACGGGACAGATCTTCGTTTCCACCGAGGGGCCGCAGGGGATTTCGTTTGAAGGAATGGTGCGGCACCAGAAGGCGCTTGCGCAGATCGTGGCGGACGACCCCGGCGTAGGCGGGTTCATGTCCTCCGTGGGCGGAGGTGGGGGTGCGTCCTCGACCAATGCGGGCCGAATGTACATTCGCTTGAAGCCGCGTGACGAGCGGGCCGGCATCGAAGATGTGCTTGCCGGGTTGCGATCCAAGTTCGCGGAAGTCCCCGGTATTCGCGCGTTTCCCCAGAATCGCCCTTCCATCGTCATCGGCGGGCGCTTATCGAAGAGTCAATACCAGTTCACGCTGCAAAGCACGGATACCACCGAGCTGTACCATTACGCGCCGCTCCTTGAAGAGAAGCTGCGCGACGTGCCGGGCTTCCTCGACGTGACCAGCGATCTACAGATTTCGAGCCCGCAACTCGATATCGATATCGACCGGGATAAGGCCTCCGCGCTGGGCGTTTCCGTGCGCCAGATTGAGACGGCCCTATACGCCGCCTATGGATCCCGGCAGGTCTCCACCATCTATGCGCCCAACAACACGTACCGCGTCGTGCTGGAGTTGAAACCGGAATTCCAGGAAGACCCATCGGCGCTGGCCCTGCTCTATATCCGCTCCACCTCGGGGCAGTTGGTTCCGCTGAACACGGTTGCGAAAGTCACCAAGTCCGTGGGTCCGCTCACGGTAACGCACGTGGGCCAGCTCCCCGCCGTGACCGTTTCCTTCAACCTCAAGCCCGGTTACTCGCTCAGCTACGCCGTGGATGAAGTCAAGAGCATCGCCGCCACGCTGCTGCCGCAGTCGATCACGCCCAGTTTCCTCGGCACCGCGCAAGCGTTTGAAGCTTCCATGAGCGGCATGGGCTACTTGTTGCTCGGCTCGGTGCTGGTCATTTACATCATTCTCGGCATTCTGTATGAGAGCTACATTCACCCCGTCACGATCTTGTCCGGCCTGCCTGCCGCCGGCGTCGGCGCCCTCGTGACCCTGCAACTCTTCGGAATGGACCTCAACATCTTTTCCATCGTCGGCATCATCATGTTGATCGGTATCGTGAAGAAGAACTCGATCATGATGGTCGACTTCGCGATTGAGGCCCGCGAGCACCGTGGCATGAGCGCGTTTGACGCCATCGTGAGCGCGTCGCTGATTCGGTTCAGGCCCATCATGATGACCACGATGGCTGCCTTGATGGGTACGCTGCCCATCGCCCTGGGCGTCGGCGCCGGATCGGAATCCCGTCGTCCGCTGGGCCTCGCCGTGGTCGGCGGCTTGATCTTCTCCCAGATCCTCACGCTCTACATCACACCCGTTTTCTACACCTACATGGAATCGCTCCGCGCCGCCCTCCGCCGGAAAGACCAGTCGCCGCTGCCTTCGACCTCCCCAGGCGCGGAATCCTGAGTCCCCGCAGTTATTCTCCAACTCCCGCGATCAGCGCCGCGAGCTTGCATCGCTCGCAGCTTGCAGTCTGCCTCATTAGGTCTCGTAACAGAATGGCGGAAAGAGACAGCTCTGACCGGACCATGATCCGTTGGGTCATCGACCTCCCACGGTGGAGCACGTGCCCCGTGGAGATGTTCCTTCAGCAACAACAGACGCCGTGCAACCGCCGTTGTGAATTTCGGGCGCCAGCGGTAGTATTGGAGAAGAAGTGGCGGTGCACGGCGGGGATGAAACTCACGCCCTGGCACCGGTAATCAGAATGGGAACCACAAGAGGTGTTTGCTGTGCATTCTGCCAAACATTCTCCAACTCCGGATCGCATCCTTGAAATCTGCATGAAGAAGGTCACGGAGGAATTCAAGAAACGCATCCCCATTGTCCGCGCCTATTTCATGAGGGGAAGTTCTGTTCTGGAAGATTCAGAACTGTATATAAGGTACGTTGTCGAGACCGCAGCCATTGAAGACTCCATCGATTCGCATACATATGCGGAATTGACGGAGCGTACCCGCGACGAACTGCTGTTTTCGGGATACTTTCGTGAGCGGGGACAGGATGTCCTCTCGGTGCTCGTCGTTTCGGAAGAACGACTCCAGAACGAACGAAACGATTACTACCTGAGATGGGGGTGACAAGAACTGGGAATCGAGCGTGTTGGCGGTAGCGTAGAACGCGATTTCTTCGGCACCGGGGTTGCCCGCTTGAGCGGGCAACCCCGGTGTGTGCGAGACTATATGCGCGGCACCCTATGCTTACTTGGGAACTTCGCTCAAGGAGATGCCCAGCGCATCGGCCACACCCTTGCCGTAGGCTGGGTCGGCCTTCAAGCAGTTGCCGATGTGGCGGACCTTAATCTCCTTGGGCGCGTCCCCCATGGCCCGTGCGGTGTTGTCGAATAGAGCTTGCTGTTGCCCCGCGTTCATGAGGCGGAACAAGTTGCCTGGCTGCGAGTAGTAGTCGTCATCGTCCTCGCGGTGATTCCAGTGGTCAGCGGCGCCCTCGAGGCTCAACGGCGGCTCTGCGTAGTCCGGCTGCTCGGCCCACTCGCCGTAGCTGTTGGGCTCGTAGCCGAGCGTGCTGCCGTGATTCCCATCGACTCGCATCGCTCCGTCGCGGTGATAGCTGTGGAACGGGCAACGGGCCGCATTGACAGGAATCAGGTGATGATTCACCCCGAGCCGGTAGCGCTGCGCATCACCGTAAGAAAAGAGGCGACCCTGCAACATCTTGTCCGGCGAGAAACCGATTCCCGGCACGATGTTCGCGGGATTGAATGCTGACTGCTCAACCTCGGCGAAGTAGTTTTCCGGATTGCGGTTCAGCTCCATCACGCCCACTTCGATCAGCGGGTAGTCCTTGTGAGGCCAGACCTTCGTCAGGTCAAAGGGGTGGTAGGGGACCTTCGCCGCATCCTTTTCCGGCATCACCTGGACGTACATCGTCCACTTGGGAAACTCGCCTTTCTCGATGCTGTCGTACAGATCGCGCTGATGGCTTTCCCGGCACTTCCCGATGATGGCTTCGGCCTCGGCGTCGGTGAGGTTCTTGATGCCCTGCTGGGCTTTCAGATGGAACTTGACCCAGAAGCGCTCGTTCTTGGCGTTGATCAGGCTGAAAGTATGGCTCCCGAAGCCGTGCATGTGCCGGTAGCTCGCTGGAATGCCCCGGTCGCTCATGACGATGGTGATCTGGTGGAGAGCTTCCGGCAGCGACGTCCAGAAATCCCAGTTGTTCCTGGCGCTGCGCAGGTTGGTGCGCGGGTCGCGTTTGACCGCATGATTGAGGTCAGGAAACTTCAGCGGATCTCGCAGGAAGAACACAGGCGTGTTGTTCCCGACCAAGTCCCAGTTGCCTTCTTCGGTGTAGAACTTAACCGCAAAGCCCCGGATATCGCGTTCGGCATCGGCAGCACCGCGCTCGCCGGCCACGGTGGAAAACCGGGTGAAAAGCTCCGTCTTCTTGCCCACCTGAGAGAAGATCTTGGCCTTGGTGAAGCGGGTGATGTCGTGGGTAACGGTAAAGGTGCCGTACGCGCCCGAGCCCTTCGCGTGCATCCGCCGCTCGGGGATCACCTCGCGGTCGAAATGCGCGAGCTTCTCCAGGAACCACACGTCCTGCAGCAACTGCGGGCCGCGAGGTCCCGCAGTCAACACATTCTGGTTATCGGGGACCGGAGCCCCGGCGTTGGTCGTTAGTTTCTTCTTATTGCTCATGGTTGTATCCCTCCTTCGGATCCCTCTGGTTTGTGTCGCGTTACGCTGCGTCGCGATCGTTAATCTCGAGCGATCCCAATCTGACTTCTCCGTTCAGTGACAGAGCCGACTGTCACCGAAACAGCAAAACCGATTCGATTCCCCCGCGACACCGGCCAATACGCGGCGCCTGGCGCTGCTCATTGCGGTGAGTTGGACGACCAAGAGCCTCCCCCCGCCGGATGCTGGAGGGTTGCCCGCCTGCTTATGGAAACTCAGGAATCCCTCCGCACTCCAAATAGGCATTGTGCGGACACTTTTTGCGCACGCCCGCGATCAAGACTAGTTCAAGCTGGGAGTACAGTTTCAAATCCAGGTGCGTCGAATCGAGCAAGACTTCCCGTTTCCTCCGTTCCGTGAAGCGACGGACATGCAGTGCACCTCGGTGCTCGCGCCTCAAGACGGCCAGCATCAGTCCCCCCGGCCTAACCTCGGTTCCCGGTTTGTCGCCCACCTCATGGACGGCGCTCATCCGCTTCGCGGCCATCCCCTCCGTATGCAGTTCATAAGAATTATTCTTACGTGAGAATATATCGCATTTGGGGTTCGCTGTCAAGCGGTGGCCCAAAGTCGCCCCGAGCATGTGCACAAAGATAGGACCAGTCACGATTTGTCTGCACGTACCCGTCCGGTAGGAGCGTTTCAGTAGCCGCGAACCAGTGATCGTGACTGTCCCGAATAGCGCCAACTGTTGATCCTGGTCCCACAGCGGTAGATCCACTGTAGTGAAGTGCGGCCGTCGAGGTCGTTCCGTGTTGTGAGGCCGCGTTGGCGCAACGCGCTGCAAAGAGCGGCGCCACGACCATTGGGCAGGCGCTGTTCGACTGTCAAACCGGCGTTATCATCAAGGTTTGCCACGCCGTCCCCGCCCTCGCGAGGTTGACGGGCGTGGTGGTCCCGGGCTCAACGGCAGTTCGTGGGCCGACTATTTCGCGAAGCAAGGATGAGGTTCCAACGATGGAATCAAGAGCTTTCGGATGGAACCAAGCGGGCAGGTGCAAACGGAATCGGACTTCATCAGCGACGAACCACGCGTGGCGGGGGAGAAAAATGGTCGGGGCGACTGGATTCGAACCAGCGACCTCTTGACCCCCAGTCAAGTGCGCTAAACCGGGCTGCGCTACGCCCCGACCGAAACATGTTCGATTGGTGGAAGGCGCGGAAACGCGCCTCTACGAGGAGCATACCAAATGGTGGGTCGCCATGTCTAATCCAAGTGGGATAGCAAGCCGAAGGGTGGGCGGCTCTCGGGCGGTGGGCTCATCCACGCGCTGCGGCTGGCGTTGCCGGGGGAGAGTTGCTGCGATGGCCGTCCAAAAGACGCCGGATGCGGATGTTCAGGGCATCTTGCCGGGCGATACTCTCGGGGGACGGCGGATCCGCCTTCTCGACGGACGAAGCGGCTCGGGCGCAGGTTGTCCGGACGCCCTCGCTGTTCGCCGTGTTTTCGCTTCCCGCCCGGAGGGCAGGCAGGCATGGTTCCGCCGCCTTGCCCATTCGGCCCAGGGCCAGGGCTGCCATGCAGCGCACCCAGTCGTCGGGATCTTCCAGCAGTGCGGCGATGGCCTTCGCGCTTTCCGCTTGGTCGCGGTCGAGTTCCGCGAGGAACATCGAGGCGTACCCGCGCGTCTCCTTGTCTGTGTCCGCAAGCCCCCGGAGATAGCGTTCGCGCAGGGCCGTCACGTCGAGGAGCGCGATTCCGTCGGGAACCAAGATCTCATCCAGCTCGATGTTTGTGCTCCCGAGGAAGACAGTCAGTGTGGGAAAGCGGTCAAAGACCGGGGTGTCCGCGCCCAGGTGTTTGCTGAGGCCTCCCTGGATGTGTACGAGCCAGTCGAAGGCGACCTCGATTCCCTGAAACGACTTCGCGGTACCGGCCGTGGGGCGCAGCACAACCTCGTGGGTTGCCGCCGTGCTTGCGGCGAACGCCGCCAACGCCTCGTTGAGGGCGGCGGTATCGCCTCGGTAGTAAAAGTGCTCATTGCCGTTCACCCAGGAGTGATAGACGCGGCCCGGCTGATTCAGGACAGGCAGGATACCCGGCCATTCCGCGTAGTTGGCCGCGTTCAACGGCTCGTTCCCGAAGTCCTCCGTGCCCATGCCCACTGCACGCATTGTTACGCATGCGAGCGTGCAGATACCAAGCATCCAGGGTGAAATCGCCTTCATGCAATGACCTCCCCAACGACGCGCACGTCGAGTTTAGCCTCGAAGGACATCAAAGGCCCTCATCGAGGCTAACGTTTGGGGACTTAAAATGTGCAAGCGGATGGAGGCAATCAGCCCCCTTGAATCGCTTCCGGTTTTGGCAGGCTTTCGGGAAAGGACTTCACGTCCGCGGCTTCGAGCCAGGTGTTGCCCTCGCCCGAGCCGTCCCAGAAGAGGTCGCCGCCGGGTGCGCCTATGGCCGCATATGCGGGCGCAACTTGGGACCCATTGTTGCTGTATGCGTTCGCATGGATGGAGGTGTGGTCGGCGTGGGGTTCGATGTCCAGGTCGTGGGTCAGATCGAGTCCAGGGTTGCCGGATTGCAGGTTGACGACGGCGATCCCGTAGGTCTGGTTGTCGGCGATCCAGTTGCGGGTGATCTCGGTCCGGTCCGCGGCCATGACGACCATGCCGGTACCGGGAGGGATGAAGCTGACCGTTGAACCCGGCTTGCCAAAGTTTGGGTGGTTATTGGCCCAGATGCGGTTATTGATCACTTTGCAGTTTTCGCCCACCTTGGAAGGGTTGTTGGGCAGCACGAACACCAGGATGCCGCCCGTGTTGTGGTGGGCGCTGTTGTTCGCTACGAGCGCGTTCACACAATTCTCGATCTCGATGCCGGCCACGTTGTGGAAGGCCTCGTTGTTGCGCACGACGATGTCGCGGCTCTGGCCCACGTAGATGCCCGCGTCGCTGATGCGGCTGACCACGCACCCTTCCACCAGCACGCCCCGGCATTCGACGGGGTACACGCCGTACAGGCCCGCGTTGTCGATGGTCAGATTGCGGAACGTAACATCACTGGTCTTGCTGGCAACCACGCCGTTGCCCTGGTAATTGCGAATGTCGAAGTTCTCGATTGTGAAATTGCTGCCGGACACCTGGACGGCGTCCGCCATTTCACCCCGGCCATCGAAGACGGGGCGTTCCCCATCGACTTCAACGCCAATGAGTGTGATGCCGCTGCGTTCCACACCAACTTCCTCGCAGTAGATGCCGGGGTACACTTCGACGCGATCGCCCGGCTGGGCGCGGTCCAGGGCCGTCTGAATGGACTGGCCAGGCCGCACCGTGAGCGTCGCGCCCGCGGAAGCGCCTGCCGCAGGTTCCGCCAAGGGCGCGCGCGTGAGCTGAGCATCCGCGGATGCGAGTGCAATGTGAGCGCTGGGGTCAAACGGCGGGATAGGCGCCATCGCACGCGACAGCACCGTCACCACGGGCATACCCGAAGGCACGGCATCGGGAGGATCCGGCTGGAGGGAGGTGTCCGTCAATGATTTGAGGAAGGCGACCAAATCCGCTTTCTCTTGTGCGGTCAGCGAGAACTTCCCGATCTTGTCGTCGATGCCGGGCACTGGATTCGGGAACTGACGTCCGCCGCCGTCGGCGTAAAATTGGACAACCTCTTCGAGCGTTGCGAACACGCCGTTGTGCATGTAGGGCGCCGTCAACTCGATGTTGCGCAAGGTGGGAACCTTGAATGCGAACGCGGGACCTTGTCCCGGCACGTCGGCGCGGCCGCGATCGGGTTCCTGACCCTCCAACGGCGGCACACCGGCCACGCGGAACGTGTCATCAGAGAAATGTGGAAAACGGTGGCACTCGAAGCAGCGCGTTTTGACGGAGCGGAAGAGCCGGAGTCCACGTTTCTCTTCCTCACTCAAGGCGGATGAATCGCCTTGAGTGAATCGGTCGAAGCGTGAGTTGAACGAGACGAGGGTGCGCTCGAAACAGGCGATGGCCATTTTCACGCGGTCGAAGGTGACGGCCTCGTCCGGGGTCCCGCCGAAGACCCGCGTGAACTGCTCGACGTACTCCGGAATGGCTTTGAGTTCCCGCACGAGTTCATCTGGATCCTGCGACATCTCGTTGCGATCCGTGATCGGATTGCCCGCTTGCGCTTCGAGATCCGCGGCCCGGCCATCCCAGAATTGAAGGTGGTTGTACGCGGCATTCCAGACGGTCGGGGCATGCCTCTTGAGTACGGCCCCGCCGCTGCGATCCGGACCGGTGCCTCTGCCACCCACGCCCATGCTGAGTTGCCGCCCGTCAGCGAAGCCGTGATCGGGGTGATGGCACGTGGCGCAGGACAACGCGTTGGGCCCGCTCAGCACCGGGTCAAAGTAGAGGAACTTTCCCAACGCCACTTTCTCGGGCGTCATCGGATTCAAATCGAGAGAGGGCATCTTGGGGAAGGCTAGTTGCAAGCCGGTGACCTTTGGCTGCCCTTCACGGTACGGTTCCGCGGGCACGTAGGAACCGTTGACCAAGTCGAAGCCGGGGATAGGAGGAGCGTCTTGCGCGAAAGCGCCAGTCCACGCTGAACATGCCGCGATTGCCAGACAAAACACTACCCGTGAGAACCGCATCATCGGACCGTCCCCTCACACCGTTGGATTTCGTTGTACGCCTTGCAGCAGGTGGCGCCACGCGGGGCCAAACCCGGTGGAGGAGTAGTTAAACACACCGGAGCGGATCTGTCAACGTGTCAGTGATGATGGGTTGGAACGCACCGGATTGTGCCCGGAGCGAATCAGGTCAGTACCAGATGGTCACGACGACAACCGGCTCTTGATGGACCGACTCACGCGCGCGTTCGTAGCCAAAGGATTGTTTCACCATTTTGGGCTCGACGTTGTGCTCTCCGATCCAGTGATTGATGTGGTCGTCCATTTGTCCAAGGCCTTCCACAGTCACTTTGCCGATGAAACTCTGCACACGCATGGGACGACTCCTTTCCACACCGGATCCACTCGCTGCCTTCGCCGCGACTATAGCATAGGCTCCAGGTGCAATGGGAGAGGACGATTGACCACGGGAACACCTCGAACGTGGGGAAGAAAGGAAAAAGGGAGAACACCTCTCGCCAAGGTGCGGAGCCGCAAAGGAATACGGAAAGAACGGGTCGGCCGCATTCCGTTTTTTATCTTCTTCGCGTCTTGGCCCTTTGCGAGAGATGCAATTGGAGCAGGAGAGCAGAAACGGAATCGCCCTCTTGCCTCTGATTCCCGGCCCCGTGTTGCCCGTGGCCAAATCCCGATTCAGCCAGGAGGCCAGGAGAAGTCGCGCCCGCCCATGAGGTGCAGGTGGATATGGAAGACGCTCTGCCCGGCGTGGGGCCCACAGTTGAGGGCAAGCCGGAAATCGGTGAGATGTTCCTGTGCGGCGATCTTGTTAGCGATTAGCATGAGTCCGCCCAGCAACTCCGCGTCCCCTGGGTCCGCATCGGTGATACGCGCGATGTGCTTCCGAGGGACGATCAGTACGTGCGTGGGCGCTCCCGGGTTGATGTCGCGGAAGGCATAGTACGTGTCGTCCGAATACACCTGCGTTGAGGGGATTTCCCCCGCGGCGATTTTGCAGAAGAGGCAGTTTTCCGCCATGGACATAATCTCCTATTCAGACCCCGTATCGGTTTATTGCGTCATGTGACGCCCTGAAAGCTAAACCACTTTACTTACCGATCGCGACTCCCGGTTGCGGCGGGGCGATGCCGCGAAACTCCTCCGCCGGGAAGAGGGCCAGCCGTTCAAAGCCCTCGGGCGTCTCCTGTTGGAACTGCACGTAGGCGCGGTTTGTGCCTTTCAGAGAGAACGAAAACATGTCGTTGTCGCGTGCGCCGAAGACCTTGTATCCCATACAGAAGCAGTCTTCAAGGTCGACGTGCAGGAATTTTCCGAGGAGATCGCTGTAGACGATTCCTGTCGCGGGGGTGCCGTGCGGCTGGGAGAAGTTCAGGACAATCAGCTTTGATCGCAGGAATTTCACGCGCGAGTATCCCTCGAATTTCGGGTAGCCCACCTGCAGGGCGTTATCAGTCCCAACCAGCACGCAATCCTCGAAGATCGCGTCGTACGACTCCGGCATAGACGGATTGTGCGCGCGCACGTAGGCCGCCCCCGCGTCTCCCCAGACGTCGAGGCACATGAAGTACGAGCGCCGGAACACGACCGGCTCGTCCGGCCGATTGGTGTGCCCCATCACACAAGCCCCCGCGAAGCGGCCAATCCCCACGCAATCCTCGGCCACCGCGGTGAAGGGTGTGCCGGCTTCACAGGTCATGTCCCAGCCCATGCCGCCTTCCGAGCCGGTGGAGTATAGGCCGCGGAACACCCAGCGATCCCATACGACGCCCGAGAAGTTTGGGTCGCAGCGATACGGGCCCCACCAGTCCACGCTCTTGAGACCTTTCTCAGGACCGCCCTCGGTGAGAATCTTGAAAGGAGGATTGCCGCCAGCCACCGAGTGGTCCTGCCGCACGACGATGTCTGGGCAGCCCGCATCGATGATTGCGTAGCCCTGCGCCCCTGAGCCCAGGCTGCCGTCCGAATCCGCGGCGAGCACGTTGTACGCGCCTTGCGCGCCTTTGTGTTTGGGCCAGAGGTTTGCCTCCACATAGGTGTCCGGGCGCAACACGACCACATGTCCACCCTCGGCGTCCGGAATGGCATCCAGCGCGGCCTGTACGGTGGTGAAGGCGGTTGGCCACGACGTGCCGTCGGTGTTGTCGCCGAGTTTGGAGACGTATAGCGTGGTCCCCTTGCGCCCGGCGAAGTCGTTGGCTTGGGGATCCCAAGGTGTGGCGAAGGCGCCCACGCCTGCGAGCAGGAAGGCCGCGAGGCGCGTCGCGCGGATCAACGGCTTTGATTGACTTGTATTCCTGGTCATTTCTGTCGTCTCCTTCCGAGTCCAGGCGCGCGGTGTCGAATAGGTGACCCGGCTGGCGCATCTCACTTTCATAACAGTACTTACAGAGAGTCGTCCGTGCAAATGGGCGAGTTCTGAAAAGGAAGGGGGCCTCGGGTGGCCATCCCGGTAGCTTCGGGAATGGGAATTATGGGAACGAATGAGAATTATGGGAGTGATGGGACGCACGGGTCCTCCCCGCCTGCGGGGAGGGAGGCATTTCAAATACCTCCTATGCTTCCCATGATTCCCATTCCTGCCATCGCCCGCTGCGCCCTCGTGCTTCTGGTTGCGAACCAGCCAGCCTGTGCGCTATACTCGTGGGTCGGCAATCGCTCTAAGTTCGCATTTTACAGCAGGATACTACATGTCGCGCAGCATGACCGGATTCGGGAAGGCCACCGGCGAGTTTGACGGACAGACTCTCACCGTGGAGTTGAGTTCCGTCAACGGGCGGTACTTGGATTGCAGTCTGCGTATTCCGCCTTCGTGGTCCGCCCTGGAACCCGTCGTCAAGCAGACGGTTCGCAACCACATCGCGCGCGGGAAGCTCAACGTCACGATCAACCGGCGCCGGGGCAATACGTCCGTGCGCGCGGTCCATTTCGATCCGGTGGTGGCGCAACAGTATCTGGATGCATCGAAAGCACTTGGCACGATGTTAGGGTCTTACGAGACCATCTCGCTCAATGTGCTCGCTCAACTTGAGGGCGTGTTGTACCAGGAAGAAGCGGAGGAAGACATCGAGGCCGTCCAACCGGTGCTCGTCAGTGTTCTGGAGCAGGCGTTGGAGAAACTGGACGCGATGAGGGCCGTGGAAGGCAAGGCCTTGGTCGAAGACATCCGCGCCCGCATCGGCCTCATGCGAAAAGGGCTGAGTGCTATTGAAGAACGGCTTCCCGAGTTGAACGCCATTTACGAAGCCCGTTTGCGGACGCGGATCAGCGAACTGAATACCGCGGCCGGCCTCACGGAAGAGCGCATCGCAATCGAAGTGGCGCTGATGGCCGAGAAGAGCGACGTCACCGAGGAGGTGGTGCGGTTCAAGACGCACCTGGACCACATGGAAGAAATTCTCGGTTCCAAAGAGCCGGCGGGACGACGCCTCGACTTCCTGACGCAGGAGATTCAGCGCGAGGCGAACACCCTGGGTGTGAAGACCCGAGACGCCAACGTAGCGAAAGAAGTGCTGGAGTTGAAGTCGGAGTTGGAGAAGATCCGCGAGCAGATTCAGAACATTGAGTGACGCGCGCGTGGGCCAAGCGGAAGATACAACCAAGATTACCATCCCGCGCGGCATCGTGTTTGTCGTTTCCGCGCCGTCGGGCGCGGGCAAGCGCACAGTGCTCGAACGGGTCTTTGCGCAGGACGCGCGGCTCGGACTCTCAGTTTCCGCGACGACCCGGCCGCCCCGCACAGGCGAGGTCCACGGGAAGGACTACTACTTCCTTGACCGCGACACGTTCGCGCGCCGCGTGCAGGCCGGTGATTTCGTCGAATGGGCGGAAGTGCACGGCAACGCCTACGGCACGCTGCGCGAAGAGTTGGACCGTCTGCTGGCTTCCGGCAAGGACACGGTGCTGGAACTCGACGTGCAGGGGATGCGCAACGTCAAGCGCATCGGTCTCGACGCCGTAACGATCTTCATCATGGCGCCGTCGATGGAAGAGCTGAAAAGGCGGCTGCGCGCGCGAGGAACGGACAGCGCGGAAGTGGTTGATTTGCGATTGGCCAACGCACGCGCGGAGATTGCCGCTCGTGGCGAGTTTGATTACGTGATTGTGAATGACCGCTTGGAAGATGCGGCGGCCGACTTGGCCGCGATCCTCCGGGCGGAGCGGTGCCGGGCACGCCGGCAACCGATGGAAGATGAGTGGACCCACATGGAGGACAGATGAGCACGATTTCCGTTGAACAGTTTGATGACAAGATTGACAGCCTGTACCGGCTGGTGATCCTCGCGGCGCGGCGCGCCTCGCAGATCTCCAAGCCCGATTCCCGCCCCCTTGTTCCTGTGCGGTCGAAGAAGCCCACGATTGTGGCTCTCGAAGAGGTCCTGCAAGGAAAAGTGAAGGCGCGGATCGGCGGCGCGGATGAAGAAGAATTTTTCGAATAAGGAGATTGTCCTAGGGGTCACGGGGTCCATCGCCGCGTACAAGGCGTGCGAATTGGCCTCGCGCCTGGTGGAGCTGGGCGCCAAGGTAACCCCTGCGCTTACGAAATCCGCCACCGAATTGGTGGGGGCGGCCTCGTTTGAAGGTATCACCGGCCGCCGCGCCGTCACCGCGATGTTCGAGCCGCTCCAGAATCCGGAGGTCGAGCACATTGCGGTGGCACAACGGGCGGACCTCTTCCTTATCGCGCCCGCCACGGCGAATTTCATTGCCAAAGCGGCGCACGGCCTTGCCGACGACTGGCTGTCCACGACGCTCCTCGCGACAAAGGCACCGGTCTTGTTCGCGCCCGCGATGAACACCAACATGTACGAGCACCCCGCCACGCGCGAGAACATCCTGACCTTGAAGATCCGCGGGTGCACGTTCGTTGGTCCGGACGCCGGACGCCTTGCCTGCGGCACTGTCGGACCGGGACGCCTCATCGACCCGATGGCAATCCTCGAAGCCTCCGCGCCGCTCCTGAGGAATCAGCCCGACCTCAAGGGAAAGCGCATCGTCATGACAAGTGGCGGCACCCAGGAACCGGTGGATCCGGTGCGCTACATTGGCAATCGTTCTTCGGGGAAGATGGGACGTGCCATCGCCATGGAGGCACTCGCCCGCGGAGCGAATGTCACAGTAATTGCGGGGCATAGCGAGGCGCCGCTCCCTTACGGTGCCCTGGTCATCCCCGTATCCACGGCATCGGAAATGGCGGAAACCGCCGTTGGCCTCGCGCAGGAATGCGATGTCTTCATTGCGGCGGCAGCCGTGGCCGACTACCGTGTGGATGCGCCCGCCGATACAAAGCGCAAGAAGACGGGCAAATCACTCACGTTGACTCTGGTCGAGAATCCCGATGTTCTGGGGTTGGTGGGCGCCGTGCGACAGGGTGGCCAAGTGCTGGCCGGGTTCGCGGCTGAGACGGATGATCTCATCAAGAACGCCAAAGCCAAACTCGAGAAGAAGAAGCTTGACCTCATCGTTGCCAATGAAGTCCATTCCCCGGAATCCGGCTTCGGCACGGATACCACCAATGCGGCCATCCTGGACCGGTCCGGACACGTCGACAAGCTGCCTCTGCTCTCCAAGGATGAGTTAGCGGAGAGGCTGCTGGATCGCGTCGTGGGCCTGCTGAACCGTTCCTGAGTTTGCTCCAGAGTTTTATCGGACGGATTGGACGGATCCGACCGATCGGACCGCGTTAGATCCTCCCCCGTGTGCGGGGAGGGCTGGTGTGGGGTTCTGAACCGTCACGCCCGCGGGTGAAACGTCCGGTGTGCCTTGCTGAGCCGGTCTACGCTCACGTGGGTGTAGATTTGCGTGGTCGCGATGTCCGAGTGCCCCAGCATCTCCTGAACCGCACGCAGGTCCGCTCCATTGTCCAGCAGGTGCGTGGCGAAGGAATGCCGCAGCATGTGCGGCGTCACGTTCTGGGCGATGTTCGCGGCGCGGGCGTAGCGCTTGACCACTTGCCAGACAGTGGTTCTGCTCATGCGTTTGCCTCGGGCACCGAGGAAGAGCGTGTCGTCCAGCACCTTGCTAGCCGCGCGCACCTCGAGCCACGCGCGGATGCGATCCATTGCGGCGGAGCCCAACGGCACCAAACGCACCTTGGAGCCCTTTCCTTTCACACGCACCGCGCCTTCGTCGAGCGAGACGTCCCGCGTGGGCAGCTTCGCGAGTTCCGAGATGCGCAGCCCGCTCGAGTAAAACAACTCGAGGATGGCCGCATCGCGAATCCCTTCCGGCTTCGATACATCCGGTATGCGCAGCATGCGCTCAACCTCACTTGCGGAAAGGACGTGGGGAAGAGATTGCGTCAGGCGCGGCGCATCGAAGCCTTCTGCCGGGTCGCCGGTGGTGAGGCGTTCGCCGCGCAGGAACGCGTGGAATCTGCGAATCGCGCTGAGGTGCCGCGCCGTCGACCGTGCGGAGAGCTTCTGCTCCTTGCGCAACGCGATGAGGTGGTCCAACACATCTTCGCGTGTGACGGAATTCAGGTCGGCCTTGCCTGCCGCCGCCAGGAAGGATAGATATGCGGCGATGTCCGCCGCGTAGGCACCCAAGGTGGCTTCGGCCAAACCGGATTCAAACACAGCCGATTGCATGAACTGATCGAGCAGGCCGGAGAACGCCGTGTTTTCTTCGTGTGCTGCCATGGGTATATGGTACTTCGATTGTCAATAAATTACAATACCACTTAATCCGTTCTTCTGAGGGTCAGCACGATGCCCGAACCAGCCCCTGTCGCCACAGTCAATCCTTGCACGAGTTCCCCGCCGCTGCGGGTCATGTTCTCGCCGTTCACCTCGACGGCATACAGGCGGTCCATCTCGACCGTGTACCACTCCGGCCATTCATTGAGGCGGGGGTAGTTGATGGGCAGATTGAAGTAGTCGCGGTGCCGAGGCACGTCGAAGCGGATCCGGCCTTCCCAAGGCTGATCTGAGTCAAGCGTCAGCAGAATGCCGTTGTCTTTGGGAACGGCGCCGAGCCGGACGTCCTCTCGCCAAGGCTCGATCCAGGTGCCTTGGGACTTCATGAAGGCGTACATGAGCGCCGTGCGCACGTAGTTGCCGTCGCCGTACCAGTCCTCAATGATGCCGTCGTCCCGCTGGCGCCGCAGGAAACGCTCGAAGCAGGTGTCCAACACGGACCAGTCGACTGCGTCAGGAAAGCGGTTTTTGAAGACGATGGCGCTCTCGAGCGCATCCGAGTAAGCGTTGGAACCATACTTGCGCCCGCTGCCCTCCGGGTCGTCGAGATACGTGGGTTTCGTAGTCACCATTTTCAAGGCGCGCAACGTAGCCTCTTTGAAACGCTCTTCCCCGGTGATGAGGTAGGTCGTGTATACGCCGTTGAAGAGGTAGCCCCAGCAATGCGCGTGGCGTGCGTCCACGGGTTGATGCGTCGCCAGTGAGATGGACAAGTACCAGACGCCGTCCTCGTTGAGCCCGCAATCCAGCAGCGTCGCGACGACGTCGGACAAGGGCTTCGAAAAGCGCTCGTACGCGGGGTGGCCGCTCTCTTTCAAGAAGAGCACCAGTTCCGACAAGCCGCCCACGATTTCATTCCCATGGTCCGACAATACGAAGACATCGGATTTTGGCTTGCCCTGCTCGAGGTCCCAAAGGTGCGCGGGCAGGCCGTTGGACTTGGGGATGACTTCCTGGAAATAGAAGTCGGCGATGCGAACAGCCTGGTCAATGTATCTGGGGTCGTGCGTCAGGAAGGCGAGTCGCGCCAGAGCCTGGAGCAGTTCCCCGTTGACTTCCGCGCTGATCGATGGGATCTTTCCGTAGGCGGTGTCGTACGGAGCGTAGGCGATGATGTCGTCGACGATGCCGCGCATGCGCGCATACCACGCGTGATGTCCGAGGAGTTCCGTGAGCGGGAGCAGGCCATCCTTCACGTATTCGCAACTGCCGAACAGGATGCGGTCCATGTCCACGCCGGCATATTCGAACCCCGCGCCGCCGGGCAGTACGTTATCCGGGAGCCGGCCCACGCGGTTGCCATGCAGCATCTCATTGCGCAGGATGGCGTGCATGGGTCCCTCAAACGTGGGGCGTTCCGTGTAGTACGCCGCCATCACCAGAAAGGGGTAGAGATCGGCCGCCGAATCGCGCACATACCACGTGTTCTCACCGCCCCGGCGCGGCAGCAGGCCCGTCACCGGATCGAGCCGCAGGAGATAGGCGTCGAGTACGCGCTTGCTGCGTTGGAGGGCCTCCTGGGCTTGGCCGGCGTTACGGCGGGCTTCGTCCGGCGCTTCCGCAAAGGCAAAGCAGAAGCCCAGGCACAGGATGACCCCGGCGAGCATTCTCCTTTTCATCACATGTTCCCTCCCAAGATTCCAAGTGCGATTGCCGAATCAGTGTACCGCATTTTGTCTGCGGAGACCCCAAGCAAATGCCCAGGCCAAGGGACAGGCGGGGGCGCCACGCGCTCGTATCCGATCGGACCGATCCGTCGGATCCGGCCAATCGGACATAGGCGTTCTCGCCTGTCATCCCAGTGGACACAGGCTGCCTGGCCGCCTGCGCCTTGACAGCAGCAAAGCCCCTGTGGTCGAATGCCCAACGTCAGGCAGGGCTGGAGCGCATCATGGATAAATATGCGGCGATACAATACCTCTTGGACAAGTGCATCATCGCGGTCGTGCGCGCGGATTCGGGTGGCGACGATCTCGTCAAGGTGGTTGAGGCGGTGGCCGCGGGCGGTGTCCACTGTATCGAACTCACGATGACTACTCCTGGGGCGTTGCAGTGTCTCGAGGTTGCCTCGAAGAAACTCGCCGGGACCGACTCCCTGCTGGGCGTGGGCACTGTGCTCGATGCGGAAACCTGCCGGATGGCGATTCTCGCGGGGGCCGAGTTTGTGGTCACGCCGACCTTGTCAGTTCCCGTCATCCAGATGGCGCGCCGCTACGGCAAACCCGTGGCCGCGGGCGCCTACACGCCCACCGAGATCCTGGCCGCCTGGGACAATGGCTCCGACTTTGTGAAGGTCTTTCCTGCCAGCGTGGGCGGCCCTGAGTACATCAAGGCTATCAAGGGTCCGCTTCCCCAGATTCCGCTGATTCCCACTGGCGGAGTGGAAGTCGAGAACGTAGGTGATTTCTTGAAAGCAGGGGCGGCCGCTCTCGGCGTGGGGGGCAATCTGGTCAGCAAGAAGCTCGTTGCCGCACGCGATTTCGACGGCATCGCGAAGAACGCCCGCGCCTTCGCCAACGCCGTAGCCGCGGCGCGGAAGGCCTGACGCCCGGGATGAAGCGCCTCCTGCAAGCGCTCGGACTCAAGAAGCGCGAGAAGGTGGCGCCAAACGCCCACCAGCAGACCATCCACATCCGCAGCACGTTGGACAGTCATCGCCAACCCTGTCTATTCATCGCTGCGGACGGTGGAGAGCCCCGACCGCTTCTGGTCTATCTCCACCCGTGGCGGCATGGATACGATTTCGATTCCACGCCGTGGCAGGTCGAGGCGCGCAAACGCAATTGGCATTTTCTCGCCCCGCATTTTCGCGGGCCGAACAAGCGTCCGCAGGCCTGTGCCTCGAAGCTCGCACGCCAGGACGTGCTGGACGCCGTGAATCACATCTGCTCGACGCACGCCGTCGACGAGCAGCGTATCTACGTGTGCGGCGTTTCCGGCGGCGGGCACATGGCACTCATCATGGCCGCGGAAGCCCCGCAGCGGTGGGCGGCGGTTTCGGCGTGGTGTCCGATCACGGACTTGGCCGAGTTCCACCGAGAATGCATTGCGCTCCACGCGAAGACGTATCGGCATGTAGAGAAGGTCGCGGGAGGGTCTCCAGGCTCATCGCCTCGTGCGGACGCGGAGATTGTCTACCGTTCTCCCGTGCATCATCTGGCCGCGGCACGAAATCTGCCTATGGATATCAATCACGGTATTGATGATGGACAGCCGAAGGGCGTCGGCATTCAGCACAGCGTGTGGGCGTTCAACGCAATTGCCGATGCGCTCGACGCGGCGGCCTTTCCCGCGGATGTGATCGAGAACTTGTTGAAGGGCCGAGCGTCGGCAACGGCCTCTCTACCCGATCCCGCGTATGAACGCGCCATCTTCTACCGGCAGATGGCGGGTCCTTCCCGCATCACCATCTTCGACGGTGGACACGAAGACTTGCCGGCCTCTGCCTGCGCGTGGCTGGAGCAACACACCCGTTCGTAAACAACAAGCGCCGGTATCCGTCTGGGACACCGGCGCTTCGCAATGGCGCGAAATCGTTCTGCTACATCTTCTGCATCATGGACAGGAAATCGGAATTCGTCTTGGTCTTGCGGAGTTTGTCCACGAGTAGCTCCGTAGCTTCGGTGACGCTCAACGGGCTCAGCACCTTCAACAGCAGCCAGATGCGCTGCAGTTCGTCGTCTTCCACCAGGAGTTCTTCCTTGCGGGTGCGCGACTTGAGCACGTCGATGGCCGGGAACACGCGCTTCTCCATGAGGCGGCGGTCCAGGTGGATTTCCATGTTGCCCGTGCCCTTGAACTCTTCAAAGATTACGTCGTCCATACGGCTGCCCGTTTCCACGAGCGCCGTCGCGAGGATGGTCAGGCTGCCGCCCTCTTCGATATTGCGCGCCGCGCCGAAGAAACGCTTGGGCCGCTGCAGGGCGTTGGCGTCCACACCGCCGGACAACACCTTGCCGCTCGCCGGGACGATGACATTGTAGGCGCGCGCGAGGCGCGTGATCGAGTCGAGCAGGATGATGACGTCCCGCTTGTGCTCGACCAGGCGCTTGGCCTTTTCGAGCACCATCTCCGCGACCTGCACGTGGCGCTCGGGGGGTTCGTCGAAAGTCGACGCGATGACCTCGCCCTTCACGGAACGCGACATATCGGTCACTTCTTCGGGGCGCTCGTCGATCAGCAGGACGATGACGTGCGCTTCGGGGTGATTGATCGTGATACTGTTGGCGATTTTCTGGAGCAGCACCGTCTTTCCGGTGAAGGGCGCCGCCACGATCAATCCGCGCTGACCCTTACCAATGGGCGAAATCAGATCCATGATCCGCATCGCCACTTCCTTCTGCTCGGTCTCGAGCTTCAGGCGTTCGTTGGGGTGCAGTGGCGTCAGGTTGTCGAACAGAATGCGCTCCCGTGCGACCTCGGGGCTTTCGTAATTCACCGCCTCAACTTTCAGCAGCGCGAAATAGCGCTCGCCCTCCTTCGGAGGCCGTACGTGCCCCTGGATCGTGTCGCCGGTACGCAGTGCGAACTTGCGGATCTGGGAAGGAGACACGTAGATGTCATCGGGGCCTGGCAGGTAGGAGTAGTCGCCGGAACGCAGGAAACCGAAACCGTCGGGCAGGATTTCCAAGGTGCCCTCGCCGTAGAGCGAGCCGGTGGCTTCGATGCTCTGCTGCAGGATGCGGAAGATCAGGTCCTGCTTCTTGAGACCGCTGTATCCTTCGACGTTGAGGTGCCGCGCCGTTTCCGTCAGCTCGGTCATCGTCATCCGTTTCAGGTCGCCTATCGCGATCTCTGGACCGTTCGACTGCTGCGACTGGCCGTCCCCGTTTTCGGATTCGATCTCGTTGGCCACATCGATGATGGGCCCGTTCGGCCGTTGCCCTCGCCCGTGGTCGCGTCCCGGACGCCCCATTCCACGGCCCGGACCGCCGGCGTTCGATCGTTTGGGCATTCTTCCTCGCGGCTTCGAGTGGCCCTTGTCATTGCTGGTTCTGTCTGCCATTCATCGTCCTTTCGTGTCCCTGAGTTCCGGCCAGGCGCAGGCGCAACGAACCCGTTCGGGGTATCCACTGGTTGTGTGTTTCTTCAATCGATTTGCTCGTACTCCACGCAAATGGGGTTTACGTTCCCCGGCGGGATTTCGTCCTTCTTACCTGAATAGGGCCGCGGCGCGGGGCGCTAATGTATTTCGGCCCAGTTGTCTCCTATTCCAACGTCTACCTTCAACGGCACATCCAACTGTACCGCCGACTCCATGATCGATTTCATCGTTCCGGCAATTTCTTCAGCCCGCGCCGCCGGTGCTTCGACCACCAGCTCGTCGTGGACCTGCAGTATCAACCGCGCTTCCGTTCCCATGAGCGCTCCGTCCAGTTCGATCATCGCCAGCTTGATAATGTCCGCCGCGCTCCCCTGCACGGGCGTGTTCATCGCTACGCGCTCGGCGGCGCGCCTGGTGGACACGTTGCCCGACGCGAGTTCCGGCACGTACCGGCGCCGCTTGAGGAGGGTCGTGACGAATCCATCCGCCTCGGCCTGTTTGAGGATGGCGTCGATCCACGTGCGTACCCCCGGATACTTCGCGAAGTAGTGCTCGATGAAGCGCCCCGCCTCCGCATTCGAGATGCCCAGATTCCGGGCGAGCCCAAACGCGCTGATTCCGTAGACGACCCCGAAATTGACCGCCTTAGCCTGGCGGCGCATTTCGGGGGTCACCAGTTCGGGCATGACGTCAAACACACGGGCCGCGGTCTCCTGATGGATATCCGCATCGTGCGAGAACGCTTCCTGGAGATGAGCGTCCCCCGAGAGGTGGGCCAGTATCCGCAATTCAATTTGAGAGTAATCGGCCGAAATCAGTTTCTTGCCGCTGTCCCCGGGAACAAACCCCTCGCGGATCCGGCGGCCTATCTCCGTTCGGACGGGGATGTTCTGCAGGTTCGGGTCGCTGCTGGACAGCCGGCCCGTCGCCGCGACGGCCTGATTAAACGATGTATGTATGCGGCCCGTGTTGGGATTCACCAACTTGGGCAACGCTTCGATATACGTGCCCCGGAGTTTCTCGAGAACCCGATACTCCAGCACCTTCGCAGGCAGCGGATGTTCGGGCGTCAAGGCCTCCAAGACCTCGACATCCGTGGAAAAACCGGTCTTGGTCTTTCGGACGGGCTTCAGCCCCAACTTCCCAAACAGAATTTCCTGCAGTTGCTTGGGCGAGTTTATCTGAAACGGTTCCCCGGCCGTTTCGTGAATGTCGGCTTCCAGTGCCCCCAGCCTCTCAGTGACTACCTGCTGGAGTTCCTCAAACACCTTGAGGTCGATGGCCACGCCGGCCTGTTCCATCCGGGCCAGCACGCCTATCAGGGGCAACTCGACTTGCTCAAACAGTTCCCACAAACCCTTCTCGCGCAGCACGGGCTCGAATACTCCCCCGAGCCGCCACGTTACGTCCGCGTCTTCACATGCATACACGCATGCGTTGTCCACGGGGACGTTGTCGAAGGTAACCGCTTTCGACCCCTGGCCGATCAGGTCGGTTATCGGGATCATCTTGCGTTTGAGGTAGTGGAGACTGACTTCTTCCAGATTATGCCTCATCCGGCTCGCATCTGTCAAATATGAGGCTACCATCGTGTCCAAAGAAATTCCAGCCAAATGGATGCCCGCCCCGGCCAGCACGACCAAGTCGTACTTGATGTTATGGCCAGTTTTCGGGAGGTGTTCATCCTCCAGCAGGGGCTTCAGGAGGGCCAATGCCCGTTCGCGGGTCAGGGGGGCGCCCTTGCGTCCACGCGCGCTGTCGCCCAGGGCTTCAGGCGTATGCCCCACGGGCACGTAGTAGCCCGTGTTAGCCTTACAGCTCATCGACACGCCCACCAGGACCGCCCGCATCGGGTCGGTGGACGTCGTTTCCGTGTCCACGGCGAAGCGTCCCGCTGCGCGCATTTCCGCGATGGCCCGCACCAGGACTTCTTCGGTCAGCACCAGCCGGTAATCCAGTTCTTCTGCTTCGGCGGCATCGGGGAGGAATTCCTGTTGCAGCGACTGGAACTCGAGTTTGGCGAAGATTTCCGCCATGTTCGCCCGGTTGAATGGGCGGCGGCGGCAGTCTTCCAGGCCCACCGGTAACTCAACATCGGTGTGGATGGTCACGAGGCGCCGGCTCAGCAGCGCCATTTCGCGGTCTTCTTCGAGGCGTTCCCGCTGTTTGCCCTTGAGATCGTCGAGGTGCGCGTAGATCGCGTCCAGGCTGCCGTACTTCTCCAACAGCGTGCGCGCCGTCTTAGGACCGATCCCCCGCACGCCCGGAACGTTGTCCGCGGTATCGCCCATCAGGCCGAGGGCGTCGATCACATACGCGGGTCCCACGCCGAACCGTTCGCGCACCTGCTCCTCACCGTACCAGAGCCCGTCATCGCCCTTGCCGGGGTCGTAGACCTTTACGTGCTGCGTCACGAGCTGGAGCAGGTCCTTGTCGCCGGTGACCAGGACGGTGTCCACGCCGGCCTCTTCCGCGCGCCGGGCCAGAGTGCCCATGACGTCATCGGCTTCGACACCCGGTTGCACGATCATGCAGATGTCGAATGCCTTTACGAGTTCATGCATCAGGGGGAATTGGCTGGACAGCTCTTCGGGGGTGGCTTCTCGATTGGCTTTGTATTCGGGGTACATATCGTCGCGGAAGGTCTTGCCCGGTGCGTCGAAGACGACCGCGATGTGACTGGGGTCGTGCTCGCGCAGCAGTTTGAGCAGGACCCGCGCGAATCCGTAGACGGCGTTCGTGGGCTGGCCCTTCGAATCCGTCAGCCCGCGGATGGCGAAAAAGGCTCGATAGGCAAAGGCGCTGCCGTCTATCAAGTACAGCTTGTCAGCCATGGGCCTCCTTTCCCAGCACCGCCAGGATCTGCTCCGCCGCGCGCCGGCTTGCGCCCGGCCCGCCGAGTTGTTCGCGCACCGCTGCCAGGTCTTCCAACATCCGAGTCCGGAGTTCGCCCTCCGCGATGAGTTCCAGCGCCACGGGAAGCATGTTTTTCACGGTCGCCTCATGCTGCACGAACTCGGGAACGACGCGCTTCTTCGCTAAGATGTTCACCATGCCGATATGGTCCACGCGCACCAGCATCCGCGCCAGCCAGTACGTCACCGGCGCCACGCGGTACAGGATGATCATGGGCACGTTGAAGAGCGTGACTTCCACCGTCGCCGTGCCGGACGCCACCAGACAGAAGCGTGCTCCGTCGAGCACTTCGTAGGTCTTGCCGATCACGGTTTCCAGCGGGAACCCCGCAGCCAGCGTCCGCACCTGGGCGGCACGGGCCTCATCGACGCAGGGAACCACGAAACGCGCTTCGGGATACTTCCCTTGAATGCCACGGGCCACCTCCAGCATGGTGCCCAGCAGGCGGCCGATTTCCTGTTCGCGGCTTCCGGGGAGCAGGCCAATGATCATCCCCTCGCGATACAGGCCTTCCACGGGTGTGGCCGCGATATGATCCAGCAGCGGATGCCCCACAAAGGCGCAGTCCACGCCCACGGCCTTGTAGATCCGTTCCTCGAACGGCAGGATGACCAGCATCTTCTCCACGATACGCGCGATCGTGAACACGCGCCCGCGCTTCCAAGCCCATACCTGAGGGCTGATGTACCACACCACAGGGATGCCAAACAAGCTCGCGCGTTTGGCGATCTGGATGTTGAAGCCCGGATAGTCGATCACGACCAGGCAATCGGGCGGCTCGAATTCGAGCCGGCGCACGGTTTCGACATACAGGCGCTTGAAGAAACCGAAGTGTTTCACCACTTCCACAAAGCCCATGATCCCGGTGCCGGCCACGTCGTGCAGCAGCTCCATGCCCGCCTCTTCCATTCGCCGCCCGCCCAGACCCAGGCACTCGACGGAGGGGTCGGCCTCGCGTAGCGCCCGGATGAGGTTCGCGCCGTGGAGGTCTCCGGAGGATTCGCCGGCCGATAGAAAAATCCGCGTCACAGGTGCTCCCGAATGGAATCGACGACTTGTTGGGCCAGGGACAGCGCGGCCAGCGCGTCCTCTCCCGCCACCAGGGGACGGCGCCGCTCTTGCACGCACTTCACGAAAGAAGCCAATTCGAGCTTGAGGGGCTCGTCTTTGTGCACGGGCAGCGGCTCCACCGAGATGAGGTCCATCGGGCTCATCCCCGTTTCGAGAGGGCCCGGCTTCTTACGGTACACCAGTACTTCCTGGGCGCTGTAATCGGTAGAGACATACGCGTCGCGCGCGAAGATCCGGATCTTGCGCATCCTCTCAACGGAAACGCGGCTGCTCGTGATATTCGCCACGCAGCCAGAAGCAAAACGCAGGCGGGCGTTTGCGATGTCCTCGTACTTCGAGAACACCGATACCCCGACCGCATCCACCGCCTTGACCGGCTCGCCCACCAGCGACAGCACGATCTCCAGATCGTGGATCATGAGGTCCAGCACAACGCTCACGTCGTCCCCCCGGTTGGGATAGGGGCTCAGCCGGTGGCACTCGATAAAGCGCGGTTCGCGGACGGACTCGAACAACGCGGCCACGGCCCCGTTGAACCTTTCGATGTGGCCCACCTGCAGGATGCGCCCCGTCTGGGCGGCGCGGGAGACCATTTGCTGGGCCTCGTCAATGCTGACGGCGATGGGCTTTTCGACCATCACGTCGATCCCGGCGTCCAACAGGCGCAATGCCGTTTCGCAGTGCGCGCTGGTCGGCACGACCACGGAGGCCGCGTCGATCCCGGCGTCGATGAGTTCGTCCAACGTAGCGAAACCCGGCACGCCGAAGTCAGAAGTTGCTTTTGCCAGCCGCTGTGGGTCCGTGTCCACCAGCCCCACCAACTTCACCGAATCGAGACCGGCATAGTTGCGTGCGTGATGGTAGCCGAGATGTCCCACGCCGACCACGCCGGCGCGAACCGAAGCCATGAGAATGTCCTTTGGCGCGGCGCCCGGAAGCAGGTCCGGCGCCGCCGTTGGCCTGTGTTGAAGGTTACTTCGTAATGCCGCGGATGGAATTCCGCACAAAATCGAGGAAGTGGGCCCGTTCCGGGCAGTCTTCCACCGACGCTTCAATCTCGTAAATGGCCTGGGTCGTATTGAGGTCCGATCGGAACATGATCTTGTACATGTTTTTGATGAGGTTGCGCGCCTCATCCGTGAGTCCGTTCCGGCGCAACCCCACCGTGTTAGGTCCGCAGCACCGCGCGGGGTTCCCGTCGACAATCATGAACGGCGGCGCGTCGTGCCAGACCCGGCTCAAGCCCCCGATCATCGCCATCTTACCGATCACGCAGAACTGGTGCACCGCGCTGAGACCCCCGATGATGGCGCGGTCCTCCACCTTGACGTGACCCGCGAGGGCCACGCAGTTCGCGAGAATGACATTGCTCCCCACGCTGCAATCGTGCCCGATGTGGGCGCAGGTCATGATCAGGCAATCGCTGCCCACCGTCGTGAGCCGGTGCTCGTCTTCGTAACCGCTCATCGTGCTCGCGCTGATCGTGACGTGCTCCCGGATCACGTTTCCGTCGCCGATCTCGAGCCTGCCGATGAACTCGCTCTTCTGTTTGAGGTCCTGCGAAATGATGCCGGCCTGTGCGCCGGAGAAGAACCGGTTGTTCTTTCCGATCCGGGTCCGGCCCTCCAGCACGCAATGGGGCCCTATCACCGTACCGGAATCGATCTGAACGTGCGGGCCGATGAGGGTATAGGCCTGCACTTCGACATCGCCGGCCAGTTCGGCCTTGCTGTCGATTATCGCTGTCGGATGAATCTTCATGTAGTGATGCTGTTCCGCCGCCGCGCACTGGGGGAGCTTCGCACCCCGTCCGCGGTGTGCAGCGTTTTCCTCTCGTTACAGTCTTGCCCGGGGAAAGAGAGCCTCGGAGTCGCTAGCCCGCGCCTGCAACCCCGTCCCAATTCGCAGCGCGCGGATCTGTGGATTTTCCACCTCTGCCTTCCTCCCGAATGCGAAGGCAACGTGAGCACCGGTTGGCAACGTTCAGGATGGATTAGGCACTAGAGACATTACGGATAGCATAAACCGCCGCTGAATTCAAGCAATGAGCACTTTGCGAGCTTGCTTCCGTCAGGCCGGGGGCAAGCTCCGGTGGCCAGGAAGTCCGCCAAAAAAGATACACGGAGTAGCGCAGGCCGGCTTCGACATAACCAGAGGAAGGCTTTGTCCGCAGATGACGCAGATGGAATACAGAAGTCAAAGCCGGAATTCGTTTGGACGTGGTTATACAGAGCATTCTGAGTGCGTCGGGGAATCTCGCGCCGTTTGGCGCCGTGTGAGTCGAGGGCAGCGGACGAATTACAGCGCGCGGCTGTTTCTTCCCCCGTGTTCCCCGTGCCCCGTGGTCTTGGCTCTGAGAATTGAGAAGGGCCGCGCTTCCGGGTCCGTCCCCGTCCCCCGGAAGCACGGACCCCGGCTAGGTGACAAGCGGGAACTTGAGGACGAACTCAGCCCCTTTCCAATCGCTTTCGGACAACACGACTTCTCCGTCGTGGCGGCGCATGATGTTCTTGACCGCCGCGAGTCCTAGCCCCGTGCCGCCTTCCCCCTTTGTCGAGAAGAACGTGTCGAAAATCTTGGTGCGGTTCTCGTCCGGTATGCCGGGCCCCGTGTCGGCCACTGCGATGCAAACATGCTCGGGTTCGCGCCAGGTCCTCACGCAAATCTGACGGGGCGACGCCTGGCCGTCCATGGCCTGGCACGCGTTCGTGATGAGGTTCAGCACGGCTTGTCGCATCAGCACGAAGTCCCCTTCGCAAATTGGGATATTCTGCGCGAATTCACGCCTGACCTGCACCGACATCTTTTGCAACAGCGGCGTGCTCACGGTGATGCACGCCTCCGCCACGTCGTTTATGTTGAGGATGGAAAAGCGCTGCGTTTCGTGGCGCAGGAAGTTCATGGCCGACCTCACGATATCCGTGCACAGATTGATCTGACTGTGCATGACTTCCAGGCGGTCGCGCGTGGGCGGAATGTCCGCCTTTTTGAGGATCATCTCCAATTGCCCCGTGATTACAGCCAGCGGGGTGCCGAGGTCATGCAGCATGCCGGAAACGAAGCGGCCGAGCGTCTCGAAACGGTTGGCTTCCATGGCCAACTCTTCCATCCGCCGGCGTTCCATCTCTTTCTGGCGCTTGTTGAGACCTTCTTCGACGTGCCGCAACATGACTTTCGCGTCGAATGGTTTCACTACATAGGCGAGCGCGCCGTATTCCACGGCGTTCATGGCGGAATCGAGTTCGCCGAATCCGGTAAGGATGATCACTTCCGTCTCGGGGTACTGCGTCTTGGTCCAGCGCAGCAGTTCGACGCCCGATTGCCGGGGCATGCGCAGGTCGGTGATGACGAGGTCTATGGGGCTGGATCTCAGGACGTCTTGGGCCTTGGCCACGTCTTCGGCCAGATGCACGTCATGCTCCTCTTTGAGGAGCATGCGCAGGGCTTGCCTCGGCCCGTTTTCGTCATCCACGATCAGGATTCGCCCACGGATTGCCTGCTTTGAAATTGGTCCCATTTCGTCGCCCATCCTCAAGCCCAGGGGTGGAGTAGCAGCGAGCATGTCCATCTCCTTTGGTTCCCCACAGAGTGCAGTGAGATGGGGAGAGCAATTCGGGTGCCAATACGTCAGTAATTGGTCAAGTCGATAGAAGTTAACTCTTTACAACTGTCAATTCGACAAGGACGGGTGTGCATTTTTGTACATGCGACGTTTTTTCGATATTCATCGTGTTCAAAAATGTACGCATGGCCGGGCCGTAAGAGTATGCATATTCGTGTGTGAAGGTGAGGGGTACGCGCTTTCCAGCCGGGCAGTTCAGGGTGGGGCAAGTTCCTCGGGGTCGATTTCAAAGGCACTTGCGAAACGAGAGGCAATCTGCTTTAATAAATGCTCCGTTGCCGGAAAACTGGCGGCGGAGAGAAGCAGTAGAGAAGAAAAGGGACAACGAAACGTGAACCGCATACAACACATGGCTATGGCCCATCTCGCCACGCGCAAGCGTGACGTGGTGTGGTGCACTTTGCCCACGTTTATTCACAACGTGGCCCGAGTGCGGGCCTGCGGTTCTCGTCTCGAGGTGAAGCTATAGCAAAAGCCCCTTAAGACAAAGCTCCTGAAACAGCGAGCGCCGCAGGCGAGAATCAAAAGCCTGCGGCGCTCTTGTTTTACAGCCCAATTGGATCCGTTTCTCAACCGGACTCCGATGAGCGGAGACCCGGAACCGTACTAACAAGGAGACCCGAAGATGAAGCAACGACATCGAGTGAACGCCAAGGTGATTACGGTGCCCCGCCGGGGCATACGAATGCGCACCTCCGAATCCCATTCATGCGGCGAAAACGGAACACGATGTAGTAGAGGAGAGTCCAGTCATGGCACGGTTCAATGCGGAATTCTGGGAGATTCCAACCCAGTCGGCTTATCTTGACAATATCCCCGCGGAGCGGGCTCTTTGGTTCGAAACGGAAGAGGACCGGGAGAAACGGTACGCGATGCAGGATTTCTTTCGCAGCGTATTGCCGGTCGTCAACGACTTGATCGGCGCGCAGCTTACGGCGCGCCAGCGCGAGATTCTTCGGCTGTATTACTTCTGCAATAAAACGCAGGAGGATATCGCCGAAATGCTGGATTTGAGCCAGTCCACCGTGAGCCGGCACCTGTTCGGCACGGTCCGGAACGGCAAGAAAGTCGGCGGGGCGATCCCGAAGTTGCAGAAGGCCATCGAGCGCAAGGACCATGCGCCGA